>PMVZ01000238.1 GCA_003166375.1 Acidimicrobiaceae bacterium | reverse complement strand
CCGACCACGACCACGACGTCGCCAGTCGTTCCGCCGACGACGGTTCCTCCCTCGCACACGGGCGAGCCCTGGGTGGGCTGGCCGTATTGGGTGCTCGTTGGCCTCGCCGGCTTCTTGGGCATCGCGTTCGTGGGGCGTGCAGTGCGCATCCGGCGCAGGCGGGCATAGCTCACGGCAAGCCGTCATCGGTCCTGGCCGTTGTTGGCGGTCGGGGGTGTACTTCTTGCCGCATGTGCGGTCGGGATCGGCTACCCGCTTTGGTGGATGCACCGCTCCGAGGTGGGAGGACAGGCGCTTTTAGCTCAAGCTCGTCATCATGACGGGTTGCCTGATCGGTCCCGATCGGGACCTGTCGGACGCTCCGTCAAGGCGCCCTGCAACGCGACTCCGACACGCGGTAACGATCCGGTACCGAAGTTGCCGGCCATCCTCGCGGTTCCCGCGATCGGGCTCGAAGCGCCAGTTCTGCAGGGCCTTGGCGACTCGGTGCTCAACGAGGCTGTGGGTCACGATCCCGCCTCTGTCTGGCCGGGCAGCAAGGGGATCAGCATCCTGCTCGCACACGACGCGAGCTACTTCTCGGGCCTCGGTGCTGTTCGCGCCGGTGACCGGGTCTCCTGGATCGACGACTGCCGAAACCTCGTGTTCAAGGTCGACCGGATTGAGGTCACCCAACCTGGCGCGTCCCTCCCGCCACCGCCGAACGGGATCGGGGTGGCGCTGATCACGTGCTGGCCCACCAACGCACTCTTCTGGACACCGGATCGCCTCGTCGTTCTCGCTAGGTTCGTGAGCGCGCAGGCGACACAGCCACGACCCATTCCGGAGGCCCCTCCGCTCGATATTGCCCTTCCCGTGCCTGCGGTAGTTGTGGCCCAGGGGCTCGGACTGTCACAGAACGGCATACTCGTCGGTCACCTCCGCCTGACGGGTACGCCCGACCGATCGTGGGCGGAGGGTGCCGACCCGCTGTCTGCCGCTCGCCTCGCGTTCGACGAGCTTGCCGCAGCGAAACTTGCGCTCGAGGCCAGGAACGAGAACTGGTGGTCAGCCATCGCCCTCCCCGGAGTCTCGATGCCCTCTTTGCTCTCTGTCGCGGGGGACTTTGATGCCACCCTTGCCGTGCACGGAACGCGCGTGAGCGCAGTGGTCCTTACCTCACCGACAGCCACAGTCGTCTTGGTCGTGCGATCGGGCAAGCTCTATGTTTCGAGCGTCAGCTAGATGTTGTAGTGAACGAGTTTGTTGACGCGACATCTGGCGATCCAGTCGGGCACAGAGCTGGCAGACCTCAGGACGGAGGTCCGTCGTCTCTGGCAAGAACGAGGTCACGCGTTTAGGCGTCAGTTGCGACCTAAAGCCTCACGCCGAGCATCCTTGGCGCCGAAAGTCGGTCTGGTCTGAGAAGAGCCATATCCGCGTCTCGGGGAGCGCCTAACGTGGCGACGTGTCGCGAGCACTAGCCCGATCGGCTAGTGCCCAAAGGCGTGGACCTAAGTTTCGAGTCGGTGTGCGAGACCTGGGAATGGCCTCGGGTGGGGCCCAGATGGGGGAGTGGCGGCGGTTTCGACAAGGTCTACGTGACCGGCCGACGAGGTTTGCGGGCGACGAGGAGCAAGGTAACTGCCAGTGCCCCCACCCAAACCACACAGCTGGTGACCAGGACCCGTTCGGCGAGCCCTTGGTCCGTCCCGGTGAACGATGAGACCGCCACCAGGGCAAAGAGAAACGGGCAGACCACACGCGCGGGTACCAAGAGGAGCTTGACGCCTTGCCAGCTCGGCAACACCCTCAGTCGCTGCCAGAGGGGCGCGGGGGTGAAGGCAAGTACCGAGAGGGCAACGCCCGCCACTATGGCGTCGGTCAAGCCGCCGGGGCTGGTGAGCTGGCGGTGGAGGCTGCACCCGAGGTTGGCGGCACTACAAGGTATGAGTGGGAACGAGTTGCCGAGAGCGAGCGTCGAAATCGCGAGCATCCACGGAGCTTGCGCGGCCACTTTCCCCGCAGCTGCGAGCGCTGGGCGCAACCCGAACACCGCGAAACAAAAGGTGCCGAGGCCGCCGGCGGCGAAACACGCGATGGGGAACCACACGTGGGGAGCCGTGGCCGCCTGCAGGTCGCTGATGGTGTCACTGATGGGGCTATAGCGAGGCCCCTGCCAAGTTTCGGCTATGGTCCACCCGGCCATGAACGCGACCTGCGCGGCCACGCCCACGAGCGCCCATAGGGTCCGGCGTCGATCGGTGCCATGCGCGGAACGCACGTCTAGAGCCAACGCCGGACCCTGGAGCAGTAATCGCCATATTCCCTGAAAGCCTTCAGGCTTGCTTCTTCAACGGGGACGACACACCAGTTGACGTACGCGAGCACGAGCACCAGCAGGGGGAGGGGCCAAACTTGCAGCAGCGCTCCTGTTTCTCCCAGGTAGGCGAGGGCCAGGCCGACGTACATCGGGTTGCGCGTGAAGCGGTAAGGGCCGGAAGTGACGAGCACGCTCGACGTCTCGCCAGGCACCCTTGAGGTGCCCGCCCGCTTGAACATCGACCAACCCCACGCCGCCAGCGCGATCCCGACAAGCACCGTGACACCACCGGCCAGCCGCAAGGCCGTCGAGAAGGGCGTCGAGCTCGCATGCACGGGTGCCAGGACTTGGAGGCCGGCCCCGACCAAGTAGCCCAAGACAAAGACCCAGGGGACCGGGATGTGGAGGAAGGCCCCTTTTGCGGGCCTTCCTCTCAGCTGTTCGTTCGGTGTCATCTCGTTCAGTGTCATCGCTCCGCAAATTATTGATTGAGTCTATCAACTAAACTACTATGGGGTCATGACTCCTAGCAAGCGCGATGTTGCGCTGATGGTGCAGGCTCTGTTCACTCTCGTGGGGGGCCTCGAGCGCGCCCGGCGCACCAGCCCCGGGGCCGGCACCCTCGGCTTGCTGGAAGTCGTCGCCGCCCGCCAACATGTCCGGCCGTCAGAGATCGCCGAACTGCAACAGGTCCACCCTTCCCTTGTCACGCGCCGGGTGCGGAGCCTGGAAGACGCCGGTTACCTGGAAGTCTCCATCGACCCTGCCGACCACCGCTCATGCTTGGTCAGCCTTACAGCGCAGGGTGATCAGGAGGTGCGCCGGCTCCGGGAGATAGGCCTACAGCGCTTCGCTAAGTTCGTCGCTGACTGGGAACCGAGCGAGGTGCGCACCTTCACGGCGCTCCTACAAAAGCTAGAAGCGTCCAAGGCAGCGGTGGCGGCGCGTGAGCGAAGACCGGCCGGCCGTCGCTGGGCACAGCAAAGACGTTCAGAGCTGAGAACGCCCGGGGATCCAGCCAAAAAGGGTTGACATGACATTGGGTTCGCCAACGCTTGGCGGTGGTGCCTTGCTTGTGTGTCTTCAGGTCCTCGCGCACTGCATCCATAATGGGTCGGCTTCGGTGCCGGCTCCGGCTCTCCAAGAAGATGTCTTGCTCGTCGTTGCCGGCGCGTAGCGGACCGCAAGGCCTCGAGCTTGGCACCCGCCTGCTTGTCGACCTCGGGCAACAAGTGCCCGTAGCGGTCGTAGGTGAACGCGACGCTCGTGTGACCGGCTCGTCGGGCGATCTCGGGAGGGTCCACCCCGGCAGCGGCCAAGAAGGCGACTCCTGTGTGCTTGAGATCGCGAGGTCGTAACGGCGACAGCCCGGCTGTGTGAACGGCGGGATGCCAGAAAGTCGTCCGCCAGTCCGCCGCGTGGAGCGGTCCGCCGTTACGGCTCGGGAAGACGTAGGTTGCGCCAGCGAATCGTTCGAGGTGGCACGCGAGCTCGGCTGTCACCGATGACGGCAGGCTCATCGTCCGGCGTCCCGAAGCGGTCTTCGGCGGACCCTCGTGCAGCTTGCTCCCAACCTGCCTTGTACTTCATCACTCTTCCGGCTGCCCTCATACTGCGTTTTAGCAGGTGGCGGCGTTACCGAAGTCGACCTGGCCGCATGCCGAGTCTTCGTAAGAGAATTGTTACGCAACCGCTTGCACGGCGTTTGCCACGGCGCTATCGTGCCGTTACTCGAATCTCTGTCCAGAGAGGTTTACTGTCACAGGCGGCCAGCCAGAGGTGGGGCGCATTGGCCAAGACGACGATCAAAGAGGTAGCGGACCGGGCGGGGGTTTCTCCCTCTAGCGTGTCCCGATCGCTCCGTGGTGTAGGCGGAATCTCGACGAGTACCACCAAACGCATCCGGGAGGCGGCCGAACAGCTTGGTTATAGCGCCTCTCCTGCCGCACACCGACTTGCCACGGGCCGCACGGGCACTGTGGCCATCGTCATGCCCTACCTGACCAGATGGTTCTTCGTAGAGCTGTTCGGCGCAGTCGAGCAAGTGATCAGGGAAGCTGGTCTTGACCTGCTCTTCTATCACGTTGGTAACACGGAGATGCGCCAGCGCTGCTTCGCTTCCGGCCTGCTCCGTAAGCGGGTCGATGGTGTGCTGCTGGTGACGCTGTCTTTGACTGAGCCGGAGATCGCCGCTCTACGCGCCCTTGATGTCCCGGTCTGCATGATTGGAGCCCAAGTAGGGGGCTTTTCCAGCATCAGGATCGACGACGCTGAAAGCGCTTGCGCAGCGGTTCAGCACCTCATCAACCTCGGCCACGAACGGATCGGCATGATTTCAGGAGATCCGAACGAGCCGCAGCATTTCACCGTGGCGCTCCGACGTCGTGAGGGCTACCACGCAGCCCTCAAGGCGGCGGGCCTCCGAGCAAGCCGGGAACTCGAGGCCCACGGCGCCTTCAGCATCGAGGGTGGCGACGAAGCTACCGTCCAGTTACTCGGTCGCCGCAGCCTGCCCACCGCCATATTTGCGGAATGTGACGAGATGGCTTTCGGTGCTCTTCGAGCACTGCGGCGCGTGGGCTTGCGGGTACCCGCTGATGTGTCGCTGATCGGCTTCGACGATCACCCGATGGCCCAGTATTTCGAACTTACGACGATCTCCCAGGACGTCTGGGACCAGGGCCGCCAGATCGCGCAACAGTTGGTTGGCGCGGTGGCCCGACCTGGTGTGGCGCCGGCGGTGGAACTGCGCGCCCCCACTCGCTTGGTCGTGCGAGGCACGACCGCTGTCCTCGGGACAGGCCAGCGGCCTTCATCACCCCAGCGGGCTGCAGGTGGTCACGTTGCTGGAGTCAACCGGCGATCTGTACTGAGGAGTGTCGGACAATCGGTCAATCCTGGATACACAAAGAGAAGAGAAAGGGAGACACACAAGAATGAAGCCAACACTCAAGAGGAGAGGTAACACGATGTCCCA
>PMVZ01000395.1 GCA_003166375.1 Acidimicrobiaceae bacterium | reverse complement strand
GCCAGGATTCGCACCGGAACCCCCGCGCTCTCTGCCCACTGCGCCCGGCGCCGCTGGTTCTGGCCGAGAGCATTGCCGTACCGGAAAGTCTTCTCGAAGACCTCCTGCAGCTCAGCCGGCACCGCCGCACCGTTCAGCGCGGCCTCGCGGACGGCCGGCATGACCGAGAGCATGTCGACCTGTTTCGGGCAGACCCGCAAGCAGTTCCCACAGGCGGTGCAGAGCCACAGGTCGGGATTGGCGAACAGGTCGATGCCGGTCTGGACCTTGCGATGAATCTTGCGCGGGCCGTAGTCGCCCACCATGTCGACCGGGCAGACCGGCGTGCACTTGCCGCAGCCGTAGCACCATTCGAGCGACTCGCCGCCGGGCAGCTTCGAGATCGCGGCGAAGCCGTCCGGGCCGTAGTCGGTGAGGACCCGCGGCTCGAACATCCGGTTCCACATCGCCGGCAGGTCGACCTCGCGCCCCGAAATGGTGGAGGCAACCCTCGCCTGTTCCTTCTCCACCGCGACCGGCCGGACTTTCCGGCCACCGACAGGCATTGTCCTAGCCCTCCAGGTAGTAGACGCCGAGCAGGCGGCGGACGAGATGGGGCAGCGTCGGGACGACCTGGTTGAACTCACGGGTCAAACGCATCTGCAGGACCGTGTACATGTAAACCCCGTACACCGCGGCCAGCAGGACATCCGTGCCGAACAAGCCGGGACCCGCTGAGGTGAAGCCGGCCGCCTTGCCGGTCGCATCGACAAAGGCCATCGCGCGGCCGACACTGAGGTACACCGCTCCCCTCGTGGCTCCCGCACCCAGATCAAGGTCATCGGTCGTGACCAGAGCGAGAGCACCGGTCCGGGCGCCCGGATCCCATATCCACCTCGTCCAGAGCCAGTACCGGTCGGGCGAGGTGAAATGCAGCACTTCGGCGGGGAGATCAAAGCCGGACCCGGCCAGCGCGGCCAGCGCGGCGCGCCCGGTCAAAGAGGCGTCGAAGCGGTCGATCCGGTCTGCCACCGGGTCGCCGCCGTCGAGAAGCCCGGCGATGGCCGCTGCAAGCCGCTGCGGGCCGATCGAGTCCAGTATCGAGTCGGCGCGCCGCCGGGTTGCGAACAGCCAGCGCAGCACCTGCCGCAGGGTCGCGCGGTCCCACGAGGACGGCTCACCGGACAGCAGGTCCCGCAGCGCCGAGGACTTGCGTTCCAGGTCAGCGGCAATGCCCTGCAGCTCGGCTTCGCTGGTCCGGTCCATGATCTCGCGCTGGAACTCCAGCGCGCTCGGTGTGTCGACGACGGGACCGGTCATCGGATCGCCATCGCCTCAGTTCGCCGCCGTGACGGGACGCGAACGCAGGTAGCCAACGGCGCGGATGGCCGCGCCGGCTGCCGAAGAGACGGTGTCCTCGAGATCGGCCGGGCCGAATGCCGCACCGCAGACGAAGATCCCTTCCCGGTCGGTGCTGACCGGGTCGAGCGGCGCGCCGACGGCGTCGATGAAGCCGTACTTGTTCTGCTTCACCCCGAGCAGTCTCGCGACCTCGCGAGTGCCCGGCGACGGCTCCATACCGACCGACAGCACGACCAGGTCCATCAGCAGCTCCATCGGCCGGCCCATCGTGGTGTCCTCTCCGCGGACCAGCAGGCGATCGCCCTTCGGCAGAACCTCGGTGATGAGTCCTTTCACATACTGGACGTGGTGCTGCTCCTGGGCCGGCCAGTAGATCTCGTTCTCCCAATAGCCGTACATCCGCATGTCGATGTAGAAGATGAACACCTTCGAATCCGGCAGCAGCTGGCGGACCTCGATGGCCTCCTTCGACGCCACCCCGCAGCACACCTTCGAGCAGTACTCGTTGCCGATCTGGCGGTCACGGCTGCCCACGCACTGGATGAAACAGACCCGCTCCGGCGGCTGGCCGTCAGAGGGACACAGCACTTTGTGCTCGGACAGCATCATCTCGAGGTCAGCCTGGGTGATGACGTCGGGGAACTCGAAGTACCCGTACATCTGGGTCGACCGACCAGGGTCGAAGTGACCGAACCCGGTGGCGATGATGATGGCGCCGCACTCGACCGTCTGCGCTTCGGCCGTCTGGGTGCCGCGCAGCGTCAACGTGAAGGCTCCGGGCTCCCCCGCCAACCCGGCTAGCTCGGTGCCGAGCCGGACTTCGACGAGCCGATGGGCGGTGACCGTGTCGATCATCGCCCGGATCTGGGGCTGCGCGGGCTCACCGCGCGGAGTCAGGCCCGCGTAGTTCTCCGCGACCGGGGTGCCTCCGAGGAAGTCGCGCTGCTCGACCAGCACAACCTCGCCTCCGATCTCCGCGACGCATTGTGCCGCGCGCAACCCCCCGGGGCCCCCACCGATAACAGCAACCTTGTCCGAGGACATTGATCACCTCAAGTGTCGTGTTCGTGTCCAACGAGCGCGAACTGCCGCCCGCTGTTGTCGTGCTCTCCAAACTGGGGCCGGCTTGGTCGCCACCGCCACTTTGGGATGCGGCTGCGGCGCGGGTGCGGTTGGCTGTCAGGCATCGACGTCATCCCAGTCGAGATAGCGCTTCTCGCCGCTCTCGAGCCGCCGCAGATCGCTCTGGAACTCCTCCCATGCCTTCTCCCAGTCGATGCCCAGCTTCTCCAGGAGCGGCCGGTAGTCGGCGGAATGCCAGTGCAGCTGGCACACCCGGTATGGATGTGCCCCCATCGCCAGCGCCGCGAACTGCGCCTCGCTGAGCACCGCGAGCCCGACGTTGCGTTCGTGCGCCCTGGCCGCGAACTGGCTCTTGTCCAAAGTGGTGACGCACCCGGTGTCGTGAGTCAGCACGACGTCGGGGTTGGCCTCCTCCTTCATCACCTCGATCTTCCGCAGCGTTGCGAAGGACCGTGTGAAGTCGCGCTGCACCAAGATGTGCCGGAAACCGAAGCCGCAGCAGTCGAACCAGGTCGAGTAGTTGCGCACCTCGGCACCAAGTGCCTGGGCGAGGCCCGTCACCACGGCTGTGCGCTGGCCGCCGTAGATGTCCGGGTCGTAGATCGCGTCGCCCTCGACGAGCTTGTAGTAATGGCACGCCGGGTGGACGGTCACCACGATTCCCGACATGTCACGGACCTGCTTGGCGGCGATCTCGTCACGCAATGCGTGGAACCACTCGGAGTAGTGCACGATCTCCTCCGGCAGCACGAGCGGCTTGCCCAGCTTGGCCATGATGTCGCGGACCTGCGCCCGGAGCTCGGGGTGGCCGATGAGCTCCTCGCGCACCTCTTTGTAGTGACCGTAGGAGGTGCCGCAGTGGATCAGCGGGAAGTAGCCGCTCTCGTACGCTGCGGCGAAGTTGCGGACGGCGACGGCGGCCTGGGCGGCCGCGTTGGAGGTCGCGCTGGCGTAGTAGTTCCAGGCCGTGCAGGAAGTCTGGTCCGACGGGTCGTGGTAGTCGTAGCCGAGATGGCGCATGACCCAGAAGATCGAAGTGGAATAGCCCGGGATATGGCCGCACTGCCCACAGGACTTGTGGTGCCACAGGTGCGACTTCTGGATCCGTTTCTCGCGCCCGTACTTCGTCGACACGGTGACCGCTTCCCGGTCGATCTTCTGCACGATCAGCTCGCCCTGGCGCTCCAGCTCGAGCAGCTCGGCGCGGGGGTCCTCGAGCGACCGGCGGTCCGTGACCGGCTCCGTGGCAGCCTTTTGGCGCCTCAGCGCCCCAATCGGAATGGTCACAGTTGGATACCTTCTTCCTCGAGGCGCTCTTCCATCAGCTCTAGCAGGATCGAATGCAGGCCGCTGTCGACATCCGCGATCATGTCGAGGGCCCCGGTCTCGAGCCAGATGAGGTACAGCTCGACCAGCGTCTTGTCGGCGACGGACCATCCGGTCGAGGTAGTGTGCATCGTCTCGGCAGGCAGTGCCCGGCGCCACAGGTCCAAGTTGTCCGCCACATCGGCGGTCTCCGGACCCCAGTCGGGGAACGCGTCCGACCGCAGCATGTCCGGCGATACCTGCGTGCCGCTGGACATGATCTTGTAGATGATCCGGGAGTAACCGACCAGCGCTTGTTTCGCCGAGGCCAGCCCGTTGTTGACGGCCACCTCCCGCATGATCGTGATGATCCCGCCCGGGTTGTTGCCGCGCGGGCAACGCAGGCACGAGAAGCACTGAGAGCACTCCCAGATGTCCTCCTGCATCTGCTGGTAGATCAGGTCCACGTCCTCGCGCGCGGCCGCCTGCGCGACGCGGCGCGGGCTGAAGTCGTAGAACTTGGCGGACGGGCAGGCTGCGACACAGATGCCGCACTCATAGCAGCCGTACAGGTAGTCGCCGAAGCGGAAGTCACCCTTGACCTGCTCGAACAGCCGCACCTTCTCCTCGTGGGGCACCTCGGCGTAGCCGGCGACGTCCGGGACCTTGTAGTGGGCGTCCGTCTCGTCGTGCCGGGCGGCTGTCTCGATCATCGAGGGGGCCTAAAAGCTGATCACGGCATCGGCGGAGGCCGCTAGGCTATTGAAGGCGGCGCCGCCGATCATCTCGACTCCGTCGATCAGGTCATCGAGGCTCAGGTCGTTGAGGTCGAGCGACGGCTGGCAGACCAGTAGCCGGACACCGAGGCCTGTGGCTTGCTCGATGAAGTAGCGCAAAGGCTGGCCCTGGTCACCCTTCGGCCCGATCTTGTCCACCACGTCCTTGCGCAGCAGGGTGGGGCCGTACATCGTGAAGTAGATCATGACCTCGAACTCCATCGCCGCCGCAGAGGCCGCGAGGAAAAATGGCGTCGCGCTACGGCCCGGGTCGGTTGTCCCGTGCGTCTGCACATAGAGGATCTTGGTCTCAGACTGGTCGGCCCACATAGCCGGGCCCTGTCACTTCACCCGGCGGATGAGGATGCGGAAGACGTCAGCCTGCTTGTCGATGCCGAGCAGGTCGTTGCCGGTGCGGCTGCTCCACGCGCGCATGTCCGGCTCGACGCCTGGATCTGTGGCGAGCAGTTCGAGAACTTGTCCCCGGGCGAGATTCTTGATCGCCTGCGCGGTCTTGACGACTGGAAGCGGACACGCCAGCCCCGTGCAGTCGACAACCAGGTCTGCGACGGCAGCTGAGAGTTCGGGCACAACATCCCCCTTTGGGATCATTCGGGCTCATGCCAGCTTAGCTGGCATCCTGCCGCTGTCGGATCTTTTCTATATTAGACATCGCATCAGGAGAAGATGCCAGAGCGCAGGACCCGGAGCGATGTCGGGCCCATCATCCGGTGAACTTCTCCACCGCGGCGACAAACGCGGGCTCGTCCTGTGTCATCGCGCCGTATCCCGCGTCCGGGACGATGACCAGCGACGTGTGGCGCAGCTCATCGGCGAGCTCACTCGCGTTTCCCGAAGGAAACACGACGTCGTCGACACCCGAGACCACGAACACCGGGATCTTCACGCGTGAGAGATAATCCAGCAGCATCGTGCTCTTCCAGACTGTCGCTTGGAGCGCGGCCTCCGCCTTGACGGTCGGCGCCGTCAGCCAATCAGGGGTTCCCGAAAAGAGGTTGCTCCGCCACTGCGCTCGCTCCCGCAATCCGGCTGCCGTTGCCGGGAACAGAAGCCTCGATAGCTCCGAGGGTGTGGCGCCCGGCGTCGCGAGCAGCCGCACGACCTGCGGAGTAGGAGGCCACGCACCGGTACCGCCGGCCGAGGTGTCGACGAGAACGAGCAAGGAGGCGATCTCCGGATGACGCTCCGCGAGGGACAGGGCTATCTCGCCGCCGAGGCCCCAGCCAAGCACGATGGGATCGGACAGCCCGATGGTGAGGGCAAACCCAGCGGTCATGTCCGCCAGCCACGGGAGCGAAAGTGGGCTCGTCACAGGCCCTGAGTACCCCGCTCCCGGAAGGTCGAACACGGTCACGGTGTAGTGGCTGGAGAGATCCGACAACAGGGCCGGATCCCACCAGGACATGGTTCCGTCCTGGCCCGATATGAGGAGGAGATCGGGACCGCTCCCGAAGGTCTGGTACGCGACCGGGACCATCCTGGACCAGGCACCGCTGCCTTCCGAGACGGCAGGAAGCACGACGTCACCGGGCGGCAGTGCAGCCACCCGAGCCCGGAACATCGACGTCCCGGCAACTGGCACCGGAAGCGTCGTGGTCGTCGTAGTGGTTGTCGAGGAGGTCGTGGTCGTGGTGGTCGTCGTCGTGGTGGTCGTGCTCGTCGTGGTCGTTGTCGTCGTCGCGTGGCCAGCTTCGTTCGAGCTGCAAGACGCGGGCAGGACGACGATTGCAGCCAACACCGCCAGTGCTACGAGGCGCTCCACCCCGCGCCGGCGATCGCGCGCGAATCCGGTTGGACCGCGCGCGAACTTCGGGAACATCAAGCGGAGCCCTTCGACCGGTCCAGTGCGGTCCTGGCCCTGCCGTTGGGAATGCGACCGCTCGGCGGAAGCTCGGCTACGTCCTTCCAGACAATCCGGGCCAATCGCCTTTCCGATACGTAGCCGTTCTCCGCGAACCAACGCGCCGAGCGCATGATCGCCTCGATGGCGGGCCGGGACCGGTACCCGAGCTCCCTGCGGGCCCGGGCATCGCTGAAGATCATGCGGGTCGCGGCCATCCGCGCTCCTTCGAGCGGAACGCTCGGCTCCCGGTGCAAGAGGCGGCCTTCGACGAAGTCCGAGGCGTGCGCAGCAGCAAGCGCAACCTGGCGGGGGACCTTGATGGTGGCCCGGGGCAAGCCGGTTCCCGCAGCAAGGACGTCGAGGATCTGGCGGAGCTCGAGATTCTCGCCCCCGAGCACGTAACTACGTCCTTGGGCACCGCGCTCGGCCGCGAGCAGGTGCCCGGTGGCGACGTCGTCGACGTCGACCACGTTCAGCGCTGTGTCGAACCAACCAGGGATGCGGCCGCTCAAGAAATCGAGAATCGTCTTGCCGGTCGGCGTCGGCGCCCGGTCACCGGGGCCCAGAGGCAACGTAGGTTGTACCAGGACGACCGGCAGGCCCTGGGCCCCTGCGCGCAGAACCTCGTGCTCGGCCACGTACTTCGACTGCTTGTAGAGCCCGAAGAGGTGGCCGATACGCGCCCAGGCGGTCTCGTCCGCGGCGCCGCCGTTCTCGGTCCCGTCCAAGCCGATCGTGCCGACGGTGCTCGTGTAGACGACCCTCTCGACCCCGGCGGCCTTGGCGGCGTCGATCACGTTCAGGCTGCCGCCGACGTTGACGTCGTAGAAGTCCGCCGCGTTAGGCGCCCAGAACCGGTACACCGCGGCGACGTGGAAGACCATGCGGCACCCGGTGGCTGCGGCTGCAACAGCAGCCGCGTCGCGCAGGTCCGCCACGACAGGCTCGACTACAAGGCCATCGAGATTGACGCTCGGAACTCCGGGCTGGAGCAACGCGACAACTTCCGCGTCGCGTGCCAACAGGGCCCGTGTGACCGCCGAGCCGATGAAGCCGGCTGCGCCCGTGACGAGCATCCTGTCGCCCGGCCTGATGGCCGTCGGCGACTCCATACCCGGGCCGCTCTGGCCGGGCGAGCTCAGGAGGGCTCCCTGCGAAGCGCGCTCTTCGCAAGAGTCCGGCCGAATTCGAACAGGAGCGCGGAGTTGCGGTGGGCGTCCTCGAGCACGTCGTCGAGCGCTTCGACGAAGTAGTCGACCTCCCCCTGACCGACGATCAGCGGGGGAAGCAGCTTGACGACGTTCATGTTGTCACCGGCCACCTGGGTCAAGATCCTGTGCCGATGGAAGAGGGGTCCCACGACCAGCTGGGAGAAGAGCCCCTTTCGGGCACCCTCCATCATCTTCCAGCGCGACTTGAGCCCGAAAGAGGTCGGCTCGCCAAATACCAGGCCGATGATCAGGCCCTTCCCGCGTACCTCGTGGAAGAGCTCGTACTTCTCGACGAGCGGGGCCAAGCCTTTCATGAAGGCCTCGCCGCTCACACGTGCCCGATCGACGATGTCCTCGTCGTCGATCGTCTGCAAGGTCGCGAGCGCCGCCACCATCGCGAGCTGGTTCCGCCCGAAGGTCGAGGAATGGACGACAGCGCGCTCCATCTTGGAGTAGACACGGTCGAAGACCTCCGCCGAGCACATCATCGCCCCGACGGGGATGTAGCCGCCCGAGAGTGCCTTCGACACAGTGATGATGTCGGGCCGCAATCCGTAATGCTCATAGGCCCAGAGCTTGCCTGTCCTGCCGAGGCCCGTCTGAACCTCGTCGATGACGAGAAGAGTCCCGTGCCTGTGGCACAGCTCGGCGGCAGCCGCCCAGTACTCGTCCGAAGCGAGATTCACGCCCTTTCCCTGGACGATCTCGAGGACCAGCGCGGCAACATCGTCCCGCTGGAGCTCGCGCTCGAGCGGCTCGATAGCTCCGAAGGGCACCTCGTGGCAGCCTGGCAGCAGCGCGCCGAACCCCTCACGGAACTCCTTGCCACCGTTGAGCGACAGCGCCCCCAGGCTGAGGCCGTGAAACGCATGATCGGCGTGGAGGATGCGGGGCCGCTTTGTCGCGTATCTCGAGAACTTGATCGCGGCCTCGATCGCCTCAGCGCCCGAGTTCGAGAAGAAACAGCGCTGGATCCCGTCATGCGTTCTCGCCACCAGCGCCTCTGCGAGCAATCCGGGCAGTAGTGCCGCATCTAGCTGAACCAGGTTGGGGAGGTCCATGTCGAGCGCCTCGTGCAACGCCTTTTTCACCACCGGATGGCCGCGCCCGAGCGCGAAGACACCGAACCCGGCTAGGAAGTCGAGATAACGCTCTCCGTTCCGGTCGTACAGGTAGCAGCCTTCTCCCCTGACGTAGAAGCGATCGAAACCGAGGGTCTTCAGCACCTTCACGAGCTGAGGATTGAGATACTCACTGTGGAGGCGGAAATTCTCACCTTGGCGGGCCTCGATCAACGAGCTGAGCTCGAAGGTCATCGCTATTCTCCTCAGCGGTTGCGTTTCGCGAAAGCGTAGTAGCGATACGCTCCGGTAATGAAAACGACCCAGGATCAGTGCCATATCGCGCCTGATGAGGTTCACGAGCGGCTCGCCGAGCACATGCTCGTAGACGGCTTTCCCATCGTGCTCGATCTCGCGAAGAGCCACGGGTCCCGGCTGGTGGATGCCAGGGACAGCACCGAGTATCTGGACTTCTACACCTTCTTCGGCTCGGCCCCCCTCGGGATGAACCCTCCTGGGCTCTTCGACGACCCGACGACGCGCTCCGAGCTCGTCGAGGCCGCTGCGAACAAGCCGGCTAACGCCGAAGTGCCGACTGTCCAGCTCGCCGAGTTCGTCACCACCTTCACCCGCGTGCTCGGGGACCCGGCACTGCCCCATCTGTTCCTCATCGAGGGCGGCGCGCTCGCCGTCGAGAACGCCCTCAAGTGCTCGTTCGACTGGAAGTCCCGCCGCAACGAGGCGGCCGGTCGCTCGCCGGAGCTGGGCACCCGAGTCCTTCACCTAAGGCACGCCTTCCACGGCCGCAGCGGCTACACGCTCTCGCTGACCAACACCGATCCCGTCAAGACCGACCGCTACCCGAAGTTCGACTGGCCGCGGATCTCCTCTCCCGCTGTGCGCTTCCCGCTGGAGGCCCACAGGGCCGAGGTCGAAGCCGCCGAGGAGCTGGCGCTCGCCGAAGCCAAGGCCGCGTTCGAGGCGTACCCGCATGACATCGCTTGCTTTGTCGCCGAGCCCATTCAATGCGAGGGCGGCGACCGCCACCTGCGATCGGAGTTCTTGCTGGCCGTCCAGGACCTGTGCCATCAATACGACGCCCTTTTCGTGATCGACGAGGTGCAGACCGGAGCCGGGGCGACGGGCACGCCATGGTGTTACCAGCAGCTCGGGCTTGCTCCAGACCTCGTGGCCTTCGGCAAGAAGGTCCAACTCGGAGGAGTCATGGCGGGTCGGCGTGTGGACGAGGTCGCCGAGAACGTCTTCCGGACCCCCGGCCGGATCGATTCGACCTGGGGCGGCAATCTCACCGACATGGTGCGCTCCCGGCGCCTGCTGCAGCTGGTCGAACAGACGGGTGCCATCGCGAACGCCGCAACCGTCGGCCAGCATCTCCTAGCGAGGTTGGTGGAGCTCGAGCAGGCCTGGCCCAAGGCTGTCTCCAACGCTCGCGGGCGCGGCTTCGTCGCCGCGATCGACCTTGCGACGCGCGAACTTCGAAGCTCCGTGCTCACCACGCTCTGGGGTGAGGAGCACGTCGTCGCTTTCGGCTGCGGCGAGCGCACGCTCCGGCTCCGGCCTGCGTTGTCGATGACGGCGGACGAGGTCGATGCCGGCTGCGACGCCATGAACCGGGTCCTTGGACGGCTGGGTTAACTCGGCCCGGGCGGCTTCGACGTGCCCGTGTAGTTCACCTTCATCGGGCCGATCGCGTCGAGGTCCACCTCCACCAGGTAGGGCCCGCGGTCCTCGAGGGCTCGCTTGACTGCCGTCGCGTAGGCGCCGATCGACTCGACGCGCTCGGCCCGGATCCCGAACGCCGCCGCGAGGCCGCAGAAGTCGGGGTGCCCCAAGTCCACACCGATGCGCCCTTGTTCGGACCCGTACTGGCTTTCCTGGATGTTGCGGAGTACCCCGTAGCCACCGTCCACGAAGACGAGGACCACGATCGGAAGCTCCTCCTGCGCGACTGTCGCGAGCTCGGTTGCCGAGAGCAGAAAGCCGCCGTCTCCGGCGAGAAGCACGACCGGTGGCACCTGTGAGCCAACGGCGGCACCAACCGCATGTGGCAGCCCGAGCCCGATTGCGAAACTGTTCGGCATGATCGAGGTCCGGGGTCGCAGCACTGGCAACAACCGGTTGCCCCACGTGTAAGCGGAGATGGTCGAGTCCTTCACCACGACAGTGCCGGGATCGAGGCAGCAGGCCAACGCGTCGAGCAGCCCGACCTGTGGCCCGAGCATGGCCCGCAGCCGCTCTCGGCCGGACCTCGTGGCGGCTGCCACACGCTCGGCCCACGGGGGCTGCGCGAATACCTGCGGTGCATTGATGCGATCGAGCTCCTCCAGCAATGCTGCAGTAGACAGCTTCGCATCGCCGACGATCGCGGCCTGCACCGGATAGTTCCGACCTGGCACGGTGGGGTCGACGTCCAGTTGCACAAGCCTCTCGGGCAGCTCCATCTTCCAGTTCTCGGTATTCGGTCCCTGAAAACGCGTCCCGATCGCCACGAGCAGGTCTGCCTCGCGGCACAGGGCTCTGACGTCGGGGTCCCAGGCGAGGTTGCCGATGCAGGAGGGATCATCCTCGGGAACGACCCCACGCCCGTTCGGGCTCGTCAGCAGTCCCGCACCCAGGCGACGCACAAGCAGCTTCACCTCTTCGACCGCACCGGCGGCGGGGACTCCACCGCCTGCCCAAACGATGGGCCGCCGGGATCCCGCGATGATCTCGGCTGCGCGGGCAACCTCGCCACCCTCGGGCGTGCCCGCCGATGCGGGCGAGCCCGCGAATTGGACCGGATCCTCCTCCAATACCGGCGACGCGTACTGGAAATCGATCGGTATCTCCACCGACACCGGCCCGCGACGCGACGTCATGGCCTCCACGACTGCTTGCGCGATCGTGGCGGCTATGGCACCCGGCGACGGCGGCCGGTGGCTGGCCTTCGAAAGCGTCGCCATCATGGCGAGCTGGTCGGGAACCTCGTGGATGAAGCCCCGATGCTTGCCCAGGAACCGGCTGTCGATCTGGCCCGTCAGGTGCAGGACGGGCGACGACGACACGCAAGCCTCGAGCTGGGCCCCCATGGCATTCGCCGCTCCCGGACCGGTCGATGTCAGGCACACACCGAGCCGACCGGTCGTCCGCGCGAACCCGTCGGCCGCACCCACGGCACCTTGCTCGTGACGGGCGCTGATCGCGCGGATCCGGCCATCACGCCTGATCGCGTCGTAGATGGGGAGGTTGTGGACACTCGGGATGCCGAAGACGACATCGACCCCCGACCGCGCGAGCACGTCCACGACCACGTCGCCGCCTGTCCGACCTGTCATCTCGCTCCTGTGCTCAGATTCGTATTTGCAGGGATCACCGGCCGGCGATACACCCCCCAGGTAGCCTCGCTTCGATGGATGATCCCTTCCGGACTCCCGACTTCAGTTTCGTCCACGCGGCGGACCTACATCTCGACACGCCGTTCAAAGGCATCGGTTCGACTGCTCCACACGTGGCCGAGCAGCTTCGGGAAGCCTCGCTCGCCGCATTCGACTCACTAGTCGATGTGTGCCTGGAGCGGCGCGTGGCCTTTCTCGTAGTCGCCGGCGACATCTATGACGGGCCCGAACGCGGGCTTCGCGCACAGCTGCGGTTCCGCGACGGCCTCGCCCGCCTCTCGAGCGCGGGCATTTCCAGCTTCGTCGTGCACGGCAACCACGACCCGGTCGAGACGGGATGGTCCGCTCTTGGTGGTCCGTGGCCGGAACGCGTCACGATCTTCGGCACTGGAACCGTCAAGGCGGTGCGGGTCGAGGTCGACGGGATCCCCCTCGCGACCGTGCAAGGCATCAGCTTCGCCCAGCGCAGCGAACGCGAGAATCTGGCGCTGAGGTTCGCTCGCGGCGCCGGGCCCGGTGTCCAAGTCGGCGTCCTTCACTGCAACGTGCAGGGAGCGGCCTCCGGCTACGACGACTACAGCCCGTGCACGCTCGACGACCTGCGGAGCGTCGGCCTCGACTACTGGGCGCTCGGCCACGTGCACGCTCGCATGATCCTCTCGGGCCACAGGGGCTCTGACGAGCCCTGGGTGGTCTACCCCGGCAACCTCCAGGCTCGCAGCCCCAAGCCGAGCGAGCGAGGACTGAAAGGTGCGGTGGTCGTTCACGTCAAAAGGGGGCGTGTCGCAGACATCGAGCCGGTCGGCTGCGATGTCGTGCGCTTTGACCTCGTCGAGCTCGACATAGTCGACGTCGCTGATCTTGCAGAGCTGCGCGCCCGACTCGTCAGCGTGTCGCGGGATCGGCTCGCGTCCGCTGACGGGCGGTCGCTCGTGCTGCGCGGACAGCTGGTTGGCCAGGGCGAGCTGCACTTTGACCTCCGGCGCCCGGGATCAATGGAGGAACTGCTGATCGCGCTTAGGGACGACTTCGCGGAGGACCAGCCTTTCTGCTGGTGGGACTCCATAGACGACCGGTCGCGTCCGGCGGTCGACCTCGATGCGGTTCGGGCCGGATCGGACTTCGCCGCCGATCTCATCGCGCTTGCCGACCAGCTCGGCCTCGACCTCGTAACCGATGACGGTGCGGTGGACGACCTCGCGGCCGAGCTCTCCGAGGGGCTCCCCGGACCACTTAGAACCCGGCGCATCCTCGAACGGCTACTGAAGTCACCGAGCTTGCCACCGGCCGAGCTCATCGATCGGGCCCTCGTACTCGCGCTCGGCGAGCTCGAGGGCGACAGGCGCTAAGGCGCGCCGGGCTCGTCGTGCGCATCGCGGGCTTCCACGTCGAAGGCTTTGGAGGGCTGGCTGACCTCGGGGTCGACGACCTCTCCCCTGGCCTTGTGATCGTGAGCGGGCCGAACGAAGCCGGCAAGTCGACGCTGCTCGACTTCCTCACCGCAATGCTGTTCGGCATTCCCAACCGCCGCGACAATCCCCGATTTCGCACACCGGTCCGGGGGGGACGCCACGGTGGCCAGCTCACATTGGCCGAAGGCCGCGCCAACGCGTCGGACAACGACCGGCAATGGCGGATCGAGCGTTACGCCGGCCCGCACAGGCTGGTCAGCATCCGGCGACCTGATGGAGCTTCGGCATCCGAAGAGGACCTCCGCAGGGCGCTCGGCGGCGCAGACGAAGCGCTGTTCCGCGCGGTGTTCGCCGTTGATCTGACCGAGCTCGGACGTCCAGAATCGGTGACCAGGGACGATGTGAGAGAGCTCCTCTTCTCCGCCAGCATCGTCGGCCAGCGCCGCTCCGCGGCCCGGGCGATGCGCGACCTTCAAAGCCGGCGCCTCGAGCTGGCTCGCTTGCGACAAGGCGACGCTCAGGCCAACCGGCTGCTGGCCAAACTCGAAGATGTCCGTCGCAGTCTCGCTGAAGCGAGCCACGAAGCCGCCGGTTATCCCGCCCGACGCGCTGAGCTGTTGCGCCTGGAACGCGAAGTAGCCCAAGCGCGCGAGGAAGCCGATCGGAACGATCGCAGGACACGAGACCTCGATCTGCTGGTCCGGCTGTGGGATGTGCTCGAGCGCAAGCGAACGGCCGGTCAGGGCCTTGCTTGCTGGGAGGAGCCGGCGCCGCTCGCCGCATGGCTCGAGACGCAAGCCTGCGAGCTTCAGTCACTCAGATCGGCGTGCTCCGGGCACCTCGAGCGAGCGGGCCAGCTTGATGACCTGCACAACCAGCGTTGCGGGATCGAGCAGTCCATCCAGGCCGCGATGGGTTCGCTCGGCCCCGCCTGGGATCGTGACCGTGTTCGCACCAGTGATGGCTGGATCGGGCTCATGGACGACGGACGGCGCTTTCGGCTTTCGCTCGGGGAACGCGAGGCGAGTTGGCGCACGGCCCGCGCCCTGGCGGAGGACGCCGACACCGCCCCGGAGCTTGCCGGCTTTCCGGGTCCGGGCGGTGCAGCGGTCGCGACCTTCGCTCCTGGGACACCTGAGGCGGACCCCGAGCACCAGGCGAGGTTGGTGAGCGAGCTGCGCAAGAACCTCGCCGAACAGCGCATGCTGATCGCACAACAGCAGGCGGGCTCGCGCAGAACAGGTGCTCGCGCCGGCGCGCTCTGGGGCGCGAGCGGCGCTTCGATCGCGCTTGTGGCCTTCGCCATCGTCGCGCTCTCACTCGTCGCAGCCCTTGCACCAGGTGTGCCGGCGGTGCGCATCGCCTGCGCGGTGCTCGCTGCCGCCGGCTGCGCGCTCTTGGCCCTCGCAATCGCAGCACGGCGAGGTCTCCTGGTCGCAGAGCCCGCCGAGAAGACCGGCACGAAAGTGGCGAACGAACGCGTCGTCGCTCGCGTGGCCGAGCTCGCGACCGCGCTAGGCCTGCCCAGCACCCCGAGTGATTCCGACGTCGAGACAGCCGCAGAGGACATTGAAGCTGCTCGAGCCCTCGAGCGGTCACTCGAGGATGACCGCCGCCGAACGACCGCGGCACTGCAGCGGTGCAAAGCTGCCCATGAGTCGCTGGAGCTGGCATCGGACAAGCTCGAAGCCGAGTGCTCCGCCTTCGCCGAGTGGAAGGTCGCGCACGGGCTCGCGCCCGCGCTTTCGCCCGACGGGGTCCTCGAGAGCCTGACTGCGCTTCAGTCGGCTTGGAAGGACCTCGGCGCGCTCGATCGCGTCGATGCCAAGATCGACCGACTACGCGCGGAGGTCTCTGAGTTCGAAGCTCGCCTCGGCAGGCTCTCAACCGGGCTTCGCGAGCTCGGCGGTCACGCCGAGTCGCTCGAAGCCGACCCGGCAGGTGTCCTCGATGAACTTTGCTCGTCACTCGAGGAATTGGTCGAACGTCGCGCGACGAGGACCTCTCTCGTGCAGGTGGTCCAGGACGCAGGCGCAGAGCTGGAGCGCTCGTTCGGTCTCGGCCCCCACGCGCGGCGCCTGCGGGCCGAGCTCGAGACCGGAGAGGTGCTCGCCTGGAGCGAGGAGCAAGCAGGGCTCGTGCTCGCGCGCTCGGATGCTCGCAGCCGTCTCGAGCAGCTGGTGCGAGCGCATCAGGACGCATCGAACGAGCTCCGGGATGTCGCCGGCTCGGCCCGGATGTCACAGCTCGAACAGACCCGACTCGCGCTCGAGCAAGATCTCGAGGAGGTGCTCAAGTCCTGGGCCATCCTCGGATGTGCCCGGCTGCTGCTCGAGCGCACGTTGACTCGACATGAGCAGGAGCATCAGCCCGCCGTGCTTGCTCGTGCAGGTGATCGCTTCGCAAGTGTGACCGAGGGTCGCTACACGCGCTTGCTGCCTTCTGTCGGCGACGAAGGTGGCCGTGACGCCATCAGGGTCCTCTCCTCAACCGGAGCCGAGATCGATGCCAGCAGCTTGAGCCGTGGGAGCGTCGAACAGCTGTACCTCTGTTTGCGACTCGGGCTCGCGGAGACCTTTGCCGAGCGTTCCGAAGCCCTCCCGCTCATCCTCGACGACGTGCTGGTGAACTTCGATCCGGGGCGCGCGGTGTCAGTCGCTGAGGCGCTCGCGGAGACTGCCGAGCATCATCAGGTGCTGTTCATGACCTGCCACCCCCACCTCGTGGAGCTCGTTCGCAGCGTGGCGCCACAAGCCCAGCTCGTGCAGCTGGAAAGGATCTGAAGACCGGCGGCCGGCCCGTGTCCCGCTGAAACTGCCTCGTCTTCGGTTCAGAAGTTCGTCGTGCAAAACGGCGGGCGCCGAGTGGCGAACATCCGGTCGGCGAGCCGCGCTGCGCCCTCCGTGTGTTCCGCGATCCGGCCGACCTCTGCCATGGCGACGAAGGGGACGCCTCCGAGATACAAAGCGCCCAACGCTTCTACGGGAAGGGCAAGGTCGGGCGCGGCATCGACGCGCTCCACGGTCCCCGCCCCGTCGCCGTCGACCGAAAGGCGGAAGCGACCATCGTTCCACGGGCAGAACGCATCTTCCACCTCGATGACGATGGCTCCCTCCTCCTCATAGCGACGCTGTCCGAGCGCACACGGGACGTCCACGAGACGGACCCACGTGCGATCCCCCAAGCTTGCCGTGCGAAGGTGCCGTTGATCTTCGAGGAGATACCGCAAAGGCTCGTCGACCGGCCGGCTGCGGGTGCGCAGCTCCTCGGTGAGGTCGATGCCGAGCAGGTACCTCCACAGAGACATGTAGCTCTCGTCGCTCAGCGAGCACAACTCCTCCACGAACACGGCGCGGCGCCAGTGGTCAGAAGGGTCCATCGCTGCGACGCGATAGACGGCATAGCCGTCGATGCGACCAGCTTGCTCATAACACGCAAAGAAACGGTGTCTCGCGTCCTCGCCCGCTCCGTTCGGGTTCCCCAGCAACTCCGCCCACTCCCCGTGCGGGCGGTCAAGCTCACCAACTCGGGTCGGCACATATGCTCCGTAGACCGCGGGGAACGCCTCGGCTGCCTGAGCCAGCTCGACGAGCCGGACCGAGCCGGGGCCGCCTCCCGAGCCGGGGCCGCACGGCATTGCGAAAGGTGTCAGCAGTCGGGCACGTCGCTTGTCGACCACGTAGCGTGCACCGAAGGTCGCGGGGCCGTAGCCGTAGCGTCCGTAGATCGCTCCCTCGCTGGCAAAGAGCACTGCCACGGCCTCATTGCTCGAGCGGAGGTCGTCGAGCTGGCGACGCATCATCGAGGTGAGCAACCCGCGGCGGCGATGCGTCGGAGCCACCGAGACGTCCGTGACCGCCGTGACCTCACACTGGACGAGCCCCGGCAGCGTCATCAGGACCGCGTACGAACTGGCCGTGGCGACGAGATCCCCGCCGTCGAAGACCGCGAGCGATCGGTCGAGCCGTAGGTCCTCTGCCAGGCTTTCGAGCTTGTCCGGCGTGTAGCGACCACCGAACGCCGACGCCTGACAAGACGCGAAGGCGTTGATCTCGTGTTCCTCAATTCGTCGAAGCTCGAAGTCCGTCATCTTGGGGAAGTCTCTCGCCTTGCGCGCGCGTTGCGCGGCGGTCAGTCGCTCAGGGGCGGGGTTCCTGCTCGTGGGCGATCGTCTTGCGGATCATCTGAATGCGCTCCGCAGCGTGGTTGACATCACCGCCTTTGGCCTCGAAAAGCGCCTTGCGGTCCTCTTCGGCCTCCAGCTCGGCGCCCGCATCCGCTGCGGCGAGACGCGCCTCGACACCTTCGGCGACGAGCTTTTCCGCTTCGGCGACCAGAGCCTCGACCATCTCGTCCTCGGGCACGACTCGCACTATCTTGCCCTTGATGAACAGGTGCCCCTTGTGGCGCCCGGCTGCTATCCCGAGATCGGCCTCGCGGGCCTCTCCGGGCCCGTTGACCACGCAGCCCATCACCGCCACCTGAAGCGGCAGCGAGCGGGATTCCAACGCCTCTTGGACCTTGCGCGCGATCTCGATCACGTCGATCTCCGCACGGCCGCAGGATGGGCACGCGATGAGGTCCAGGCCCTTGCGCTCGCGAAGCCCGAGCGCTTCGAGCAGCTGACGACCGGCTCGCGCCTCTTGAACCGGGTCGGCAGTGAGCGAGTAGCGGATCGTGTCGCCTATGCCCTCGGCGAGAAGGGTTGCGATGCCCGCCGTGCCCTTTATCAAACCGGCGGGAGGAGGACCTGCCTCTGTGACCCCGAGGTGAAGCGGGTGGTCGAACGTCTCCGACGCCAGCCGGTACGCCTCGATCATGAGCGGGACGTTGGAGGCCTTCACGGAGATCTTCACGTCGTCGAAACCGACCTCTTCGAAGTAGGCGAGCTCCATCCGTGCGGACTCGACGAGCGCCTCGGGCGTGGCGCCGCCGTACTTCTCGTACAAGCTGGGATGCAGTGAACCGGCATTCACACCGATTCGGATCGGAACGCCGCGGTCGCGCGCTTCAGAGGCGACGAGCTTGATCTCCTCGGGCTTGCGCAAGTTCCCCGGGTTCAACCGGAGCCCGTTAACCCCGGCCTCGAGGGCCGCGAGCGCCATCTCGTAGTGGAAGTGCACGTCGGCCACGATCGGCACCGGTGACCGGGGGACGATGATCGCCAGACCCTCGGCCGCCTCCTGCTCGTTGCACGTGCAACGCACGATGTCGGCCCCGGCGGCGGCAAGCGCGTACACCTGGGCGAGCGTCCCTTCAGCGTCCGCCGTCTTCGTCACCGTCATCGACTGGACTGACACGGGCGCGCCACCGCCAACTGGAACCTTTCCCACTGATATCTGGCGGGTTTTGCGCCGTTCGGCCAACGTCACACCTGTTCTGGCCATCGATCGCCAGCTTAGCGGGGTGTCGTCGGGGGGCCTCGGTCGTTCCGGGCGAGCCCGCTTCGGCGGCCGGCCCTCAGCCTCCAGGAAGTTGAGCCGGGTTGACGATGTTCATGTAAAGAGCGCCGAGCCCGACGAGCACGACAAAGAGCAGGAAGACGTAAGCGACAGGCATGAGCTTGGCAACGTCCGCGTGATAGTTGCGCCCCTTGCGGGAACGGGCCCGCTCGTAGATTGCGATCGCGACATGACCTCCGTCGAGGGGCAGCATGGGGAACAGGTTCACGATGCCGACGAAGAGGTTGATAGCGGCGAGCAGGTACAGCAGCGCTGCGACGTCTTGCCTGGCTGCCTGGGCACCGATCTGGACGGCACCGACGATGGACAGGATCGTCCCTCCCCCTGATCCCTGTCCCGAGGTCCCCGAAGATCGGGAGGCTTGGCTGTTTCCGGCCACGGCGACCTGGTGGGCGAAATTGCTGAGCCCGTGTATCGAGAAGACCTGGGCCAGCCCGCTGAAGGTCTGGCCGAACATGGACCCGAGCTGCGAGCCGGCACGTCCGACCGCGGTCAACGGACCGACCGACACGTTCCGCACGTTGGTGAGCGCGACGCCGATGATCCCTTTCGGCGGCCCCGAGGGGTTTGCGGCCTGGACACGCTGGCCGCCGATCACCTCCACGATGTCGCGACCGTCGACCGGTGTCACCCGGAGGGTCAGGTCGTGGCCGCCGCGGTCCACGACGAAGCTGAGCGCATCACCGGGGTGCTTGTTCACGAAGGTGATGAGCGAGTCCAGACCGGTGACCTTGCGCCCGTCGACGGCCACGATCGTGTCGCCGGGCTTAAGCCCAGCGCGTTGTGCCGGGCTGAGGCCCTTCGAGAACTGCCCGAGGCTCGAGATCGTCGGGGAGGTCAAGGTCGGTGCCCCAGAGACGGCGTACAGCGAGAACAAGAGCACGAACGCGAGGATGACGTGCATGCCCGACCCGGCGAAGGCAACCAGGAGGCGCCGGGGGAAAGATGCTTGGCGGTAGCTGCGCGCCTCGTCGGACGGATCAACCTCTTCGAGCATCGTCATGCCGACGATCCGGACGTAGCCGCCGGCCGGGATCGCTTTGACGCCGTACTCGGTCTCTCCCCGGCGCATCGACCACAACCTCGGCCCAAAGCCCAGGAAGTACTCCGTGACCTTCATCCCGCTCCACTTCGCTGTGGCGAAGTGGCCGAGCTCGTGGAGCATGATCATGGCCACTAGCGCGAGCACCACGACCAGGACGGGCAACGCGTCGAACGCGATCGCGGCGACGATGCCGGCGACCACGACAACAGCCAACCGCAACAGCGGCCCGAGCCCAGCCGTCCGCGATTGAGGAGCGAGCGGCGCGCCAGCGCCTGAAGCGTCGTCCATCAGGACAAGTCTCCCGCTTCTAGGCCCTATTGAGTCGTCACGTCGCGCGCTCACGGAACTCGACCGCACTCGCGGCCCGCACCCTGGCGAGCGCGTCGGCCGCCAGAACGTCCTCCACCAGCACCAGGTCCGCCGGCTCGTGAGCCTCGAGCGTGTCTGCCACGACTTCGGCGATCGCCGCCCACGGGATGCGACCGCCCAGGAAGGCTGCCACGGCGACCTCGTTGGCCGCATTCAGCCACGCCGGCGCACTGCCGCCCGCGCGCCCCGCCTCGTAGGCGAGCCGGAGGCACGGGAAAGTCATGAAGTCCGGTGGCTCGAACTCGAGGTGAACTGGTGCGGAGAAGTCGAGCGAGCCATACGGGTGAGCGAGACGATCCGGATAGCCGAGCGCGTAGCCGATCGGGAGGCGCATGTCGGGAACCGAGAGCTGAGCGATCGTCGTCCCATCGCAGAACTCCACCATGGAGTGCACGATCGACTGGGGGTGAACCACAACCTCGATGCGGTCGTAGTCGATGTCGAACAACTCGCGAGCCTCGATGACCTCGAGCCCCTTGTTCATGAGCGTCGAAGAATCGATCGTGATCTTCGGCCCCATCTGCCACGTCGGATGGGCCAGGGCGTCGGCCACCGTCACC
>PMVZ01000212.1 GCA_003166375.1 Acidimicrobiaceae bacterium | reverse complement strand
CCCACCATCACGATGAGGCCGGGCCCGACGATGGCGAGCAGCGTGAGGAGCTTCTTGCCCCAGGATCGCCGAGCAGCGTGATCGTGCTCGCGGATCGTGCCGAAAGCTCCCTGGATGTCGCCCACGTGCGCGCTGTCGAGAGCTGCCGAGGAGTGCTCCTCGGACTCCTCGTCGTCGCCAGGTTGCAGGTTTTCGACCATGGTGACCTCTCGCGCCGCCGTAGGCGTCGTCGGTGTGCGTAGGCATGGCTGATCGCGCACGCGCACCAAAGGTCAAGCAGGCCTCAGCGGGGCGGTCGCTCCTGCTCTGGAGCAGCGTGCGCGCGAAGTTGGTCAGGTAACCAACCGTCGGTACTCAGGGGTGCTCCATTTCCTGGCCCATCGTCAGCCTGCCTTTGAACGAGTGGCGCCGACGGGTACCGGCTTCGCCCCGGCGCGTGCCGGGTGCACTCAGCTCACCGTTGCCGGAGAAGGCATGGCTGCTTGCAGGCATGATCCTACTCGCCCAGCCCGCCGTGGCGACATCTGGAGGAAGGGTTGCAGACCGGCGCGGCCCACCGGCCTCTCTCATTCGTCGGCGGCGGTCATCCCGAAGTCGCGGCGCCATCCTGTCGGCAGGAGGAGCTCCAACACGTCGTCGACGGTCACGACGCCGATCATCCGATGCTGGTCGTCGATGACGGGAGCCGCGGCGAGGTTGAAGTCCGACATCTTCCGGACGATGGCGTGGAGGTCGGCATCGGCCCTCACTGTCACTGGATCGAGGTCCGCCACCTCACCGATGCGCGCCGCCGGTGGGCTCTTCACCAGCCGGACGACCGATGCCGTGCCGGTGAGACGGCCGTCTTCGTCGGTCGTGTAGATGACCCCGAGTGCTTCGGGCGCGACGGGGCTGCGACGGATCTCCTCGAGCGCGTCCGAGACGAGGATGTCCCCGGACAGGGCAAGGAACTCCGGGCTCATGAGGCCGCCGGCCGTCTCCGGGTTGTAGCTGAGCAGAGCCCGGACCTTGGCCTGTGTCGGCTGTGGCAGGGCCTCCAGCACCGAGAGCCGGCGGTCCTGGTCGAGATCGGCGATCAGGTCGGCAGCGTCGTCGGGTTCCATCGTCGTGAGCAGCCGGCCTGCGTCCTTGTCCGACCTGGTGCTCAGGAACTCGAGCTGATGCTCGGTGTCGAGCTCTTCGAAGACGTCAGCCTCGAGCTCGAGGTCCTGGCCGACGGCGTTGATGATCTCCTCACCCTCCTCATGTGACGCGGCCTCGACGAGGTCGGCGATCTGGGCGGGGTGCAGGCGCGCCAGCTTTCGGTACGGGATGCGAAGCATCGCCGTCGGCACGTGAGAGACGAACGGTTGGATGCTCTCCCAGTCCACGACGGCCTTCGCCCGTATGCGCTGGGCGAGCATCCGCGGGAGCAACCGGCGGAGGACGGGCCGACCGGTCGGATCGACTCCGATGACCTCGAAGGTGCCGTCGACCAGTGCGATCTCGATCTCGTTCGCACGGATGAGGCGGGCTCCGACGACGTTGATCAGGTGCCTTCCCGACAAGTCCTTCGTCAGGAGGAGCTCGCCGGGCCTGCGCTCGAAACGGGCGAAGTTGAGTGTCTCGCCCTGGAGCTGGACGCATCCGGGACGAACGCTTCCGATCATCGAGATCGGCACGAAGAGCTCCCGCCGGCCGATCCGCGCGACGATCCCGGTCACGGGGGGATGTGCCTGCTCGCCCTGGCGCGCGATGACGTCCTCGACCCGGCCCATCCGTTCCCCGTCACTGCCTAGCAGCGGGCTGTGGACGATCCCGGAAAGATGGATGATGTCGGCGGCCATCAGAAGTTGGCCCAGCGCGATCGGCACATGGCGATCCGCACGGCTCCATAGTAGTGAAGACTTCGCCGGGCTGGGAAGGGTCTGGTTGGCGGCGGCCCGGCGGCTGTCGCTTTGCTTATCGAGTCCGTGCGGGGGAGGCTAGAGGCTCATGCCAGAGCCACTTCGGCGTCGCGGGCTGCGCATCGCGTACCTCGTGTACAGGGGGAATCCGCGTTGTGGCGGCCAGGGTGTCTATACGCGTCACCTCACGCGCGAGCTCGCGGCGCTCGGTCATTCGGTGACGGTGTTCTCGGGACCCCCGTACCCCGAGCTCTGCGAGACCGTGGAGCTCGTGAAGGTGGCGAGCCTGGACTTGTACCGCGAACCGGATCCGTTTCGCGTCCCGAGAATGCGCGAGTTCACCTCTGCAGTCGACCTTCTCGAGTTCGGGCTGATGTGCACGGCAGGCTTTCCCGAGCCGCTGACCTTCAGCTTGAGGGCGCGCCGCCTCCTTGCCGGCCGCCTCGGGGATTTCGATCTCGTCCACGACAATCAGTCCCTCGGCTCGGGGATCGTCGGCATGATGAACGACGGCTGGCCGGTGCTCGCGACGATCCACCACCCCATCACTGTCGACCGCGAGCTGGACCTGGCGCATGCCGACGGCTGGCAGCGGCGGTTGACGCTCAAGCGCTGGTACGGGTTCATCGGGATGCAGGCACGGGTCGCACGACAGGTCCGACGGATCGTGACCGTCTCCGAGTCGTCGCGACGCGACATCGCGGACCAGCTCGGTGTCGCGCTCGAGCGCATGGCGGTCGTCCCGGTCGGCGTCGACGGTGCGGTCTTCCGGCCGATGCCCGGCATCAAGCGCGTGCAGGGCCGGATCATGACCACGGCGAGCTCCGATGTGCCTATGAAAGGCCTGGTCCCGCTCTTGGAGGCTCTCGCGAAGGTCCGCACCGAGCGCCAGGACGCTCATCTCGTGGTCATCGGTCGTCTGAGAGACGGGAGCACCATTCCCGCTGCGCTGGATCGTCTCGGGCTTCCAAGCGCGGTCCGCTTCCTGTCGGGGCTGAGCGACCAGGCGATCGTCGATCTCTACGCTGAGGCCGAGATCGCCGTCGTGCCGTCTCTGTACGAGGGCTTCTCGTTGCCGGCGATCGAGGCCATGGCTTGTGGCGTCCCGCTCATCGCGACCACGGGCGGGGCATTGCCCGAGGTCACCGGGCCGAGCGGCGCCGCGGCGCTGCTCGTGCGTCCGAACGACCCGGGCTCGCTCGCGCAGGCCATTCTCACAGCGCTCGGCGACCAGGCGCTGCGTCTCCGCCTCGGGACAGCCGGCCGCGAGCGCACCGCCGAGCGCTTCACCTGGCCGGTCACGGCTCGCGCCACGGCCGAGCAGTATTTCGAGCTTCTGGCGTGCTGACCGTCGACTTCGACCGCCTCGGCCTGCGTCCCGCCGAGCGCGTGCTCGACCTGGGCTGTGGCGGAGGCCGGCATGCCTTCGGGTGCTTGCGTCGTGGTGCTGTCGTCGTCGCCCTCGACGCGGACCCGATCGAGGTCAAGGGCGTCATCGGGATGATGATGGCAATGGCCGAGGCCGGCGAGGTAGGAGACGGCGGAGCGGGGGTGGGAGTGAGGGGTGACGCGCTGAGACTGCCGTTTCCTGATGGGGCTTTCGACAAGGTCATCTGCGCCGAAGTGCTCGAGCACCTCGCCGACGACTCGTCGGCCATGGCCGAGCTTGCCCGGGTGCTCCGGCCGGGCGGGTTGCTCGCGATCAGCGTGCCGCGATACGGCCCCGAGCTCGTCAACTGGGCCCTCTCGGAGCGCTACCACAGCGTCCCGGGGGGCCATCTGCGGATCTACCGCCGAAGCCAGCTGCTCGAGCGGCTCGAGGACGCGGGCCTTGAGCTGGTCGCGTCCCATCACGCGCACGCGCTCCACAGCCCGTACTGGTGGCTCCGGTGCCTCGTCGGGCTGGAGAACGACAACTGCCTCGCCGTCCGCAGCTACCACCGGCTCCTGGTGTGGGACATCACGGCCCACACGCCTCTCACCCGCGTTCCCGAGAGAATCCTCAACCCTTTTCTGGGCAAGAGCCTGGTCATCTATCTGAGACACGCAGAGCGATGATCACTCCCTCTCGAGCGGTGGTCGGGGGCTGCCTGATCGCCGAGACGATCGAGTCGATTCGTGCCGTCCAGTTGCAAGACGGCATGATCCCGTGGTTCGCCGGCGGCCACACCGACCCGTGGAACCACGTCGAGGCCGCCATGGCGCTTACCGTTGGCGGCGCTCTCCAAGACGCAGGGCGCGCTTATGAATGGCTGCGAGCGACCCAGCGCCCAGACGGGTCGTGGCACACCTACTACCTGGCGAACGGCCAAGTGGAGGAACCCCGCATCGACACCAATGTCTGTGCCTACGTGGCGACCGGAGTGTGGCACTACTTCCTCGTCACCAGGGACTCGGGTTTCCTGGAGGATCTCTGGCCTTCGGTCGAGCGCGCCATCGACTTCGTCGTCAACTGGCAGCGGCCCGGCGGCGAGCTGGTGTGGTCGGTCGACCCCGATGGGACACCGGGGAGCTATGGGCTGCTGACCGGCTCATCCTCGGCGTACTTCAGTCTCCGGTGCGCCATCGCATGCGCCTTTCAGCTCGGCCGGGAGCACCCGGACTGGGAGCTCGCGGCTGGCCGTCTGCGGCACGCGATCGCACACAATGGAGGCGGTTTCGCTTCGAAGGACGAGTTCGCGATGGACTGGTACTACCCGGTGCTGGTGGGTGCGCTCGATCCCGACACGGCATCGGCGCGCATCGAGGAGCGGTGGTCCGAGTTCGTGATCGAGCAACGGGGTGTGCGTTGCGTCTCGGACCGACCGTGGGTGACCGCCGCAGAGACGGCCGAGTGCACCATCGCCCTGGTTGCGGTCGGGCGTCGTGACGAGGCCGCAACCCTGCTCGGATGGGCCCGCCAGCACCGTTGGCCGGACGGTTCGTACACGACCGGCATTGTGTACCCGGGGCAGTCGACCTACCCGCCGGGTGAGCGGTCGAGCTATACGGCAGCTGCGATGGTGCTGGCCGAAGACTGCCTTCACACGCTCAGCCCCGCTGCTCAGCTGTTTGTCGACGGGTCGCTGCCTTGTGGGCTCGACCTCGATGCGGAGTCAGAGCCGGAGAGCCGCCTCAGCACGCGCAGGCTCCCGGTTTGCGCCGAGTGTTCCTCCTCGAACTCGCCGGAGCTGAGCGCGCGCTCGTAGATCTCGAACGGGGGACGCCCGCCGTCGGCGGGGTCAGGGAACACGTCGTGAATGGCAAGCCAGCCGTCGTCGGCGACGCGCGGGGCCCATCCCTGGTAGTCCGCCCAGGCCGGCACCTCGCCGTGGCCTCCGTCGATGAACACCAAGCCGGCGGCGACGTTCCAGCGAGCGGCGATGGTGTGTGAGTCACCGACGACAGCAACCGCGAGATCTTCTGCGGCGGCTGCCTCCATGGCTCTTCTCCAGAACGGCAAGGTGTCCATCCGGCCGGTCTCCCGGTTGACGAGCGTGTCGTCGTGGTGCTCAAAGCCCTCCTGGTTCTCCTCCGAGCCGCGATGATGGTCGACGCTGAAGACAACAGCGAGTGCTGCGCCCAAGCTCAGCGCCCGGGCGATCCCCGAAATCAGGTACAGGGTGGACCGGCCGCAGTAGGCGCCGACCTCGACTATGGAGGAGAAGCCTGCGAGCGTGGCGCGCTCGGCGATAGCGGCAAGTGCAAGGCCCTCGTCGTCGGGCATGAAGCCCTTGGTCGCACGAGCCGCCTCGAGCAGGCGTTGGTGTCTCGACAGAGGGCTCATCGCGATGGCGAGGTCCACATCTACCACCGAAGCTCAGGCTTTGGCGAGAAGGGCCTCGAGAAGCGGCCTGTGCTCGAGGACGAATCGGACGTTCACCGCCAGGCGTTCGAGGCTCTGGTCGACCGCCCTTTGCTGACCGCCGAGGGGATGTGCAGCACAGAACGCCGTGACTTTGCGCGAGAGCCCTGGCGTGCCGTCCGGGTCCAGCTGGCAGAGACGCGAGATCTCGAGCATCCGTGTGATCGAGTTGGCCGGATAACGCTCGAGGAGCGTGTCCCAGTGCCCGGAGACGAACTCCCAGACTTGCGGACCGACGAAGCGGTTGGTCAGGAGCGCCCGGAGGAGATAGGGAGCATCCTGGCTCCTGATCTCGGTCACGCACAGTTCGCAGGTCTCCGCGACGAGATCCGGATCGCGGACATAGCTGAGCGAGTCGAGGTAGCGCTGCTCCTCGATCGGGTCGGACGGGGAGCGGAAACGAGCGAGGAGCGCGTCGTACTCCGTGCGTCCTGCGGTGGTCGCTACGACACGGAGGATGGCCGATGCGGTGTCCGCGTCCAGCGACGCGCCCTGGCCGAGCGCGACGAAGCGGTCGCGACTCTCGGCCCGTACCGAAGGATCGGCGCCGATCGTGCCGAGTGCTGCGATGAGAACTGCACGACGCCTCGCCGCCTCACCGTCATCGTCGCCATGGCGGTCCCAGCCGACGCGTTCGAGCTCTGGTCCGAACAGCGACTGTGTGAAGGACTCCAGCGCAGGGCGGTCTGGCTCGGCAACCGCAAAGTCCAAGAGCCCGAGCGCGCCGGCCACCATCGTCCATACACTCGGATCTTTCTCGCCCTCGAGGCGCCTCACCAGGGCGAAGAACTGCTCGAGGGGTGTCGAGCCGGCCAGTGCACAGGCCCAGGTGTCCGCCACTAGCCTGAAGCGCTCGAGCGGCTCGAGCCGGTCGAAACCTGCGAGGATGGCGTCGAGGAGGTCCTTCTCGTAGCGCAGCCGGTAGACGCCGTTACCCCCCGCGTTGACCACGAGCATTCCTTCGCCGGCAGGGACGCGAATGGGTTGTTCGCGCAGGAGCTCGTAGTCGTACGGCGCAGCAGCGGATTGACCTGTGCGAGGCCGCCTCTGCATCGCCACGGGGACGAACCACTTCGAGCCGATGGCACTCGGCCCGGAGCCCGCGGGCCTGTCCGCGGCCGGCAGATAGGAGAAGGGCTCTTGAGTGAGCAGCACTTTGGAGCCGTCCGCGCTGGCGGTCACGAGCGGATGCCCGCCCTGGAAGATCCACGAGTCCATGAGTGCACGGATCGGAAGTCCCTCGGCGGCCTCTTCGATCGCGTCCCACAGGTCGGTTGTCTCGGTGTTGGCGTAGCGGTGGGCGGCAAGGTACCGGCGGACGCCTTCGCGGAAGCGTTCCGTGCCGAGGTACTGCTCGAGCATCCGAAGAAGGCTGCCGCCCTTTTCGTATGTGAGGGCGTCGAACATCGAGTCGACCTCGTCGGGCGTTCGCACGGGGAACTCGATCGGCCGCGTCGTGTGGAGCCCGTCGAGGGCTAGAGCCATCTCCCGGTCGCGGCTGAACCCCGCCCAGCATTGGTACTCAGGCTTGAAGTCGTCCAGGCAGCAAAGGGCCATGTAGGTCGCGAACGCCTCGTTCAACCAGATGCCATTCCACCAGCCCATGGTCACGAGGTCGCCGAACCACATGTGCGCGAGCTCGTGCTCGACCACCCCGGCGACGCGTTCGAGCTCGTTGCGGGCCGAGTTGGCGGGATCGGTGAGCAGCGCGGCCTCGCGGAAGGTCACGCAGCCGAGGTTCTCCATCGCCCCGAAGGCGAAGTCGGGGATCGCGACGAGGTCGAGCTTGTCGCCTTGGTACGGCTGGTCGAAGTACTCGGTGTAGTAACGCAGCGCGTGCGCGCCGGCTTCGAGAGCAAACGTGGTCAGCCGTTGCTTGCCCGCTGTGTGGACCACGCGAAGCGGCGTTCCGTCCACGTCCACCGAGTCGGTGGCCTCCAGGGGGCCGACGACGAATGCGACCAGGTAGGTCGACATCGGGATCGTGTCGGTGAACTCGAGGCGACGCTTGCCCCCGGGAAGTTCTGTCGCACGGCGTTCGGCACCGTTCGAGATCGCGAGAAGGTCCGCTTCGACCTCGAGCGAGATGGAGAACACGGCCTTGCGATCCGGTTCGTCCCAGCAGGGGAAGGCCCTTCTAGCGTCGGTCGATTCGAACTGGGTCGTCGCGATGACCTGCTCGTTGCCGTCCTCGTCACGGAACGTGCTGCGATAAAAGCCACGGAGCTTGTCGTTCAAGACGCCGGCGAAATCGCACTCGAGGACGTACGAACCCGCCAAGACCTGGTGTGGCGCCGTGAAGGTGACCCGCTCGAGGTTCTCGTCCAAGGAGATGTCGAGATCGACTCGGTGAGCCGGGCCGTCTGGCCGGCTCAATGTGGCGTTGGAGATCTGAAGCTCGGCGGCGTTGCAGACGATCGAGCTTGTCGCCGTGACCACGTCGAGCTCGATCCGCTCGAGGCCGAGGAACGTCGCAGCGCCCAGGTCAGGCGCGATTGTGAGCTCGTAGCGCTTCGGTGCGACGTTGCGGGGGAGCCTGAAGTCGGTCTCGTCGGTGTTCGGAGTCACGGACATCGAAGATTAGCCGTGCGTGAGCTTATTGGCGGTGTACGGCGATCAGCGGTGTACGGCGTTTCACCGACTACCGTCGGGACTCGTGCCGGAGCCTGGATCTGTCCGCGTCGGTCCGGGTGCCTCGAAAGAGGAGCTCGGCGGACGAGAGATCGACGTTGTGTGCATCGGGCACGCGATCGTCGATCGAGTCGCCCATGTGGACGCACCGACGATCGAAGCGGCCGGCGTCGAGCCAGGCGCGATGACCCTCGTCGACGGCGAACAGATCGCGAGGCTTTCCGAGCTCGTAAGCGACTGGGTTCAAGTGGCCGGGGGCTCGGCGGCCAACACTGCGGTGGGGCTCGCCTCTCTGGGCGCCCATCCTGCATTCGTGGGTTCCGTGGGCCATGACTCGCTTGGTGCCGAGTACGAGCTCGACCTCGGGTCAGTGGGTGTTCGGTGCGTGCTGAGCCATAGCGCCGTCGGTCTCCGCACCGGCCAGTGCATGGTGCTGGTCAGCCATGACTCGGGGCGCACGATGGCGACGAACCTGGGCGCGGGTGTCGTCATCGACGCCGAGGCCGTCGAGCAGGCTTTCGCCGGGACCGCGGCGGCGGTGTACATCGAGGGCTACCTGCTCGACTCACCGGGGACCTTTGCCGCCCTCGAGCGGGCTGTCGGGCTCGCGAAGGCCGGCGGTGGGTTCGTGGCCCTGAGCCTGTCGGATCCGTTTCTTGTCGAACGGCACGGCGCGTTCCTGAACGAGATCGTCGAACGCGAGGTGGACCTGCTGTTCGCCAACGAGGAGGAAGCTCGGCGCTTTGCCGGGGCAGACGACTTGTCGGGAGCGCTCGAGGCTCTGGAGCGACCGGGGCTCATGGCCGCGGTGACGCTCGGGGCGCGAGGTGCCGTGCTCTTGAACGGCGGGGAGCGTGCGGTTGTCCAGGCTCCGCCAGTCGGGCGCGTGGACGACACCACCGGAGCGGGCGACCTCTTCGCTGCGGGTGTCCTCTACGGCATCGTCCGTGGAGCGCCCTTGGAGACGGCGGGGCGGCTCGGAGCCCTCGCCGCCGGAGAGGTCGTCTCCCACCTCGGCGCGCAGCCCCTGGTCTCGTTGCACTCCCTGGCGGTGCAGGCCGGTCTCGCAGAGCCCTGGTAGCGAAGAGGCAAGCGCGGGCGCAGCGCGGCTGCGGGCTGCGCGGGGCTTGTGTCAGACCCGGTTGCTGTCCTCATCGGGCGGGAGGAAGGCCAAGTCGAGATCTGCGAGACGCACGAGCGCAGACGCAACCCACCGCGCGAGTCCCGCGACCTGTCCGTCGAGCTTGGTCGGATCGTCGAGCAGCGGCTCTTCGAGCCGGATGCTGCCCTGGTAGGCGACCTCGATCGCACAGGCGGGCATTTCCGAAGAGGGCTCGTAGAGCTGCTCGATCATCGGCCCGGACTGCTCGAGGTGTTCGGAGCCGAACTCGGGCCCCTCACCGGCGAGCGCGGCCAGCACCAGCGCCGGATCGGGTGTCGCGGCGAGGCGCTGCACGCGAAGTGCGATCTCGACGATGAGCTCCGGCGGCTCGGCCGGCGGCTCACCGATCGACCACGACCGGTATGCGCTCTGGCTCCAGGTCGGCCAATCGAGGCTGAGGTCCGCCCGCACACGCGGCGGACTGTCCTCGCCTGGGAGGCTGTAGGAGGTCTCGAAGGCGACGTCGCCGAGGAAGACATCGACCTGGAAACGCTCCTCGACCGCCTGTTGTTCCAAGAGCGCGCCCTCGAACGCCTCGCGGAGGGCCGCGATCACGTCGAGGAGAATGTGATCGATCATTGCGAGCCGAGGCTACCCCCCAGTTGCGCGGCAGGCCCACTCGCCTGGTAGACAGCTGGCGTGCGTGACAATCCCTGGCTCGAACGGCGGGTGATCGCCTACGCCCACCAAGGGGGGGCCAAGGAGTCTCCCTCCAGCACGCTCTACGCGATGAGGCGAGCGCTCGAGCACGGAGCCACAGGCATCGAGCTCGACGTTCACGCCACCAGGGACGGGGAGATCGTCGTCTGTCACGACCCGACGCTCGATCGAACGACCAATGCCACGGGCGAGATCGCCGACCTCAGCCTCGACGAAGTTCGGCACCTCGACAACGCGTATTGGTTCTGCCCGGGCGAGGGCGCTGTCAGAGGGCGTCCGGTGGAGGACTACGTGCTTCGCGGGAGAGCACCCGATGATCGAGACTTGTGTGTCGCGACGCTCTCGGAGGTCCTGGAGGCCTTCCCGGGTGTCGTGCTCAACCTGGACATCAAGCGCAGCGCCCCAAGAGTCGTCCCTTACGAAGCGGCGCTGGCCGACGTGCTGCGTGAGCACGGGCGCCAGGACGACGTGGTCGTCGCGTCGTTCTCAGACGAGGCGACCGGCGAGTTCGCCAAGCACGCGCCCGGGACCGGGGTCGCGGCCGGCACCGAGGCGACGACCGAGTTCTATCGGCGGCTGCGCGCAGGTGAGCCACCGCAAGACGACATCGGGCGCTACGTCGCTCTCCAGGTCCCGGCGCGCTTGGGCCCTGTTGTCGTCGTGGACGAGAGCTTCGTCGAGGCTGCACATTCGAGCGGGCTCGCGGTCCACGTCTGGACGATCGACGACCCTGACGAGATGGAGCAACTTGTCAGCCTTGGCGTCGATGGCATCATCTCCGACAAGCCGTCGGTGCTGGTGGGCGTACTGAGCCGCCTGGGGTCGAACTGGAAGGTGTGACGGTCAGCCGCGACCGCAGTTCGGCTTCTTGCCGTGGTTGGCCTTCTTCTTCTTGCGGAGCTTCCGCTTCACAGTTCGTTTGGACACAAGCGGGACATTGTAGTGGCTTCCAAGCTGGCGCTTTTTCCCACGGGCAGCCGGCTGTTCGGTAGCGTTGGGCATCTTCCTTGTTCCAGGGAGCGACGGGGACGGTTACATGGCATGGCTGCTGCGTGACGGCGAGGTGCTCGCGAGTGTCGAGGTCGCTTTGTCGCTCGCCGCCAGATCGCGTGGCCTGCTGGGCAAGAGGCGCTTCGAGGGGGCCCTGTTGCTGCGCCACACGAGGTCGGTGCACACGATCGGGATGCGGTTCGCCATCGATGTCGCGTTCTTGACCCATGACCTTCGCGTGATCGGCACCACCACCGTGCCTCCGTACCGGGTCGCACTTCCGCGCCGGGGCGGTCGAGCGGTGCTCGAGGCGGAGGCCGGCGCCTTCGAGCGATGGAAGCTCGTCCCAGGCGACGCCCTGGAGATCAAGGGGTGACCGGGGGGGACCAGCACCCCGGCGAGCTGGTAATCGTCGCGACCCCGATCGGCAACATCGGTGACCTCTCGCCACGGGCTGCCGCCACGCTGCAGGAGGCGGATGTCGTGTGCTGCGAGGACACACGCCACACCGGGCAGCTACTTTCCCGCCTGGGCTTGAGAACCTCCCGCCTGCTCTCGGTGCACGTGCACAACGAGCGTGAGCGGGTCGCAGAGGTGCTCGAGATGCTCGAGCGGGGTGAGCGGGTCGCGCTCGTGAGCGATGCCGGCACGCCGGCGGTGTCCGATCCGGGCGAGATGGTGATCTCTGCCGCGATCGCCGCTGGTCACAAGGTCACGACCGTGCCGGGACCATCGGCGGCTGTGAGCGCCCTCGTGGTCGCCGGGCTCGGGACCGCACGCTGGAGATTCGAAGGCTTCCTGCCGAGACGAGGGACCGAGCGCGCAAAGCGGCTGGGCGAGATCGCAGCGGCGTCGCATACGAGCGTGATATACGAGTCGCCGCAGCGGATCAGCTCGACGCTGCAGGATCTTGCGAAATGCTGTGGAGGCGACCGGAAGGTTGCGGTATGCCGGGAGCTGACGAAGCTTTTCGAGGAGACATGGCGCGGGACGCTCGCCGCGGCGTACGAGCGAAGCGCGGCGAGCGCGGCACGAGGTGAGCATGTGCTAGTCGTAGCGGCCGCGCCGGTGCCGGAGCGGTCATCGCCGAGCGCGGGTGAGATCCAGAGCGCAGTCGCGAGCCGTATGTCCGCCGGCGCCAGCCGCCGGCAGGCGGCAGCCGAGGTGGCCGCGGACCTCGGCGTGTCGAAGAGGTTCGCGTACGAGACTTCGCTCGCTCGCAACGGCCAGTAGTTTGAGAGGGTGCCTGAGCGCTTCTTCCTGACGACACCCATCTACTACGTCAACGACGCCCCCCATCTCGGCACGGCGTACTCGACTGTGAACGCCGACGTGCTCGCGCGCTGGCACCGGTTGATCGGCGACGACTCCTGGTTCCTCACCGGCACCGACGAGCACGGGCTCAAGAACGCTCGAGCGGCGGAGGAACAGGGGCTCACGCCCCAGGAGTGGGTCGATCAGACGAGCCGTCGTTACATCGCCTCCTGGGCCGCCCTCGATGTCTCGAACGACGACTTCATCCGTACGACAGAGCACCGTCACCACCTGAGCGTTCAGAGGTTCATGCAGGCGATCCACGACAACGGCTACATGCACAAGGGGCTGTACGAGGGCTGGTACTGCGTGTCTTGCGAGGCGTACTACCCAGAGAGCGATCTGCTCGAGGGTCGCGTTTGCCCCGTGCACGAGCGACCGGTGGAATGGCTGACCGAGGAGAACTGGTTCTTCGAGTTGTCCCGCTTCGAGCAGTCGTTGCTCGATTGGTACGAGAGCCATCCGCACGCGATATTTCCCGACTCCAGGCGCAACGAAGCGCTCGGGATCATCAAAGGCGGGCTCCAGGACATCTCGATCACCAGGACCTCGATCGACTGGGGCGTGCGCGTTCCGTGGGACGGCGCGCACGTCTTCTACGTCTGGTACGACGCCCTGGTCAACTACATCACCGCCATCGGCTACGGCGAAGACCCCGACCGCTTCGCGAAGTGGTGGCCGGC
>PMVZ01000136.1 GCA_003166375.1 Acidimicrobiaceae bacterium | reverse complement strand
TCGATCACGGCGTCGACCCGCAGCGCGTCCGCGAGCTCGAGTTGCCCTAACCAGATCGTGCCGGAATCGTCAAAGGCGCCGGTTATGTTCGGTTCCGCCGCCTGGTCACCGCTGGCGCACGTCCAGCGCACGAGTCCCGACTGCACCGCCTGGCGGCGTGGTGAACGAGAGGTGGGTGGTGGTGGGCGCGTGCCGAGCGGGCGCCCACACCGTGCTCCGCTCGCGGCGTAGGCCGCACCCGAGCCGACCACGGCCAGCCCCAGCACAGGGCAACACCGCGCCCGCATCACGCCCGCCGGGCCTGTTGTCGGGCAGGCCCGGCAGCCACCCATCGTCGCACTCGCCACACCTTTGTTCGGATCAGCTCCCGCTTCGGGGCGAGTGGTGCCCCGATTCCCCGGAGCCATCCTCGCAATGTGTCAGTGGTGGTGAAGTCTCGCACGGTCAGGCGCGCAAGCGAGAACGGGTTGTCGGCGACTGAGCTGAAGGCGTTGCGCACGGCGCAGGCCGACGTGTACCCCGCCGCCCGCACCTGCTCGCGCACAGCCTCCCGGTAGGAGCCGTGCGGGTAGGCATAGCTAACCACGGGGTGACCGAGCAGGTCCTCAAGTATCGCCTTGGGCCGCCGGATCTCGTCGCGGGCAACCGACTTTGGGGCCACATCCACGTGGTGATGGTGGTGAGCATGGGCGCCGACCTCCACCCCGAGCGCCTCGAGCAGGGTGAGCTGCCCGGCCGTCAACATAGGCGCGCTCGGCATGCCGATCGTGGGTGACCCATCGAGGACGCCCGTTGTCACGTAGAGGGTGGACACCAGCCCCCGTGCGGCCATCTCCTCGGCAGCCTGGACGAAGTCGGCGTACCCGTCGTCGAAGGTCACCACGACGGGGCGCTCGGGGAGCTCCTGGCCGGGGGTGGCAACAAACGCCGACACGGTGATCGGGGTACGCCCTTCGTCGCGCATGCAGTCGAGGTGCTCGCGAAACCGCGCAGGAGTGACCGACCATGTGGCCAGGTCCGGCCCCGGCCGGTCGGTAACGGCGTGGTAGAGCAGGATGGGTATTGGCTCGGGCGGCTGCGTGGAGCGCAACGTCATCGCCTCGTCGTGACGTCGGCGCACCGCCGCTTCAGCGACGGCAGGTGTCCGTGCGCGAGCACGGCGGAGTGGTCGAGACCACCGGCTACCAGCACCGCGACGCCCATCGTCACGCCAACAGGAACGCGCCGCGTCGGGGTCAGGCAGCGTGCCACGCGGCGCGGGATAACGCCGCGCAGATGCGACCACTCGGTCTGTAGTGCCTGGTTCGGTCCGGCCACGCGTGCCACGTCGACCTTGGAACAACCTTCCTGGTAGCACCGTCGGACGAAGTAGCCCCATGTCGTCCAAGTCGGGGGCACCTGATAGGCGACGCGCGCGACGGGTTCGTAGCTAAGGCGGCCTCCTTCCTGCCCGGTCATCCGGATGCATAGCTCTGTCTCCTCACAGCCACTGGCTTCCCCTTCCACGCGTCCCAGCTCCGACGCGAAACCGCGCGACGCCCCCAGAGGGTCGCTGCGGAACGACATGTTCGTCCCGATGACGTTGCGGACGGCTGCCGTCGTCTCAGGCATCTCGTGGAACGAACAACCGAACTCCGACGGGGACCAACGGGGTCGCTCCGTGGTCCGTAGCGGGGTGACCAATCCTCCGAGCCCGAGCACGCTCCCGGCCTGGTACACCTCGACGACGTGCGCCAGCCACCCCTCCTCGGCGGCGTCGAGGAAGGCAACCACGTTGCCGGTCGCCGCGGCCACGTCGGAGTTAACCGCCCGGTCGACGTCGAGAAGGCTCACGGCGCCGAAGATGCGAACCGTCGGGTCGGCTTGTCGCGGCGCGCCACCCGGCTCACGGCGTACGCGAGCGGGCCGTACAGCAGACCTCGAAGCTCGAGGCGCATGAGAGAACGGGGCCACCAGTTGGGGCGGATCCCGGTGCGGAGGTACGCCAGCCCCGCCGGCGCCCGGTACGCCATCTTGGCCAGGACGCGGGGCTCGTGCGCCACGGCGCTCGCCAGGTACGCCCCAAGGCCGACTCCGTAGCCGAAGACCTGCCGGGGCACGGCGGCACTGTCACAGTGGTGGTAGTGCCAGACGAGCGCGCTCGGGCAGTACGCGAGAGTCCGCCCCGAGGTGACGAGACGGAACAGCGCAAGCAGGTCGTCGCCGCCGCGTGCTGGTGTGCCCACCCCGAGGGCAGCGTCGAAACCGCCGGAGTCGCGCAGCCAGGCCGCGTCAAATGCCATGTTGGCCCCCGAGCCGAGCCTTCCGGCGGCGAAGGGGAACAGCGCGTCGTCGGGTCGATTCGGTCCCAGGTCGAACAGTCGGGCCTCGAACCCCTTGCCGAAGCGGCCGTGGGCCTCGAGCAACCTCTGCGCCGGGGTCTCGAGTGCAGCTGGCAAGATCAATCCCGATGCCCCAGCCACCCGGGTGTTGGTCACGAACGGGGCGACGAGCTCGCTCAGCCAGTACCGGTCCACGGCGACGTCGTCGTCGGTGAACGCCACGATTGTCCCGCTCGCCGCAGCGAGCCCGCAATTGTGGGCGGCACCCAGCCCGCGGCGGTCCTCCCGCAGGTAGGCGATCTTGCCTGTCGCTGCACCGCGCGCCGCGACCAGCTCGGCCGTGTCCGAAGTGGTCGGGGCGTTGTCGACGACGAGGACGTCGAACGCGGGATAGTCGAGCGCGAGCACGGTCTTCAGGCAGGCGTCAAGCCGGTCGGACCGGTCGCGCGTGCCGATGATGACAGTCACTCCCGGCGCTGACTCCAGCGTGCGGCGCCGTTCGTCCAGGCACGGAGGATCAACCAGCTCGGCGCCGCCGGCCCAGAGATCTAGCGCCCCGAGCTTGAGCCCGTCAGCGCGCAGATGCCGGTCGAGCGCACCGACCAGGGCGGTCCGCGCGGCGCGGGGCCAGGTGATCTCGGGGTCCTCGGCGTCATCGGCCAGGGTCAAACAAGCGATCGGGTGGGAATGCAGGCGTGCCAGCACGAGTAGCACCCGCCCCTCGCGGGGCGGGCCCACCGTGTCGCGCAACGTCGCCAGACCATCGGTGAGCTCAATCTCGGCCACGCCGACCGGGCCCCCGCGAACAAGGTCGGACAGCTCGGCGCCGTCGGGCACGACTGCCATCGGGGTCACGAAACTGCGCGTAGTGTCTCGATCCCAAGAGTACTTTCGCCGCGCCATAGCGCCACGTTACCCATAGAACCCTCACGCAACTGCAGCCGGGTGCGGCTGATCACCCGGCGTC
>PMVZ01000344.1 GCA_003166375.1 Acidimicrobiaceae bacterium | reverse complement strand
GAGAGCGGGCCGGACCCGGCCGCACGCGTCAGTGTCGTTGCCTCCGTCGGCTATTTCGCCAGCCTCGCGGGGCCACCAGCCATCGGCTTGCTCGCCGAAGCCGCCGGTCTCCTCAACGCCCTCTGGCTTGTCGTCGCGCTCTTCCTCGCCGCGTTCGCAGTCGCCGGCTCACTCCGGCAGCCCGCGGCACCTTCTGGTATCACGGAGTAGAGACCGATGGTGTCTTGCCGTGCCCGACTGCGAGCCCAACCAGTTGGTCTTGCGTTCCCGTGCCAACAGACAGGGTCATAAGCGGTTCTGCTGCCGCACCGCTGTTTCACAAGTTGCGGCTGGCTGGTAGGGATACATCTGGCGTTCGGTGCCGCGCCAGGCCACGGCACGTCGCCCGCTGGTCGCTCGGACGGGCGGACCGACCAAGGCTCCGAGCAGCTTGAAGAGAGCCGCAGCGAGACGACACCGCAGCCAGACCACGAACGGGAGGCGGCGAAGGAGGCGAAGGAAGCACACAGTCAGGACGGACCTGCAAAGCGAACAGCGGAACTCGGGTTGAAGTTCCGGGGCGTGGTGAGCAACACTGACGGCCCCTTGCTGTCTACGACCGCGGGCAGATTTCGGGAAGAGGGCTCCTTCAAGCTGGCGGTGTCGGTGATCAGACCGACCCGATCCGGAACTGAATGGAGTTCCAATGAAGAAATGGATTATTGCCACACTGGCTGCAGCGTTGGTCGCTGTGCTTGTCCCGTTAGCCGTGGTGCAGGTGACCGCCGCCGGCGCCTCCAACGCGACGCACCGGCACCAATCCGGCGCCATCACGATTCAGTCCTGGCTGCACGCCAACCCGAGCACCAACGGTCTCTCCGCCACCGTCGTGGCCTGTTTCAAGGTCACAGGGGCGATCATGGACCAGGGCGGCAACCCCACCTGGAACGATGCCACCTACGCGGTGACTTCGGCCTCGTCCCCGGCGAGTAGCAAATGCGGTAATGCAGCGCCTGTCGGCGGCTACATAATGGTGCCGCCACCGAGCTCGGCCAACACGCTTTCCACCGTCTACGCCGTGCACGCCATCACCGGCGCGAAAGGCCAGGTCTTTATCAGCTTTTCGGGCGTCTACAACCTGACAACGACCAGTTCAGCTAGCGTCGGGGCCTACCAGGGAACTGGCACCTGGCTGATCACGGGGGGCACCGGCGCCTACGCCGGCCTGCAGGGTGACGGCACCTGGGCCGCTGATGCCACCACGTTCCCCTACATCCGCCACACCGAGACAGGCCAGGTGTGGTGGAGCAGACCATCGTAAGCAGTCGGCACAGACCGGGCCGGTGAGGCCTGGGCACCTTCTGAACAGGAACCGAAGGGAGGACTCGCCGTTACGGCGGGCCCTCCCTTCGGTTCCGAGAGCGTCGGGAGTCACTCTGCACTTGCGGTCGAGCTTGTCGTGTTCTTCCGGCGCTCACGCGTAGCCGAGGGTCACCGCCAGTTGCAGGGCCTCGGCCAGTTTGTCGCTTGCGATTCGATCTTCGTTCTGGTCCCAGGCGGCCCCGGCCTTTTGCAGTAGCGACTCGAGGTCGTCGGGAAGCCGCTGCTGCGGCGGAGCCAGGAGCTGGCGGCTGGCGTCAATGGCCTCAGCGATCTGCCCGGACCGAAGGCGTACGGCGATCATCGGCCACAGGCACGGCCAGTACCAGGAGTAGGAGACGATCGTGGTCCCCCACAGCTGCAGGGCCTCCTCGCCGAGTGTCACCACGTCCTCGAAGCGGTCCTCCTGCCACGCCAGCCAGGCAAGGGTGGCTTTGGCCGCGGCCACGTACTCCGGGTAGGCGGCCGCCGCCCCGGCCGCCATCGCTTGGGGAGCGAGGCGCCGCACCGTGTCCGTGTCGTGGCTCCGGAGGGCGGCCACGTTGAGGTAGCAGAGCGTCCTTGTTCGCAGGAGGACGTCACCCGTCCTTTCCGCCCCCGCGAGCGCTATCTCCAGCCTTTCCCTGGCCTCGACCAGTTCACCACGCCAGAGCAGGCAGAAACCCATCATGAAGAGCGCCCAGGCGAGGTCCTGCTCGCCGCAAAGCTCCTCCGCCGCGGCCAAGGCCGCGCGCTCGTTGGCAAGGATCTCGTCGTCGACCCTGTAGCGGGTCTCGCGGAGCTGCTGCATCACGAGCGAGTCGTAGAAAGTCTTCTTCTGGCCCACGCTTCCCCGGGTCTCGACCACCGGACGCGAAGCCTCGAGGACAGCCATGCCCAGCGCCGGCTCGTTGCGCCAGTAGTGCAGTTGCGCGCGGCCGTTCAGCTGGAGCTCCAGCCAGAGATCCACCAGCGCCTGGTCCTGGCCTCCGGGGTCCTCACCAAGAAGCGCTTCGGCGGCATCGAAGGCGGCAACTGCGGGGTCGTAGCCGTGGGCGTTTATCTCCATCCGTCCGAGGCGGACCTGGAGACGGGCGGCGAGCAGCGACTCTTCAGGATCCACGAGATTTAGCGCCTCGTCGAACATCTCCCGAGACTCGTCGTGACGACCGGTGCGCCAGAGCACCTCGGCGAGCTTGGCGCGCAGCTCCACCGAAGCGGAGTCGGTGCCCGATGGATCCTCCGCCAGGATCGCCAAGGCCTCCCGATAGGAAGAGATCGCCTCCTCGTTGGCGAATACCGAGGCGGCATGGTCGCCGGCCACTCCGAGATGGTGCACAGCGCGGTGGCTCTCCCCGGCGGCGGCGTAGTGGTGGCCGAGCAGGGCTGCCACTTCCTCCAGGCGATCGGAGGAGGACTCCTCGACACTCCAAGCCACTCGGGCATGCAGCTGCTGTCGCTGCGCCCGCAACAGCCCCTTGTAGGTCGCCTCCTGCATCAAGGCATGTCGGAACCGGTACGCGCGCTCGGCTTGTCTGGGCACCTCGGCGAGCAGGCCGGCTGCGCACAGCTCTGCAATCACCTCCTCGAGCTGGCCGTTGAGACCAGTCACTGCCCTTAGGGCCGAGAGGCCGAACTCGACTCCGAGCACCGACGCGGCGACAACAGCGTTGTGCGTCAGTGGCCCCAACCGGTCCACCCGTGAGCGGATCAGCCGTTCAAGCGCCTCGGGGACCTCGCCGCGTACGTTCGGGTCGAGCCTCCACAAGCGCTCGTCCCGAAAGACTGCGCCGGTCTCGACGAGAGAATTCAGCCGCTCCTCGAGAAACAGGGGGTTCCCCTCCACGCCCTTGCGGACTGCCTCGACGACTTCATCGGGGACACCATCGCCGAGAAACGAACGGGCAAGCTCGCGCTCGTCGCTCTCGGAAAGAGGAGCAAGCTCGACTCGGCGGAGGGTGAGAGCCTCATCGTGCGCAAGCGCATCCTCGAGCGCCGCCACACCGGGGTCGGGCTCGGGACGGTGGGTGAGCAGAACGAGGAGCGGCCCTTCGCGCACCAGCCCGGCTATCTCCTCGGTGAGCCGGACCGAGGTGGGATCGGCCCAGTGGAGGTCCTCGAGCACGAGCACGGTCGGTCCGTAGGCGGAAAGGCGCGAAACGAGCGCCCGCATGGCCCCGAAGGTCGCCCGCTGCAGCTCCTCGGGGCTCAGGCGCGAAAGGCGCCCTGTCTCGTCACCGGCGCCGAGACCCATCATCCGGGCGAGCAGGCCGACCGGGGCATCCTCACGGGTGAAAACCGCTCGCATCGCCCGCTCGAGTGCGGGACGGCGCACCTCTTCTCCCTCCTCGGGTGCCACCCCGATCCACTCCGACAGCAACTGCTGATAGAGCCCGTAGGGGATCGACGAGGCGTAGGAGGCGCCTCGGCCCTCGAGCCACAGCGGCAGACGACCCGATCCCGCCCCGACCCAGGCCATGAAACGCTTGCGGCACTCCGAAACAAGGCGCGTCTTGCCAAGGCCTGGCTCGCTCACTACAACGACGATGCCCCCCCTTCCCGAGACTGCCTCGCGTAGCGAGTCGGAGAGCACCAAGAACTCGCCATCGCGACCCACGAGCGCTGCCTGGCCCGCGAGGCGCCGCCCCGCGAGGTGACCGCGAACGCGGACTTTCGGACGTTCCAGGTAGCAGGCGACCAACGGCTTGGCGTCGCCCGGTCTCGCCAGCTCGTCGCTCGGTCCCCACTCAAAACTGTCCTCCGTGGCAGCGCGGGTCGCAGGGCCTACCAGTACCGAGCCGGCCCGGGCCACCGACTGCAGCGCCGCGGCAACAGCCACCACCTCGCCGACCGCCCCGTATTCCACCCGCCCTCCACCACCGATCGGCCCGACAACCGCGGGCCCGGACTCGACGCCGATGCGAACGGTCAGTCTCTCCGCGGAGCTCTTGACTGCAGAGACGATCCGGTAACCGGCCCGCACGGCTCGTTCCGGGTCATCCTCGTGGGCGTCGGGGGCGCCGAAGAGCGCAGCCAGGCCGCAGCCCGACACCGAGGTCACCGTCCCGCCGAGGGACTCGACCTGGGAGATCGCCTCGGCCAAAGCGTCGCCGATCACCTCCCGAAGGTCCTCGGGGTCAAGTCTTGCGACCCCCGGCGGGCTCGCCAAGTCGGCGAAGAGCACGCTCACGAGTTTGCGCTCCTCACGGGCGAGCACCGGAGGCGAGCGGGGCGTGTCGGTCGTGGCACCCCGGATGGATGAAGGCGAAGTATCCCGGACGGCGCCTGCGTGGATCTCCTCCAGTGCCGGCGACATCGCGAGGCCCAGCTCCTCGAGAGCGCGTCGGCAGCGCTCGTAGGTCTCGGCCACCAGGGACCAGCGCTGTTGGGCGGCATAGATCTGCATCAGCGCCGATGTGGCCTCCTCGCAGGTCGGATCGCCGGACAGGCACGATTCCCAGGCCGCGACCACGGCTTCCGGCTTCGAGCGGCCGAAGCCCTTCGCCCGGTCGCGTGCCAGAACAAGGCGCGCCTCCTGGCGTGCCCATTCCAGGCGATCGCGAGGGCGTAGCGCCCAGTCCTCGTAGGCCTCGTCTTCCAAGAGCATGCCAGAGATGGCAAGCGCCCGGGTCAGCGTGTCGTCACGCAGGGCACCGGGTTCGGAGTCGAGTCCTCTACGCAACAGCTCATCGACGAGGTCCAGGTCGACCTCGAGGCCGCATTCCGGGTCGATCCAGATATGTCCGCGATCGGCGCGTAGGAGGTCATGCGCCGGCTCGCCGAGCGCGGCAAGGGCCGTTCTCGCCATCCACAGCGCCTTGGACAAGGCGTTGGCGGCTTGCTCAGGACCGAGATTGGGGAAGAGCGCCTCGCATGCGGCCTCTCTGGCGAGGCGCCGTCCGGCGCTCACGAGCAGCAACTCGCAGAGGCGCTTGGCGCTTGGCCGAGCCCACGGGCCCGCGCTTACATCCCCGAGAGTTATCGAGAACGGACCGAACAGGTTGGCCCGCAGGACGGCCACGCCACAATCATGGGCGTCACCGGCTTCAGCGACCACGCGTGCATTATGTCATCCGCCGCGCGGCTCAGGACCTGCCGGTCCCGCGAGATCACAGTCTTGGTCCGTGGTACTCAGATCCACTTTCACACGTTTCAATCGATGCTCACGCGAGCGCCGTGGCGATCCGACGCAACGACCCCGTCAAGCACCTGCAAGACGCGCCGCCCATCGGTAGCGGTGATGGACGGCTCCCGCTCCTCTGCGATAGCACGAGCGAACTCCTCCAGTTCCGGCACCAGCATCATCGTGATGTTGTCGTCTTCGATCTGCGGACGAATCACGGTGGGCTGAGTGAAGGGCGCGTTCACCGTGCTCGACACCTCGATCTCGAATTGCAAGAAGCCCCACCCGCGCAGAGTGACGCGCCCGGCACGTCCATGGATATCGACCATGAAGAAGAACGTCGAGGCCGCCTGGGTTACCAGGCACTGCGCCACCATTCCGCGGGAAAAGCGGATCTGGAACGGCGAGGTGTCGTCGACTTTCGTGTCGGCCCGCCGTCGGATGCTGCCGGAGACCTCCACCGGTCTGTCGTCGATGAACCAGAGGAGCATGTCGACCAGGTGAGACCCCAGATAAAGCAAGGACCCGCCTCCAGTCTCAGCAGAAGCAAGCCAGCCATCGTTGAGGGGCCCGCAGCCGAATACGCCCGTGACGGCCTGGATGTCGCCGACGGTGCCCGCTGCAAGCAGATCGTGGACATGGCGCGCCAGCGAGAACCGGCATGAGTAGCCGGCCATGTACCGCACGCCTCGCCGCCCGGCCTCTTCTCCTATCGTCGCTGCCTCCTGCTCGTTTAGACCGATGGGCTTCTCCGCCAGTACGTGCTTTCCAGCGCGCATGGCCGTTAGCGAGACCGGGCACAACAGGTGGTGCGGCGTAGCAACAAGGACGGCGTCGACTGAGGCGTCATCCAGGAGCGCCTCGACCGAGGAAAAGGGCTTGACGTCGTGCGCCAGGGCCGCGACCCTGGCGGCCGCCTCCTGGTCGGGGTCGGCGCAGGCTACGAGGTGGAGCGTGGTCGTGCGGCCCACTGCCGTGGCGAGTGCGTTCCCCTGATAACCACACCCGACGAGCCCGACGCGTAACAAGTGCGGCGTCTCCCGACCTGTCCCCGGTGCAGAGGAGTCGCTCTGGGTCATCTCTCCTCCTCAGTGCGCCTGGCTTCCGTTTCAGGCTGCGACTGGCGAAGTCGGCCAGAGCACGACTTGTGACGACGTGTCCGGCTGTCCTCGGTTCTGGTCGCTCGCGCGAGAGTCAGCCATGGCGTTGAACACTACGCGACCACGCGATCGGTGGGACTGATGGGGCGGCCCGCCCCCGTGGCGCCTACCCGCCGCCGGGGGTCGCGCCAGAATGACGCCCAGCGGACCGTGCGGACCAACGTTAGACCGCGCACGGATTCGGCAGGGACGCGCAGCGCGGGCCACGTCGCATTCCCACCGACGGCCACTCGACAGCGCCACCGAACCTCGCATGGGCGACCAGGCTGACCGATCGAGGATGTTTCCGACGGTGGCGGCACGCGACGCCGTGCTCTCCCTGGAGTCCTCCAACTGTTCAAATGTGCCACTCGTTGAGATCCAACAGACTCCCTGGTC
>PMVZ01000025.1 GCA_003166375.1 Acidimicrobiaceae bacterium | reverse complement strand
GTTGCAGGCGTGATCCTCACGCCATCAGGCCCGCGCACCGATCTGTCACCCTTGGTGACTCGCTAGCGCTTTGGCCCGACGAGCGGATCTGGGAGGAGTTGGAGACGCGCCTCGCGACCGATGACGACTTGGAGCTTTCCGTCGGGCTGGTGATGGAAAAGTCGATCACTCCCATGCGCAGCCTCGTCGTCCAACCCATGCAGTTCGGTTCCCTCTTCTTAGCTGGTGACGCGGCTCACATCGTCCCTCCCACTGCCGCGAAAGGGATAAACCTGGCCATTCGATCCGACGTCCGTGATCTGGCGAAGGGGTCGTGGAGCACTATCGCCACCACGACGACCGCCGGCTGCCCCATGACTCCGAGGGCTGCGCCGAGCGCGTCTGGCGGACACAGGACTTCTCCATGTTCATGACCATGATGCTGCATCCTTCGGGTGACGACGAATCCGACGACCAGCTCCAGCTGTCCCGCCTTCGCTCGGTCTCCAGTTCTCCAACCGCAGCGCGCCGCCTCGCGGGGTGCTACGTAGACCTTTGCTCGCTGTGAGACAGAACTTGCGGCTGCATGCCAGCGACCTCGATCGTCAGCACCAGCTGGGCGAGAGGGGACCTGCCTTGGAAGATCGGAGCGCGCGCCAACGCGAACCTACGCCAGGGCCCGCTAGTCAAGGCGGGGCCTGGCGTAGGTGTTTTGGACGCGATCGCTTCGGTGCTACAAGCGCGGATTGACGAGGATTTTCGGACCGGCACCCGCCGGTACGGAAATCCGCCCTTCGAGAGCCGCACCAACGCCTTCTAGAGGGATCCTCGCCCCGATCAAAGGGATCGGGTCGACGGCGCCCGACGCATAGGCGTCGATCGTGGCGCCAAAACCGAGTGACCCGCCGAGGATGCCAACCGTGGTGACGTCCTTCAGGGCGACCACGCGGGAATCGATATGGCTCGGATCCTCCGAGATTCCGACGAACACAACTCGCCGCCCGGGCTCGACCAAGTCAACCGCCTGCTGAGGCACTGGCGGTTCGTCGGTCGCGTCGATGACAGCATCCCAGGCGAGCGGAGGGAGCTCACCCTGTGTCCAGGCATCTTGCACGCCGAACTGCCGGGCTCGTTCCAGCGACCTCGCGGAGTGCCCGAGCACGTGGACCTCGCAGCCTGCAGCGAGTGCGAACCGGGCACACAACAAGCCGATCGTTCCAGGCCCGATCACAAGGACCCGCCAGCCCGGCTGGACTCCGCTCGCGGCGACTGCGCGATAGGCATTGGCGCCGGGCTCCACCAGGGCGCCCATCTCCTCGGTTACCGTCTCGGGCAGCGGGTAAAGAGCCGACTGAGGTACGAGCAACTTTTCGGCGAGCGCCCCTGGCCAGTTGCGGCGCACCCCGATCTCGTGACGTTCCTCACACACAAAGTGGCGACCGTCGAGACATCTCGGTCAGTGTCCGCAACCTAGCATCGTGTCGCCCGTTACCCGTCGGCCAAGCCACGACGGGTCCGTCCCGTCACCGAGAGCGCTGACCGTGCCGCTCCACTCATGGCCGAGGCGAAGCGGAAAGCTGCTGCGTACCGCCTCGAGATGCACCGGGCTGCCGTGGAACAGCGCTGTGTCGGTACCGCAGATGCCTGAAAAGGCGACATCCACAACTACCTCCCCGACGCCTGGCGCCGGCGGCGCGACATCTTGCACGCTGCCGACGCCAGGAGCTGTGACCAGAAAGGCCCTCATGGTTGAATGTCCCTATTGATCACGACGAGAGGATGACTTAGGAGCTGACATTGAATCCTTCGAGGTTCCCGTACGTGATGATCAGCTTCTGCCAAGCTTTCAGACCCGCCGCGAGACTCACCTTGCCCTCGAAGGCCTGCCCCGCCGAGTCGCTGAAGACGCTGTTCGCATAGACGTTGTAGGGAAGGTACTGCCACCCGCCGAGCGTGTCGTTCTCCGAAGCCGCGAATATCTGGTCGACCTTCTCGCCGCCGAAGTAGGAAAGCGGGTTGTTGAGCCAGGCGCTCGAGCTTATGACACTGCGCTGGCTCGGGAATCCCCCGTAGGTCTGCCAGGTGGAGATTGCCTTGGCGTTGGTGCTGAACCACTCGGCAAAGCCAATCGCTGCCAGCTTGTTCGTGCTCGCGTTCATGACCGACGTGGACGATCCGCCCTGTTGAGCACTGGCGTGCGCACCTGCGGTGTACTGCGGAACCTGGGCGACGCGCCAATCCCCTGAGCTCGTGGGCGCGAAGTACTGCAGCGTGCCAACTCCCCAACCGCCCGTGATCCACGAAGCGAACGTGCCGTTCTTGATGCCAGTGACCCAGGCGGGCGTGTACAAAGGAGCGTTGGTGTAGAGCAGGCCCTGCTTGAGAAGCTGACCATAGGCCGATGCCCACTTCAGGGTTCCGGGATCGGATAGGTTGACCGTTCCCGACGTCCCCGAGAACTGGAACGGCTTGCCGCCAGCCTGCCAGATCATCGAGTCGGCGACCGTAGGGTCGCCCGAGTCGGCGGCCATATACTCCGAGGAGTTCTCTTGGTGGAGTTTCTTCGCATCGGCTACGTATTGCGCCCAGGTCGTTGGCACCGTGAGGCCGTACTTGTCGAACACGGTCTTGTTGTAGAAGAGAGCCAACGGACCCGAGTCCTGTGGCACACCGTAGATGTCGCCGTCAAGGTTGACCTGTGACCAAGCAACCTTCGTATAAGTATTGGCCAGGGAAGAGACGCCGTAGTTGCTCAGGTTGAGGACAGCCTGACTCAGCACGAATTGGGGAAGCGCGCTGTAGTCGAACTGAACGACATCAGGGATCCCCGAGCCGGCCTTGATCGCAGTGTCGAGCTTGGCGTACTCGCTGGAGTCAACCTCCATGTCGACGTAGTCGACCTTGACCTTCGGGTATTGCTTTTCGAAGGCGGCGACCATGGGCGCGGTCTGTGGCGCCCATCCCCAGAAGACGAGCTTTGTCGGCTTCTGGAGGGCGGCTGCGATCTTCTGCTGTATCGGCGTTCCGCCCGCCGCCGCCTTCGGTGACGCGCCGGCGCTGTAGGACCCCGCCACCGCAAACGCACCAGCCAGTCCGACAACGATTATCGTTGTCCAGACCCGACGGCTTCTTGTGTTGTATTTCAACATAGCTTCTCCTTTGTGCTTTGCCTGTCCTGCTTTGACGACGATCAACAGACCGCCGGGTACTGCATATAGAGGACACTCGTTAACTCATTCCTTGATGCTGCCTGCCGTGATGCCCGCCTTCCAGTAGCGCTGCATGAGCAGGAACACGATGACGGTCGGAGTGATGGCCAACAGCGATCCGGTGATCACCAGGTTGTCGATCAGCTGACCTCCGGCTGACGGCGCCTGATTGCTCCAGTTGCTCAGGCCGACGGTCAGAGGGAACCAGTTCGGGGTGCTGAGCATGATGAGGGGAAGGAAGTAGTTGTTCCAGGTCGCCACGAAGGTCAGGAGGAGAACCGTCACGAACCCTGGGACAATCAGTCTGAAGCCGATGCTGAGGAAGATCCGCAGCTCACTCGCGCCGTCGAGGCGGGCTGCCTCGAGCAGGCCGGACGGTATGGCCTCGGTGGCGTAGACCCAGATGAGATACAGGCCGATCGGACTGATCAGTGAGGGGATCACGACCGACCAAGGTGTGTTCGTCAGGCCGAACTTGCTGAACATCAAATAAGCGGGTACGGCGAGAGCGGTTCCGGGAATAGCGATCGCCCCAATGATGATCGCCATGACGGCGCGCTTGCCGGGGAAGGTGAAGTGAGCAAGACCGTAGCCGCCAAGGGTTGCAAGAATCGTGGCCCCGCCTCCGCCGAGTACCACATAGAGAACGGTGTTGAGAGCCCAACGGAGGAATTCGCCGTTCCCGTAGGAGAACGTCGCGGCGATGTTGTGGAAGAACGAGAAGGGGCCCGAGAACCACAGGCCGAACGAAGAGGAGAGCGAGTTCTGCGTCTTTGTCGAGTTGATGAGCAACCAGGCGACGGGAGTCAGGGTGTAGAAGAGCATCAGGCCCATCACCAAGGTGAGCAGGACGGACTTGCGAGGCGTCGTGACCGATATCGGCCTTGATTTGCGACGGGCGCTCCTGCCGGCTGCACTGACGGCTCGGACATCTGCGTTCATCAGTTGTCTCCGCGCATTCCGCCGACCTGGAGCGCGTAGGCGCCGACCATCGTGATTATCCCCATTGCGATCGCGATAGCGGCCGCGTAGTTGAACTCCTGTCCGTTGAAAGAAAGGTTGTAGGCGTACATGTTCGGTGTGAAAGCCGAGCCGATCGTGTTCGGCGCGAGCGACTTGAGCACGTTCGGCTCGGCAAAGAGCTGGAAGCTGCCGATCAATGCGAAGACGAGTGCAACCACAAGTGCCCGGCGCATTGCCGGCACCTTGATCGCCCGGATGACCTGAAACTTGGTTGCACCGTCGATCGCCGCCGCTTCGTAGCGGTCCTGCGGGACGCTCTGCAGGGCGGAGTACAAGATGATCATGTTGAAGCCGACGAACTCCCAGGTGGTGATGTTGCCCAGGGCGGCGAGGACGTAGTTGCTCGCGAGGGGGTTGGGAAGGTGAATGTGGATCGCCGAATTGAGATTGGCTACGAGGCCGAAGGTCGAACCGTACATGAAGCCCCACATCAAGGCGGCGACCACTGACGGCACTGCGTAGGGTACGAACAGCGACATGCGGAAGAGCGAGGCGACGTAAAGACGCGAGCTGTCAAGGGCAAGTGCCGCCATGGTCGAGAGAGCCATCATTATGGGCACCTGTACGAAGAGAAGAAGCAGGACGTGAAAAAGGGCCGTGTGGAACACCGGGTCGTGTATGGCAGTGATGTAATTGGAGAGGCCGACGAAGGAGTTCCCCCCGATCAGCTTGTCCCGATAGAGACTCAGGTAGATGGCGTAGATCACCGGGGCGACGAGCGTGAAAAGGAAGATGACGACGAACGGTCCGAGAAAGCCCCAACCGGTCCAACTGCGCCGAGCTTTGCGCGGGCGCGTGTGAGGCGGCGTGGTGAGCCCGAGACCGGGAGAGACAGCCATCAGCCTGCCTTACCCCGCCAAACGGGTCAGGCTCGACCCGCGTACTACGAGATCAGGATTCATCCGAACCGCCAGGTCCAGCTAGCCAGGTCATTTCCGCTAAACCCCCGACCCACTCTTGGCTGTCCCCACTCGCCGGAACGAAAGCGCCCGGCCCGAGGGAAGCCTTTCGGCCCTTTCCCTGTCTATCCCGCAACCCGATGGCCGGCCGGCGCGACGGCCAGACGTCCGTGAGTCACCTTCCCTTCGGTCGCGTATGAGACGACATCGGCGACAGTCCATTCACCGAGCCGTCTCAGAGCGGAGTCCGAGTACCACGCCGTATGAGGTGACATCGGCAGGTTGGGCGCGGATCGCAGCCCCGAAGTCTCCGGAAGGGGCTCACGCTCGAACACATCGAGCCCGGCACCAGCGAGGTGCCCGTCGCCGAGGGCGAGTGCGAGCTCCTCCTCGTCGATCAAGCCGCCGCGGGAGACGTTGACCAGTATCGAGCCGGGCCTCATCCGACGGATCTCGGAGCGCCCGATCATGTGACGAGTCTCCTCGTTGAGCGGCAGGTGGAGCGTCAATGCCCCGATATCGGCGAGCAGCTCGTCGAGGCTGGCCACCATGCATGCGCCGGGAGGGCCGTCGGTGACCAGCGGATCAAAGACGCGAACCTGTTTCGCGAAAGGCAGCAGTCGTTCGACGACCTCGCCGCCGATGCTTCCGCAGCCGAGGACGCCGACCGGCGCCTCGTCGAGTGCCCAGATCGGGCCGATGTCCGCGATGCTCCCCCAGCCCGAGCGAATGGCGGCGTCGGCTTGGGGAAGTCTGCGTTGCAGGGCCAACAGCATGGCGACCGCGTGCGTGGCGACTTCGGCGGCGGCATAGCTCGGCTGGTTCACGACTGCGACGTTGCGACGCCTGGCCGCCTCGAGATCGATCGAGTCCAACCCCACGCCTGAGCGTCCGATGACCTTCACAGAGAGGTCGAGCGCAGCGATGCGCGGCTCGTCGAGCGGGTGGAACCCGACCACCAAGCCCTCAGCACCAGCGGTGAGCCCGGCGATCTGCACCGGTGTGTCGACCGGCCCCGCGACGAATTTCACCTCCTCGACAAGGCTGGCCTCAAGCTCTTTGAAGTTCGGCAACGAACCCTTCGCCATTGCGATCTTGACTGGCACTGTGTTCACCTCTCAGTCAGGGCTTTACATGAGTGTTATGGGCGAGCGGACTCTGCTATTACGGGATTGGTCAACGTACCGATCCCCTCGACCTCGACCGAGATGGTGTCACCGGGTCGCAGGAAGATCGGCACCTCCCGGAAGGCCCCTACTCCCGCCGGGGTGCCGGTCGCGATCAGATCGCCGGGCTCAAGGGTGATTCTCGAGCTGATGAACGCGATGAGCGATGCGACCGAGTGGATCATCTGCGAGGTGTTGCT
>PMVZ01000276.1 GCA_003166375.1 Acidimicrobiaceae bacterium | reverse complement strand
CACGAGGGTGCGGGGACACTTGTCCACGTTCCGTGCACAGGATCTTCCAGGAATTCGGCGGGTAATCCACAAGATCCGGCCCTAGCGCCCCCCAGGCCCGAGCGTTCATCCTTAACGTGATGACTGTTCTGCAGCCCCTCCCCGACATGTCGCGGCGCCGACGCGGCTCGGGCCCGTCGGCGACGGTGGTGACTGCGGGCGGCTCGCGGGTGCCACCGCACAACTTTGATGCTGAGGAATCCGTGCTCGGGGCCATGCTGCTTTCGCGCGATGCGATCGCGGTCGTGGTCGAACAGGTCAGCGCCGAAGACTTCTACAAGCCGTCGCACGCGCACATCTATGAGGCCATCACTTCGCTGTACGCGAGGGGTGAGCCTGCAGACTATGTGACGGTCCCCGAGGAGCTGCGCCGAGTCGGCGTGCTTGACGCATCTGGTGGAGCAGCGGCGCTCATCGCGTTGCAGGCAAATACACCGGCGATCTCGAGTGCGAGCCGGTACGCGCGCATAGTCCAAGAGCATGCCCTGCTTCGCCGTCTTATCGGGGTCGCGCACGAGATCGCCGAGATCGGTTACGAGGTTCCAACTGACATAGCTGGAGCGCTCGACCAGGCCGAGGCGCTCGTGTTCGACGTCGCTCAGCGCCGCACCTCGGACACGGTGCGCTCACTGAAGGACCTTCTGACCGAGAGCCTTGAACGACTCGACCACCTCTACGACAGGGGCGAGACGATCACGGGTGTGCCCACCGGCTACGGCGAGCTCGACTACCTTCTCTCGGGCCTGCAGCCGTCCAACCTGATCGTCGTCGGTGCTCGCCCGTCGATGGGAAAGACGGCCTTCGCGCTCGGGTTGGCGGCGCATGCAGCTTCGAACCACGGCGTGCCCGTGCTGTTCTTCTCGCTCGAGATGAGCCACTTGGAGATCGCTCAGCGCGTGTTGGCGGCAGAGGCGCGCCTCGATGTCACAAAGCTTCGTAACGGCCGGCTGCTAGACAGCGACTGGCCGCGCATCTCGAGTGCGATCGGCCGCATAGACACCGCACCTCTGTTCATCGACGACAACCCGAACGTCACCATCATGGATATCCGGGCCAAAGCACGTCGGATGCGATCGTCGGACGGCATCGGCCTCGTCGTCATCGACTACCTCCAGCTCATGACGGGCCGGACGTCAGCCGAGAACCGCCAGGTCGAGATCTCCGAGATTTCCCGCGGGCTCAAGATTCTTGCGCGCGAACTGCAATTGCCGGTCGTCGCGCTCAGCCAGTTGTCCCGAGGTCTCGAAGCACGAGCGGACAAGCGGCCGATGCTCGCGGACCTTCGAGAGAGCGGCGCCATCGAGCAGGACGCCGACGTCGTGATGTTCATCTACCGCGACGAGGTCTACAACCCGGACTCGGCTGACCGCGGGACCGCCGAGGTGCTTGTCGCCAAGCACCGGAACGGCCCGACGGGATCCGCGCACTTGGCCTTCATCGCGAACTACGCAAAGTTCGGCGACTTGGCCAGGGTTTGAGGGAGCTCCGCCCGCCCACCGGCCCAACCGGGCGAATCAAGTCTTGACCTAAGAGGCTGTAACCTCCATTGCCGTGCCTGACGTACCCTTCGACGGCGAGCAGCCCGATCCTGACCCGCACTTGTCCTGGGGAGAGCTCTCCGGCCCCATTGCCCACGAGCCCGTTGGTCAGGGCTCACCCAGCCCCGGCGGCGGCGCTGCCGGGGCTGGAGCTGCCGGCAAGGGGACAGCCCACGGGCGGGCGCCGGCAGCTCGCGGGCGCGGTCACCGCTCCCGCCCGTCCAAGCACAGGCGGTGGACCAGGCGCGCCGTGATCGCCGCCGGAGTGGTCGTACTGCTCATCGTCGCCCTCGGGCTCGGCGGCTTCTTCTATCTCGACTACCAGTTCCACCAGATCAAGAAGGTGGACGTACCCAATCTCCAGAAGATCTCCAAGCCCGGGTCGCCCTTCACGGTCCTGGTGACCGGTTCGGACTCACGCGCCTTTGTCAACAACGCCAGCCAGTGCAAGTCCTTCGGGTGCGGGTCAGACACGGGAGGCCAGCGCAGCGATGTCATCATCCTTGTCCGTGTCGTGCCGGCCGACCATCAGATCGAGATGTTGTCGATACCCCGCGACACCTGGGTCACGATTCCCGGCGACGTTCAGTACATATCCGGTCAGAACCGGATCAACGCCGCCTTCAACGACGGGCCGTCGCTCTTGGTGCAGACGATCGCGCAGGACTTCCACATCCCGGTCAACTATTTCGTCGAGGTGAACTTCCCCGGGTTGCAGAACATGGTGAATGCGATCGGCGGCATCCACCTGTACTTCAAGGATCCGGTGAGGGACCGGGAGAACGGCCAGAACATGACCGGCTTGCGCATCCTCACAAACGGTTGTCAGGTCGTCAACGGCACCCAGGCTCTCGCGCTGGTGCGCAGCCGGAACCTCCAGTACGAAGTCAAGGGAGTCTGGTACAACGACTACGGCAGCGACTTCACCAGGATCCGTAACCAGCAGGCATTCTTCCGGGCGGTGATCCACCAGTTGAATGCCGAGATCACCAACCCCATCGCGTTGGCCGGCTTCATCAGCGCAACGGCTCACAACCTGACGATCGACCAGACCATGACGGAAGGCACGATGTTGAACCTGGCGAGGGAGTTCCACAACTTCCCGCCCGGGTCGCTCAAGGCCGTGACTCTTCCAACCGTCGGTCCTTACGTCACCTCCGGGGGGGCCGAGGTGCTGCTGCCGGCCGCTGCCGCTGACGATGTGGTGATCAACAACTTCCTCGCGTTCGGCACAGCGAAGGCGTCCCCGGCGAGCACGAGCACCGCAACCACGGCGAGCGTGAGCTCGACGGCGAGCCCTGCGAGCGTCGTTTGGACGGCGACCCTGGCGAGCGTGACTTCGACGACGACCCCGGCGAGCGGCACTTCGACGACGATCACGACACCCAACCAGACAACTGTCACGACCGTCGCGCCGACTCCGGCCGGCGAGACGCCGATCTACAACAACACGTCCGCGTCCTACGACCCCACGCCTTGTTGAGGCCCGGCTGAGTTGAGGCGGTGAGTGCCGGCCGGCTTATCGTGACAGGCTCGCCGGCGAGTGTGGTCAGCCCCGTTCAGCGGCTGGGCGCATCGTGCAAGTCGAGAACCTCGCGCAGAGGCCAACAGAACTCCTCGGGAGCAAGGCCAGCCTCGCCGTTCTCCCGGCGCCATGAGTCGTATTCGAGCGCCCAGGTCAGGTGCCAGTCGGCCTGAAGCTTCGTCAGCTCACCGATCTCGTACTTGGCGATCTCCGGATACTGCCAAGCGATCGTCCGAGCGAGCGAGAGGGTCGCATCGGCGTCGCTCCCCGCGTCATGCGGACTGCCAAGCACGACGTGGTAGATCTCGCAGAGAGCGTCCAACCGGCGCTTGCCGGAGCGGAAACCGTCGACCTTGCGGTCGATGACGAGGGGATCGACCAGTGCTCGCCATTCAATCGGCTCCAGGCCGAAGCTCCGGAACAGCATCGCAGCGATCGTGACGTCGAAGCTCGCGTTCATGGCCACCACCGGCACGTGCTCGGCTTGGGCCTTCCTGAGCGCAGCGTGCACGATCGCCGTGGCCTCCCCGAGCGGGCAACCCTCGCGCCGCGCCTTGTGTGTCGAGATCCCATGGATGGCCTCCGCTCCCGGAGGGACCTCACATCCCGGATCGACGATGAACACGTTGCGGTAGCCAGTTCCGTACGGCTCCCAACGGATCAGGGCCACCTGGACCGGTAGGTCCGAGCGCGGATTGACACCGGTCGTCTCCAGATCGAACCCGAGCAACGGACCTTCGTTCCAGGTCATGTTGCGGAGCGTACGCGGGGGTTGTGTCGCTCCAGGTGTGATCGGTCGTTGAAACCACGCAGCAGCCAGCGCGGGCCGGCCACCACAATGCTCGAGATGGCGCCGTTGTCAGAGCCGTTGAAGGCGAACGGCCGGGAGCCGGTCGCGATCGCGAGGACGGCCCCGATCGTGCCGCCGTGGGCAAAGCACACGACGCGCTCGCCTGCGTGGCGTTCTGCGATACGCCCGATCGCCGGACCGACGCGCGCTGCGATGGCCGCATTGGACTCGGCGCCGGGGATCACATCCCAGCGCTCCTCCTCGACCATCCGCAGGGCGAGAGGGTCGCCTTCGGCGACGCGCTGGCGGTAGATGCCCCCGTCCCACTCGCCGAGACGAACCTCCGCCAGGGCCGGCTCGACTTCGGGCACGAGCCCGAGCCGCGCCGCGAGTGGAGCCGCGGTCTCGGCAGTCCGGCGCAGGCTTGTGACATAGATGGCGTCGACGCGAGTGGCAGCCAGGCGGTCGGCGATGAGCGCGGCCTGCTCCCGGCCCAGCTGCGACAACTGCGGATCGCCCCTGCCGTCCACAAGCGGGAATGGCCGATCGGGATCGGCGGCCTGCGACTCGCCGTGACGTACCAGCAGCNNGTCCTCGCGCGCAAAAGCCAGTGTCGCTGCCGCTTGTCGGCGTCGCGAACGACAACGGAAGGAGCTTCGGCGAACTTGGCCGAGCTCCGTCTCGATGTTCACTTGGCGGGCCGTGCAGCTCGCGCGCAATACTGTCCGGAAGCCAACCCGGGGTCGGGCCGACAAAATCGGGAGACTTCCGTGCGCTACGAGAGAAGAACCTGGAAAATGGAGTCGCTCGCCACGGGGATGGTTCTCGTGAGCGCGCTTGCGACGCCGTTCGGTGTCAGCTCGTTCCGCGTCTCAAGTGGCGTGCACTCGGCCCGGGCAGTTGTCGACGCCGTCGATCTCGTTGTGCGCTCCCCGGCTCTTCCGGCTGCGGTCTTCGTTGCTTCGAAGCCCGGCGATGTCCTGCAAGGAGCCGCCGCGGTGACCCAGGCGCCCTACCGGGGATTCACGATCTATGCGTACCCGTTCGGCTCGGCCGCTCCGGCACCGGCTACCGGGATCGTCGAACCTCAGCATCTGGGCGCGTACCGCGCAATGGGCTCGGGGCAATTGATCCGGTCCGTGCGGCCTCCGGCGTTGATCTTCGGCCATCGCGTCGAAGGTTCGGCTCGGGTCACCGAGGTCGCGATCGGCCGACGCCGCCAGCCGACCGAGGTCGTGTCGTGGCTGACCAACGCAGGCAGCCGGCTTTGGGTCATCCAGGCGGCGGAGCCGCTTCCGTCCAGTCGCACTGCCGAGGTCGCGTTCGCGGCCGGAACGTCGGTCGTGGCAGGCGATGTCTCGACGCCGACCACCGTGCCGAGCAGCGACTTGATCAGGCCAGGACCGGCTTCCCCTTTGGCCCAGCACGTGATCGAGGTCTCGGCCGGCACGGCTGATCCGCCGCCGGTTCGGTTCCCGTCTTGGTGGAGTGGCAACTGCGATGCCGACAACAGTCCCGGGTCGTTTCCTCTCTCGAGCTGGGATGGGCTCACAGCATGCGGGCCAGGTGCGAACCGTGGCGGCTGGGACAGGACGGTCGCGTTCTTCCCACATGCGTGGGGGGAGTACGAGTGGGAGTGCGTGGAACTGTCGATGCGATGGCTGTACCTCGAGTATGGAGTGCGGCCTTATCCGGCCGATGGCTCGCAGGTCGTTGCCGACTACTCACGTGCGGATGGCGGCGATCTGGAGAAACTTGCAAACGACGGCTCGAGCGTGCCGATACCGGGTGACGTCCTCAGCATGGAACCGACCTGGGAAGAGGGTCACACCGCGGTCGTCACAGCCACGAACGTCACCAACGGCGACGGCACGATCGGCATCCTCGAGCAGAACATGGACGGCGGCGACGGCACCAACACGCTCGGCGTCATCGACGACGTTGTCCAGCCGGACTACGGCATGCCGGTAACCGGGTGGCTTCAAGCACCGGCCTCCACCGTTTCCGGCTACCCCGGCGTACCTGCCGCCGATCTTGTCGACGACGGCGGTTTCAACCACCACGACGGCCGTGGTTGGCAGACTAGCCACTCACGGCTCAGGATCGAGCCCGCCGGCAAGCTCCTCACCGGGCCGTACGAGGGCAACGCCGTCCTTGTCACCAGCACTTCAGCCCTCGGTGGGGGCATCTACCAGGACATCTCCCTTCCGACCAGCGCCGGCGACAGCCTGTGTGCCGACGC
>PMVZ01000080.1 GCA_003166375.1 Acidimicrobiaceae bacterium | reverse complement strand
GAGGTTTGCTCGAAGCTCAGCATCACGTTGTAGACAATGGGAAGGGCGAACGCAGAGAGCACGTACAAGATGGCCGGCGTGAGGAACAGCCAGGCCGCGACCTGTTGGCGACGCCCGAGCGTGAACCCCCGGGCCTTTCTGACCCCTGAGGTGTGAGCGCCCCCACGTCCGTGTCCCGCTCCTACGCTCTGCGCTGGAGCGCCTGTCACCGCGTTCATGTTGGCCCGAGCCAAGTCGGCCCCTCCCTTGCCAGGACGTCGGCGTCCGGGCCCGTCATCCCTGGCTTCTTCCGTCGCTGGACAGGGTGTTCAAAGCTCCGCCCTGCCGTAAGTACACGAGTATGCGTTCCAGAGGCGCTTCTGCCGTGGTCCAGCCGTTGCCCTCGACAGGGGCCCCGGTCCAGGCGTCCAGCCATGAGGCGCCCTCTGGAAGGTAAACGTCCCGTGCCCGTTCGCCGTACACGGTGACGGGAGCCACCAGTATGTCCGGACCGAACATGAACTCGTCGCGTACCTCCCACGTCGGCGTTTCGTTGGGGAACTCCAAGAACAGGGCACGCATGGGCGGCACGCCGGTGGCGGCCGCCGCGGCCATCTGGGCCATGACGTACGGGCGCAATCGCTCGCGTATCGCGAGTTGCTCCCGGATTATGCCGTACGCCTCATCGCCGAAGGACCAGACCTCGTTTGCGCTTCCTGTCTGGCCCGAACCAACGAGGGGTCCGGGTTCGCGCACCCCGTGCAGCCTGAACAGCGGGCAGAACACGCCAAACTGGAACCAGCGCACGACCAGCTCCCTGAAGTAGGCCGAGCTCGGGTCACCCCCTTTGAACCCACCGATGTCGGTGGTCCACCACGGGATACCCGAAATGCCGATGTTCAAGCCGGCGGGGACCTGGGCCGCAAGTGCTTCGAAGCTCGAGTCGATGTCCCCTGACCACACGGCCGCCCCGTAGCGCTGGCTGCCCGCCCAGGCGGACCGGCAAAGCATTAGCAGGTCCTTCTCGCCGTCGGCCAGGAGCCCCTCGGAAAAACCGCGAGCGTGCTCGCGGGGATAGACGTTTTGCACCTCGATACCCGAGCCCAGGTAGTACAAAGCGCTTTCGGGATCCTCGGGCCGCATCTCTGGTTCGCAGGCGTCCAGCCAGAACGCCCGGATCCCGAAACGACGATAACCCTCGGTTACTTTCTGCCAGATGTAGCGGCGTGCCTCGGGGTTAGTGGGGTCGTAATAGCGCACGAAGGTCTGGCCGTCGCGGCCCTTGTCCCAGAACGGGAGGTGGAGTGGCAAGCCCCGTACATTGCCCACGAGCAATCCGCGCTTGTCCATCTCGGAGTAGTTCTCGCTGGCGGGGTTGACCGTCGGCCAGATCGAGACCATCACCTCGATTCCCAACCCCCTCAGCTCATCGACCATCGCTTGGGGGTCTGGCCACTCGGCGGTGTCGAACTTCCACTCACCTTGGCGAGTCCAATGGAAGTAGTCGACCACGATGACCGAGAGCGGGAGGCCCCGGCGCTTGTGCTCACGGGCCACCTCGAGGAGCTCGTGCTGGGTCCGGTAGCGCAGTTTGGATTGCCAGAACCCACTAGCCCAGGCAGGCATCATGGGGGGCAAGCCGGTCACGGTCGAATAGCGGCTGACGATCTCGGCGGGCGTGAGGCCCGTCGTCACCCAATAGTCGAGCTGACGGGCGCCATCTGCCACCCACCTTGTGCGGTTTGCGGCAAGCTCGACGCGGCCTACACCCGGCATGTTCCACAGGAACCCGTAACCCCTGTTGGAAAGGGCGAAAGGTACGCACACCTCGGAGTTGCGCTGGACCAGGTCGATCACGGTTCCCTTTTGGTCCAGCAGGCCGTGCTGGTGCTGGCCGAGCCCGTAGATGCGTTCCCCTGCGAAGGCCTTGAAAGTGACCTCGCAGCGGTGAAGGTCCCCGCTGCCGCTGTAGCGCCGGTGTGGAGGCGAGGAGAAATGAGAGGCGCGCTCGCTGAACAGCTCCCTGGCACCACCCGAACCGAAGAAGCGCACCAAGGGTGGGAAGGGGAAGTCCTCAGCACTACCGTCCAGAACCTCGACCACGAGGTCGCCATTGTGCATACGCGCTCGGTCACCGAGGATCTCGAGGCTTACATTGGTGGCTTCTGCCTCACCCAAGGCGCTGCCGGGTGTCTCCGTTACGCACGGCCCGAGCGTGGAGCGCACGCGGGCGCTGTTGTCCCCCCACGCCTCGACTCGGAGGATCTCTTGGCCCTCGTAAACTGAGAAGCCGGACTTGTCGCCAACAAAGGTTGCCATTTCGTTCGCCTCGCCTCTAAACAAGCTCTGTCGGGTGCGTTTCGCTCTGGCCCTGGCGAGCAGGGACCCAGACGCGCATCGCGGCCTCAGGCCGGTGACCGCGGGCGAAGTACGGCACGAAGGTCAGGACCAATGGCTCGGTCCTCATCTGGCCTGCATCCTTGTCGTCGTACAACGGGCCGGCCGAACCGTCGACACTTTCCCCGGAAGCGGAGATGGCCAACTTCACATAGCCCTGGAGGTCCTCGGGCACGACGACGGTCGGTTCGAGCGGGCGAGTCGCGTCCAAGACGACGTCTTCCAGGGCTACACCTTCTTCTAGGTCGTCCGCCTCGACGCAGTAAACCAACGGGCCACGTTGGACAGCAAGGCAGTCGCGGACAGCGTCCACCCTCCAGTGCGACCTCAGTACACGGATCGGCACGGAGTCTGACACTTGGAGGTGGTCGCCAGTGCGCCAGTGCTTGGCGACCCGGACATATGAGCCCTCTAGCGAGGCCTCGACAGGTTCCTCGTTTACCGTCACGCGCGTAGCGCCCCTACGTGCCCACTCGGGCAAGTGCAGCGACAGGTCCCACCGCTCACCCGAACTGCACCGCGTAACCTCGATGTCGGTTGTCCCCTCCCATGGGTGACCGGTACGCACGGCGAGGTCCACGTTGCCACCTGGGACCTCGGTGGAGACGGTCCCGCTGAAGGGCAAGTGCACCTGCAGGCCCGAGGCATCCCGGGTCACCAAGTACCCCTGGATGCTTGCCATCAAGCGCGCGAGGTTGGGTGGGCAGCAAGCACACCCATACCAGGGGAGGCGACGACGGGGAGAGTCCTCGTCTGCGCTGTCGTGACTGGTCCGCAGGTGCAGGGTATTCGAGTAGAAGAACTCTGTACCCTCCCGCGATATAGCCCCGGCGATGGTGTTCCAGAAGACGCGCTCCATCTCTTCGCCATAACGCGCCCGGCCTGTGGCGAGCAGGAGGCGCCAGTTCCATTGAAAACTGGCAATCGCAGCACACGTCTCGGCGTAGGCGCGGTCACTCGGCAGCTCGTAGGCATCCCCGATCGATTCGTCGCGATGGCGGGAACCGTGCCCTCCGGTCAGATAGGTCTTCGTACCGAACAGGTCGTCCCAGATGGCCTCCGACGCGGCCAGCAACTCCAAGTCAGCAGTTTCAACTGCCACATCGACGACGCCCGCCTGCAAGTAGAGCTCGCGCACGGCGTGACCGGTGGCAGACGTCCGCTCGCGCACGGGCAGGTGGTGCAAGAAGTATGACAACGGGAAACGAGCGTCGCCAAGCAAGCCGGAAGCCGGCAATGCGACGTCGGCCCTCCCCCGCAGATCTACCTGGCGCTTGGCAAGCGCCAGCAGCCGCACGTCGCCGGTCAGCCGGTAATACTCCACCAAGGCGGTCTCGACCTCTGGGTGCCCGCAGACACCTACGAGACGGCCGTCCCCGTCCTCCAAGGAAAACGTTGCGAGCAGGTGGCCGACGAGCCTTTCGGCCACGTCGGCTAATCCTGGGTGGCTGCCGGTCCTCTGCTCCGCCGTGGCGGCCTGGAGCAGGTGGCCAGCACAGTAAAGCTCATGCCCCCAGCGCAAGTCTTTCCACACGAGCTCTGGGTGCTGGCCCTGGAACCACGAGTTGAGGTAACCGTCTGGGCGCTGGGCCCGCGCGACGACGGCCGCGGTCTCCTCGACGAAGCCCTCCACCTCCGCCGAGAGCCCTCGCACGCCGTCCCAGGCTGCGGCCTCCAAGACCTTGTAAACGTCGGAATCCGAAAAATGCCAACCTTCGTGCGGGACCTCGCCCCCGCGGCCCTGAGCCACACGTTCCAGATTGCGGACCGCTCCCGACGCGACAACTCGGTCTACGCAATGAGGAAGTGTCTTGGTGCTGTTGCGCCGCTGCCAATCGCCTAACTCATGCCCCTCTGCGAGGACGATCTCCCCTAGGCCCAAAGGGTGCAAGCACCCTATGGCCATGCCTGTGGGCTGGACCGGGCCGTCTCCGACCCCTCGGCCCGAGGCCTCGGGCAACGCACGAGACGCCGGGTTGCTGCCTCGCTCCATGCCTCTTTCTCCCCGTTGAACGAGCAAGTCGAAGGCTCCCGTCCTCGACAGCTGTGCGTCGGCTCTTCCTTCCTTGCGCGGGAAAAACGCTACCCCCTTACCGGACCACACGTCAATGGGTAGTGCACCGAGAGCACGCTTACTTAGCAGAACAACCCGGGCTGTGGGCTGCGGAAGCGTCTCCTCCGCTTGTCCCTGAGAAGGCCGTGGCAGCCGCAGGGCCGCAGCAACGAACTCCCGGCCAAAACAAGCCACTCCTCCGCCCCCACGCATATGCTTGTTTCGTGGACCCGGTCCGACAGCCAACGCTCACAGAAGTGGCCCAACTGGCGGGCGTTTCTCTCACTACCGCGTCAAAGGCGATCAACGGGCGGGCGCGGATTTCTGAAGCCACCAGGAAACGCGTGCTTCGAGCCGCTCGGGAGCTCTCCTACGCCCCGAACCTGGTCGCAAAGAGTCTGGCCAGCGGGCGGAGCAGCATTATCGGGGTCCTCCTGAGGGACCCGATGATCCACCGGATCGCCATGCCCATAGTCATCGGGGCGCAATCCGTGCTCGAGCAGCGGGACTTCTCGGCAATCATCGCCGATTCGAGAGGTCTGGTCGATCGCCTCGCCGAGCTCGCCGTCATGCTCCGCCAACGAAGTGTCGACGGGCTGCTCATCGTTGGCGACAACCAGGGGAAAACTCCTTCAATAACCGCGTTGGCCAAGATCCCGTGCGTCTACGTCCACGGCCCCACAAGCAACTCTCGAGATGTCGTGCACGTCGCAGACGACTTTGTCGGCGCCGTTGCCGTCGTCAACCACTTGGTGGGCATCGGCCGTGCCCGGATAGCCCATATCACAGGTCCCAAGCACTCACCGGCGGTCCAGCAGCGGGTCCTTGGCGTGACCCACGCCCTCGACGAGCATGGCCTCCGGCTCGCCACGAGTGTCAGGTACGGCCTGTGGTCGCAACGGTGGGCCCGCCAGGCGACGCTCGAGGTCCTGGCGAAGGTGCCCGACGTCGATGCCATCGCCTGTGGCTCTGACCAGCTCGCAGCGGCGGCACTCGAGGTGGTTATCGCTTCGGGGCGAAAGGTCCCAGACGATGTCGCGATCACCGGGTACGACAACTGGGCCGTCTTTGCCCAGGAGACAGACCCACCCCTGACGACGCTCGACATGAACCTCGAGGATTTGGGCGCGGCGGCGGTGAGCGACCTCTTTGCCATGATCGGTGGGAACCGGGTCGGTGGTGGCACCCGTCACCACGAAGGGACCCTGGTCATCAGGGGTTCGACCGACCCCCACCTCTCCTAGCCATCGGCAGGCGCCGGGGGGATGCGGTCGGTCATCCGGTCGCTGAGGGGCAGGACCGCTATGGTTGGCCAGCTGAGAACCGACCACGGCGCCGCGCTCGTCGCTTTCGCACGCCCGCCGAAACAGGTTGCGGCACGGTCAGACAGCCAGGTGTAGGGCACCAAAACCTCGATCGCTGCCCTGAGCTGGCAGTGCTCGCCACCAGCGACCATGATCGG
>PMVZ01000268.1 GCA_003166375.1 Acidimicrobiaceae bacterium | reverse complement strand
GGTGACCGTCTTCGTGAGTCGCTGGCTCAGGGCGTCGTCCCGGTCGTGGCCGGCTTCCAGGGAGTCTCGAGCAAACGGGACGTGACCACACTCGGGCGCGGCGGTTCCGACACGACGGCTGTAGCTCTCGCTGCCGCCCTCGAAGCCGATCTCTGCGAGATCTACACGGACGTTCCGGGAGTCTTCACCGCGGATCCCCGCGTGGTTCCGACGGCCCATCGGATATCGAGGATCTCCTTCGAGGAGATGCTCGAGATCGCGGCAACAGGCGGAAGGGTTCTTGCGCTCCGCTCGGTCGAGTTCGCCCGCAACCACCACGTACCGCTCCACGTGCGGTCAAGCTTCACCTGGGAGCCCGGGACCGTCGTCAGCGAGGAGGATTCTTCTATGGAACAACCCATCGTCTCGGCGGTGACAAGCGATTCGACCGAGGCCAAGGTCACGATCACCGGCGTCCCGGACCAACCGGGCATCGCGGCATCGGTGTTCAGGGGGCTCGCCGACAGGGCGATCAACGTCGACGTGATCGTTCAGAACACGTCGCACCACGGGATGACGGACATCTCCTTCACCGTTCCCCGGACCGACCTGGAGGGCAGTCTCGAAGTGGCAGAGCAGCTCGTCCCGCAACTGGGCGCGGTGTCGGTGATCGCCGACGACGACGTTGCCACGGTCTCTCTTGTGGGTGCGGGCATGAGGACCCATCCGGGCGTCACCGCGACGATGTTCGAGACCCTCGCAGCTGCCGGCATCAACATCGAGATGATCTCCACGTCTCCCATTCGCATCTCGTGCCTGGTCCGCGCGGAGCACGCGGAGCGGGCGGTCCAGGTGCTCCATGCCGCCTTCGAGCTGGGGGGTTAGCGCCGCCGGCACTCGCCCCGCCCCGCCAGGCCGGGCCCCGCAAGGCGGTCCCGGCCGAGTCCGGCCACCGAGGGGGCCGCCACTAAGCTCAGCCCATGCGAGTNNGTGGGACGGCGACGATGTCGTGGTCGAAGATGTCGTCGGCGCCGACTTCACCGGGATGGACGTCGCCTTGTTCTCCTGCGGCGCCAAGACCTCTTTGGATCTCGCTCCCCGTGTGGCTGGCGCCGGCGCCATCGTCATCGACAACTCGTCCGCGTGGCGGATGGACCCGGAGGTTCCCCTGGTCGTCCCCGAGGTCAACCGCGAGGCGTTGGACTCCATACCAAAGGGGATCGTCGCCAACCCGAATTGCACGACGATGGTTGCCATGCCCGTGCTGAAACCCCTCGACAAGCTGGCAGGTTTGCGCCGAATCGTGGCCTCGACCTATCAAGCTGTGTCCGGCGCGGGCCTGGCCGGAACCTCCGAGCTGGACGAGCAGGTCCGCAAGGTGGCAGACGGCGCTGCAGCGCTCGCACATGACGGCAGTGCCGTCGACCTGCCGGCCCCTGTGAAGTTCCCCGCGCCGATCGCGTTCAACGTCATCCCGCTGGCCGGCCAGAGCGTCGACGACGGCAGCGGCGAGACCAGTGAAGAGCAGAAGTTCCGGGACGAGAGCCGCAAGATCCTGGGCCTCCCCGACCTCCTCGTCTCGTGCACGTGCGTCCGGGTGCCCGTGTTCACGGGACACAGCCTGGCGCTCAACCTCGAGTTCGAGCGGCCGCTCAGTCCTGAAGAGGCGCTTGCCGCCCTCGGCGGCGCGGCGGGTGTCGAGCTCCGCGACATCCCGACCCCGCTCGGCGCGACAGGTGGTGACGTGTCGCTCGTGGGAAGGGTGCGGCGAGACACTACGGTGCCCTACGGGCTGTCCCTCTTCGTCGTCGGCGACAATCTCCGCAAGGGCGCCGCGCTCAACGCGGTGCAGATCGCCGAAGTGCTGGCCGGAATCGCCTGACCGGGCGCCGTCCCAGGAGCGTCGATAGCTCCCATAGCAGCCTCCGTCTGTCCCGGGCGCCGTCCCAGGAGCGCCNNCTCCTCCGCGCGCGCCGGGCTCACGAAGATCCACGCGGGCGTCGGGCTCGCGGCTATGGCTCGGTAGTACGGCGGATAACGGATGAGCTCGGGCCCGGCCGGGCTCACGGTGACGCGGCCGTCGGAGAGGAACCCCACGTCGTAGCCGAGCCAGTAGTTGGAGAACGCGTAGCGGACATGCCAGCGGACGAGCGAATCCGCGAGCGCCGTGGGCAGGTTGTTCGGGTTCGTGTGCCATGAAAGCCAACTCGTGCGCTCGACGGCAGGAAAAGCCAGCTGGCGCTTGTAGGGCGGCTGGCCCGTGGCCGCAACCAGCGTCAGCCCGAGAGCGCCAATGAGCACGAACCCTGCCATGATCGCCGGCGCGAACCGTGGGGACCCGATCGCCCATATGCCGACGTCGCAGACCAAGGAGACGACCACCAGTGCGAGGACGGGCGCGAGGAAGATCGCGTAGCGGCCGTCGTTCCAGTACCAGGTGAACGGCTGCGCCGCGTAGAGAACCGGGAACGCCGCGACGAACAGCACCAGCAGCCACGCACGTCCCCGCGCAGCTAGGTACACGAGCCAGCCGACCAGCACGATGATCGAGATGTTCACGAGATGCGGCGTCAGGTTCGACGGCACGATCCACGCCCCCGACCCACGGGTCCGAAGGCCGAGAACGATCGGGAACACGTAACGGTCGAAAATGCCGACATGCCACCAGTACGCTCCGCCCGGACCCGGGGGCGGAGGCTGGGGAACCCCGGCAAGCGAGTCGAAGTGCTGTAGGAGGTTGTGCCACCACCACGGGAGCGACCCGACGACAAGAGCCGCGACTCCCAGAGCGAACGAGCCAAGTGGCACCTTCGCCCGTCGCTGGACGACGCGCGCCAGGAGGTAGACCCCGGCCGGGGCGAGGAAGTAGGCGATCTCCGGGCTGGACCACCATCCCACGCCGGCGCCCAGCCCGAGCGCGATCCAGTCGACTCTCTTGCCGTCGCCGTCCCCGATCCTGAGCACGGTCAAGAGCACGGCAAGCCCGCAGAGCAGCACGATCCAACGGAAGCCGTCGCCGTGGTCGTAGTAGGTCACGTAGGGCTCGGGCCAGATCCAGAAAGCGATCGCGGCCACCGCACCGACCGGACTGGCGAACATGCGGTTCCCGACGCGCCACAGGATCACGAGCGACGCGCCACAGAGCAGGACGGGAGTCAGGCCAAGGGTGAACCCAGAGCTTCCGAACAGGGCGAA
>PMVZ01000123.1 GCA_003166375.1 Acidimicrobiaceae bacterium | reverse complement strand
CCCTTCGGGATTCTGAACCTGGCCTTGCTGTTGTTCGCTAAACAGCGCACTGGGTCCATCGCGGTTGGCGGAGTCGTAATCGCCGCGTTCGGCCTCGGGAACGCCGTCGGATTGATCGTTCAAGGGCATTTCTTGGACCGCGGCGCCCCGCGATGGACGATCGGCAGCGCCGGTCTCCTGTGCGCGTGCGCGCTGGTCGTGTCTGCACTTTGCGCACCCCCGAGCGTGCCGACTCCTTTCTATGTCGCCCTAGTCGGCGTCACAGGGGTGACCGTTCCTGCGGTGACGACCTTTGTGCGTTCGAGTCTTCCCGCGCTCATTGCCGACGCGGGCGAGCGTGCCAGCGCCTATGCCCTGCTCGCCGTCCTCTTCCAAGCAGCAGTGGCCACAGGACCGCTACTGGTGTTTTGCACCTTGTTAGTCGCGGGTCCGATGGCGGCGATCCTCGGAGCTGCCGGGGCCGTGCTCGTTGCGACCGGCGCTTGCCTGCTAGCCGCGGGTGGGCTCCGGACGCCTCGCCGCGCGCCACCTGCGCGAGCAGGTGGTCGTGCACGACTATCGGCCGGTCTACGCACGGTTGTGTCGGTCGGCGCGTGCGTCGGCATCGCGACCGGGCTCACCAGCGTCGCCGTGCCGGCCGCGGCGATCGCGCACGGCCACTCGGTCATCTCTGGTCTCGCGTTCGGCGCCCTGGCGATCGGCGATCTGTGCGGTGGGATGGTCGTCGGTGGCCGGCTCAGCCGGGCGTGGCCCGTCACTGCGAGGCTCGAATGGTCGCTCCTCGGAGCTGCCATCGTGTCGACGCTGGCAGCTGCAGCCACTTCCCGCCCGAGCTTCCTGGTTCCGGTCCTCTTCTTGGGCGGTGTTGTCGGCGCGCCGGTCGGGATCACGCTGTCGACGCTGCTCGATCACGTCGTCGATCGTCGGCATCTCGCCGGGGCCTATGCCATGCTCGTCAGCGCCGGCCTCGCGGCCGCTGCCGGTGGTAGCGCGCTCGCAGGCAGCGCCGTGGGTATCGCAGGACCCGCCGGCCTACTGTTCTGTGGAGGCGGTGTTCTGGTCGTCGCCGACGTCTGGGCGATTGCTCGGCGCGATACCTTCGTCGGCGACCCAGATGACTGAGCCGTACCCGTGTTTCGCCAGAGCCCTCTGTCGCGAGAGCGTTTAGAACCGAAGAAGTCCCAGCCCAGTGCCAGTGTCGGAGGACCGACTCGAAACTCAGCTACACGCCCCCTCGAGGCAGATGGTGGCTGGTCAGAGCTTCGGCGGGTCGCCCAAAGCGACGACCCGGGAGTCCGGAATCGGCCCTCGCTCCCCCGTCTCGACCCCGCGCGGAGCGATTCAGGCCGTCTTGCACTCCGACTCGAAACTTAGGTCCACGCCCTCAAGCACTAGCCGATCGGGCTAGTGCTTGCGCACGGGTCGTCCGTCGTTGTCCGCACTCGCTTCCATCGACGCCCACGTGACCCTGAATCGCCCAGATCGGAGTTCCTGCATCGCAACAGACGCCGACCACGACTTCGGTACCCGTTAGGCCGCAGGTAGCCGATTGGCGGCGCGTGACCCTGATCGTGCCGGCACCGTTGGGGCCGAGCAGCGAGAAGACGCTGCCCTCGCAGATGTCGAGGTCGATGCCGTCGAGGACGACGTTGTCGCCGAAGGACTTGCGCAGGCCGGGCTCCCTCAGCGCCGGCAGACCGCCGCGTCCGTCATGGGCGACCCGGGCCGTTGTTATCAACTGCTGAACGACGGATCACAACGTCGCGGAAGCCGCGAACACGTAGCTCGACGGTCTCGTCAAATCGGCTTGGGTCGTCGTGGGCGTCCAGCGTATTGTGAACCGTCCCCATTCTGGAGCTGGCGTCGACCCATGCTGCGGTCCCGTTGCGGACGCCGACTTCAATCCCGCCCGTGCCGGTGGCGAGCTCGACTGAGCCACGGACGATCTCGCCGACCCGGATATTGCCCATCCCGGTTTGGGCGCGCAGGTTAGCGTCGGCTACCTCTACTGAGATGCGTCCCTTACCGGTATTCAGCACCAGATCGCCGGAGCCCTCCCCGACCGACAGGTCGCCGGAAGCGCTCCCGATCTCAACTGTGCCGTGGACCCGGTGAATTCGCACCTGGCCTGACACTGACGACACCTTGACGTGGCCGGTGGCCTCCTCCACCAGAATGTCGCCATTGACGGTCTGGAGGTCGAGCGAGCCAGTCTGATCGAGCTCAACGTCGCCGAAAACATTCTGAAACCCGCAATCACCGAGCCGCCCCTGGGAACGAAATACCGCCCGGGTCCCGCTGCCCTGAATCTGCGACCCGGCAGGCAACTCGATGGTCACATCGATCGAGTCACCTCTACCAACACTTACGTAATTGCCCAACCCACGCGGCGGGGGCGCCTTGACCAACAATCGGCCGTCAGCAAACTCGACGCGGGCTTGCGCTGCAGCGCCCTTGTGAGCCTTCCGAGATTCGTCACCGGGGCGCAAGTCGACGATCGTGTCGGCACGGTCGCTTGCGACGATCCGGACGCTGCCGGTGGAAAGCTCAACGGTGACCGAAATAGGTTCGGGTGTCTCGAAGGTGTACATGGGCACTGCGCTCCTCAGAATTGTCGGGAAGGATGGATGTTGGTGCTCGGGCGGCTCGTCAGCCCACCCAGCCGACATACCTTCGCCGCGTCGACAACGCGCGCTGGGCGCTACGGCCCTTGCGGTTGTTCGCCTCCAGGGCAGCCGCCGCGACACGAACGAGCCAGGCATTTACCGAGAGACCTTCCCGGCCGGCGGTCTCCTCGATCCGAACTCGTAGTTGATCCGGTATTCGTAAGTTGATCCGAGAGGTAGGACCCCCGTCTGCAGTTAGGTGCAAAGGGCCCTGTGTTTCTCCGCCCAAGGACGCCACGTCGTCGGGTTCGTCATCGACTTCCACGAACGATGCGTCCGGGGGGATCACGACGAACTGCGGGTCTCCGCCACGGAGTCGGATGTCCACTGATCCCGGCGCGAGTTCCAGAGTGATCTCGTCAGTGGCCGCGGACAGCGCGTCGAGCAGCGTGAGCCGGATCGCCGACCCGAGGGCCGGGGTGAGTCGCTCGGCGGCTGCGCGGACGTCCTCGTCGGCGGCATCGGCGATGGCGGCCAGCTCCTCGCCGAGCCTGTCGATGTACGGCGTGAGGTCCATGTGAGCCAGTATGGCTCAGCGATGGCACTGTAGTCAAGAGTGCCGGCTCAGATAGCCACTCGATGAGCCAGCGTGGCTCAGCCCTACTACCCAATCGCCAGATCGGCGGGCAAGACAACGTGCGCACCAAATGCCGGGGTGAAGGGCACCAATTCACCGACCGGACCGCTGAGCTGGCACTCTTCGGCATCGTCGAGCATCATCTGCCATGCCCATCATCCTGTGTTACCTCTCATGTGCCGGATCTTCGGTCTGCTGGGATCTCGCCGACGGACAGCTTTGGACAAGGACATAGAGCTGATGGTGCTGCGCCACGAGGTCCGCGTGCTCAAACGGCAGCTCCATGGTCGCGTTCGCTACCAACCCGCAGACCGATGCTCGCTGCGCTCAGCCGAGTACTTCCAAGGTGGCGCCGGCGTTGTTTTCTCGTCACGCCCGAGACTCTGCTCCGGTCGATCCCGACGCGTCCCCGCCAGGAGTCCCGTGGTCGTTACCGGGTAGGTCCAGCACTGCTTGCCAGTATGTCATCGTCATGGTTCGCTCGGCCGGCGAGTTCGCCGACTTGGCGGGCCTGGTCTGCGCTCATCGGCTCGACTTCGCAGCCGGCCAGCATGCGGGCAAGGTTGGCTTGGCGCGGGCCGCCTCTCCAGGCTTCGGCCAGGACAGGCGCCGGAACCACAGGTACCACCTCTTCCGCGATGAAACCCATGTGCAACGCCCACATGCGGCGGTCGTTTCGTTCGCCAGCGATGGCGGCGCGAGAGTCCTATCGCCCAGCAGGGCCGCAAGTCCTTGGCGAATGATCTTGTAGCAGGCCTACTTGGCGAGCCTGAACATCATCAAGGAACCAGCTCGTCGCGCCCATCGTCCACAGACCCATTTGCCCTGGTTCCTGTCGTGTCACGCACCCAGTACCCGATCCCACAGGCTGTGTGGAGTGCGTCGCTGAAGGGTGGCAAAAACGTTAGGCCCGCCTGCGCGAGGAGGTGATCGGCGCGCTCGGCGCGATCGGGAGAGTGCCACTCCATGACGACGACTCGGGTGTGGGCGAGGGTTTGGGGTGCCCCCTCAAGCACGTTCACCTCGTATCCTTCGACGTCGAGCTTGAGCACATCTATCCGCTCGACCCCTACGCCTTCGCAGTAGTCGTCGAGGCGAACAACCGAGACGACCTGTGTGGCTCCAGTTCTGGCGTCACTGAGGATGTCCGCGCTAAGCGTGCCCTGCCGACCCCCAAACGTCAGCGATATGTGATCGTTCGCGGCCTCGCCGCCTAAGGCCTGTCGGTTCAGGTTTACCCGATCGACCACTTCGTTTACCGTCGCGTTGGCCTGGGCCGCCTCAAAGCAGGCAGCCACTGGCTCGAACGCGTGCACGACAGCAGTCGGTTGAGCGAGGGCGACGAGGACCGAGTACAGACCGACGTTGGCACCGGCATCCACTACAACCCCGCCGGGCACCACGAGGGCGGTTCTTGTCCGGAAGTAGTCCTGCGCCACCTGGGCCAGGACCATGACATCGTGCCCGGCGTGGCGAGCCGTCGTTCGCACAACTACGGAGGCCACCCGGTCGCCGATAATGCCTCGAGCAGGTGCCAACACGTCAGTTCGGACGTCTCGGGCTATGTCTAAGGTGATATGCGGGTTGCCGACCCGGGACTTGGCCAGTACCCGACCCGCCATGTACATCAGCGGTAACCTCGCTCCCCGGAACTGGGCGGCCTCTCGGAAGAGCTGCCGCAGTCTTTGCAGCACGGAATCAGTATGGCGGACAAGCGTGTGAGTCCGCGCAATGTCTACCGCTCCGACAGCAGAGTCCTGCAGCGCGGTTTGCGCAGGATCCGGCTCTGGTAGGAGCCGCTGCCCCGCTGGCCACAGACAGGGGAGCGAGCGCCTAGCGCGGGCAGGAAAGGAGATACCGCCCCATGCGATCTTCAGACGGGCGAGCTGGTCCCCAGCCGGCCCTCATGGGAGGAGAACCCCAAACCGGCCAGGCACCTTCGCGACGGGAGGCCGACCAGCGCGGCCCCGTCGAGATCCTGTCGTGCGTCGCTCATCAGGTCGCCCGGTCGGCCACAACGCCATCGGGATAACCCTCGACCCCTTCACTCATGACGTCTATACGGCCAACTATGAGGACGCCAGCGCATCGGTGATCGACGGGGCCGTCTGCAACGGGTCGGTGACCTCCGGTTGTGACCGGGCAGCAGGCAAGCTGCCGGCGGCTCACGGCCCGGCGTGGATCGTGGCCGACCCCGCGGTGGGCAGCCTCTACGTGGCTGGCCTGTACGCCCTCTCGGTGCTACCGCTCGCCCCCTAGCCGATCCGGTCCCCACTCCCATCTTCAGCGGGCTACTGCCCGAAACTGGATGGCCACCAGCCAAGAGGACGGCCAGGTCGCCAAGACCTGGCCGTCTGAGGTGGCCGCTTCCCAGCGCATTGTTCTCGCACCGTCGCGCCGATCGCCAGATCTCACGCTCCGCCCATAGCGACCATGTCGACGGGTCGACATCGGACTCGTCGTCTTTGGGCTTGGCACCCGGATCGCCGGATATCCATGAGACGACCGGGGCGTAAATGGGGGTGTCCTCCGTCGATCTGCGTCGGCCAAAACCGCTCCTCACCTGGGCTGTGAGCATTCCACGACTCGGTTTCGAGCACGTCGGCCTATCCTCCACGCAAACCAGAAACACTCGTGCATTCGGCCTGCAACTGGACGACGCAGTTGTCCAACGGAGAACGTGAATGCGCTCACCGCGGAGATCGCCCGCGTTCGCGAAGACGCGGACTTCACGCACCGTGCTCGTCGGCTCCTCGAGCGTAACAAGGAACTCTTAGAGCGCCTTGCCCGTTGACCAGATACGTGTCGCTTGCCGAGTACTACTGGCTCGCAGAGTAGGTCACCGGGATCGAAGCAGCTGTTCTCATCAAGGCTTCACGGGTCGAGCTTGCCGACTTCGCACTTCACGCTCCGCAGGCTGGATGAAGGGACGAGGAGTTCTACCCCGACATGTTTGACAAAGCCGCCGTCCTCACGTGTCGACTTGCTTGGAACAACCCCTGCCAGACGGCGACAAGCGGGCGGCGTGGACCTCCCTCGTCATGTTCCTAGACCTCAATGGATGGCAATGGAGCCCGGACCCACCTGACGTCAACGAGTCGGAGTCGGCCATGCTGCTGTCGCCAGTAAGGAGTGGAGCGAGACCGAACTTGCGGCGTAGCTACGTCAGCGAGTTTCCTTCAGTCAAGTGCGGGACTCGCCCGCGAGGCCTTAGCACTTATACGACAGCCTTCCGAGACGACGCCGCAACACCGGTCGCCAGGAGTGTCCCAGCCGCGTATTCGCAGGTCAGGACTTGTGTCGGAGGACCGACTCGAAACTTAACTCCACGCCCTCTTGAAGCAGACAGTTGCTGGTCAGAGCTTTGCCAGGTCGCCTGAACCCGCGGCCTAAAAGCCTCAAAACAGCCGTCGCTCCCCACTTCGACCACCTCCTGGCCGATTCGGAGGGTCTCAACCACCAACTCGAAACCTACGTCCACACCCCGAGTCCTTACCGAGCCGAGGGCTGTAGTGATCGGAAGCTTCTCGACTTGAGCAGATACGTCGTGGGGGTATGCGAAGGAGCACCCTCGGGAGCACGTCTAACTCTAAGCTTCACTTGGCAGATATACCCCGGTGGAGTATATTGACAGTGATCGGAGCCGAATGACGAACCAGGAGATGCCCGTCCGAGAGTCGACCTCGCCAGCACAGGCGACCGAGCTGCTCTACGTAACACCTTTTCCATCAGGACTTCCCCGGCATGTGGATCTCCCCGGCCGCGCTGATCAACAAGCTTCCAAAGGTGGCATAACGATGCTTGAGTTCCTCAGATATGGACTGTTCCTTGTTTGCCCGTGATGATGATCCTGATGATGCGTCACGGTCATGGCCACGGCGGTGCGGTCAACAATGCCGGCGTCGGCTCTTCTTTCCACGGCAGCGATCCCTCGTTCGCCGAAGCACGATTGCCGCTCGCCGAGCTTCGCCGCCGCAGCGATGAGCTCAACGCTGAAATCGTCTTGCGCGAGCTGGAAACGGGCGAACACAGAAAGGCGGGGCAGTGACTATCAACCTGGACGTGCCAGACATCACCTGTGATCACTGTGCAAGTGCAATCACGGCCGCAGTTTCCAAGCTCGCAGCCGTCGAGACGGTCGATGTCAACGTGAAGACTAAGAAAGTCGCCGTCGGCGGGGAGCTGTTAGACATCAAAGCGGTCATCGCCGCGATCAACGAGGCCGGATACGAGGTCACCGCGTGAACACAGAAGCCGAAGACAAACAGCATTACGGGTATCACAGCGAGAAGGGCGCGCTCGTCAAGCGACTGCACCGGATCGAGGGCCAAGTCCGCGGGCTCGAGCGGATGGTCACCGACGACCGATACTGCATCGACATCCTCACCCAGATTGCCGCCGTGACGACCGCCCTCGACAACGTCGCCTTTCTGATCCTCGACGAGCACGTCACGCACTGCGTCGCGGGTGCGCTCGCAAGTGGCGACGAGGCCGAAGCGGACGCGAAGACAGTCGAGTTGCTCGAAGCTGTGCACCGTTTCATGAAGACTCGCTGATGACCCTGGCGACGCCAACACGCGCTAATTCACGCGTCAACGAGCGCGCGCACACGACGCTCGCGCTCGAAGGAATGACGTGCGCCTCTTGCGCGGCGAGGATCGAGCGGGCGCTCAACAAGCTTGACGGCGTGGCGGCAACGGTCAACTTCGCAACCGAGACCGCTTCGGTCAGCTACGACCCGGAGCGTGTCTCGCCAGCTCAGCTCTTCGGCGCCGTCGAAGCGATCGGGTACCACGCCGCGGCTCCACAACCACAAGTACAGCTTGCACACGACGCGCCCCCGACTCGGCTGATCGTCGCAGCCGTGCTCGCGGTTCCCCTTGTCCTGCTCGCGATGGTGCCGCCCTTGCAGTTCGGGGGCTGGAAGTGGCTGTCGCTCGCGCTTGCAACCCCTGTCGTGTTCTGGAGCGGGGCTCAGTTCCACCGGGCAGCGCTGCTGAACGCCCGGCACCTCGCCGCGAGCATGGACACCCTCGTGTCGCTCGGAACCATCGCCTCTTGGACCTGGTCGTCGGTCGTTCTGCTCGCCGGTCTTCGAGCGGACACCTACTTCGAGGCCTCGGCGGTGATCACGACGCTGATCCTGCTCGGGCGGTACTTCGAGACCCACGCCAAGCGCCGCTCCGGCACCGCCATCCGCGCCCTCCTCGAGCTCGGGGCGAAGGAGGCCCGGTTGATCCGAGACGGCGCCGAAACACTCGTGCCGGTCGAGCAGCTCAAGGTCGGCGACCTCTTCGTCGTGCGTCCGGGCGAGAAGATCGCCACCGACGGCATCGTCGTCGAGGGAGCCTCCGCCGTCGACCAGTCGATGGTGACCGGCGAGTCTGTCCCGGTCGAGGTCGCACCGGGCACGGAGCTCGCAGGAGCGACGATCAACACCTACGGTCGCCTCGTCGTCCGCGCGAGCCGCGTCGGTGCCGACACGGCGCTCGCGCAGATCGCCCGCCTCGTAGAGAAGGCACAGACAGGCAAGGCGGAGGTGCAGCGCCTGGCGGACCGCGTCTCTGCTGTCTTCGTACCGGTCGTGATCGTGGTAGCGCTCGGGACCCTCGGCGGCTGGCTCGCCTTCGGCGCAAGCGCGTCGCATGCGTTCACCGCTGCCGTCGCTGTTTTGATCATCGCCTGCCCGTGCGCCATGGGGCTTGCGACACCTACGGCGTTGATGGTCGGGACAGGACGCGGCGCACAACTCGGCATCTTGATCAAGGGCCCCGAAATCCTCGAACAGACCCGCCGCATCACGACCATCGTTCTCGACAAGACAGGCACGATCACCGAGGGCCGGATGCGTCTCGTCGACACGCTCCCGATCGGCACGGAACGCGACGAGCTGTTACGGATCGCCGCCGCCGCGGAGTCGGCGAGCGAGCATCCGCTTGCCCAGGCGATAGCCGGCGCGCTCGCCCCCGGAGTAGAGCTGGGCTTCGTGACGGAGTTCCGCAACCGCCCCGGGCTCGGTGTCGAAGCGCTCGTCGACGACAAGGCAGTGCTCGTCGGGCGCTCAGCTTTTCTCGCGAAGTCCGGCATCGAGTTCGACGATGTGACGCGTGCCTGGCAAGAGAAGATGGAAGCAACGGGCCAGACGACCGTCGCCGTCGCCTGGGACGGGGTGCTCCGAGGGCTGCTCGCACTCGCTGACACCGTAAAACCCAGCTCGGCGCAGGCGATCGCCGAGCTGAAGGCGCTGGGCCTGACGCCCGTCCTCCTCACCGGTGACAACGAGCGGGCCGCTCGTGCTATCGCCGCCCGGGTCGGTATCGAGTCCGTCCAAGCGGGGGTGCTTCCTTCCGGCAAGGTCGAGGAGGTCACACGCCTCCAGCGTGAAGGCGAGACCGTGGCGATGGTCGGTGACGGAGTCAACGACGCACCAGCGCTCGCGCAGGCGAACCTCGGGCTCGCGATCGGCACAGGCACCGATGTGGCGATCGAGGCCTCCGACATCACGCTCGTCTCGGGCGACCTTCGTGCCGCCGCGGACGCGATCAGGCTCGCCCGACGCACGCTTGGAACCATCAAGGGCAATCTCTTCTGGGCGTTCGCCTACAACGTGGCCGCCATCCCGCTCGCCGTCTCCGGACTTCTCAACCCGATGATCGCCGCGGCCGCGATGGCCGCCTCCAGTGTCTTTGTCGTGAGCAACTCCTTGCGACTGCGCCGCTTCCGTAGCGCCAGGGAACAAGTGAATTAGTCAAGAACGCGTCTTCGATCGCTGCCGAGCCGTCGCATGTGGATGGTCGGGCAGCCCTTCGACCCGATGGTCGGCGTGGTAGAGGGCCTCGGCCAGGAGACGGGCGACGTGCTCGTCGGCCGCGGAGTAGTAGGCGAAAGTCCCAGAACGACGACGGTAGACGAGTCTGGCGAGGCGGAGCTTGGAGAGATGCTGTGAGACCGCTGTCGGTCTCGGCCCGACGAGGTCGGCGAGGCAGGCAACCGAGGACTCACCCTGGAGCAGCGCCCAGAGGATCTTGATGCGCGTCGGATCAGCGAGCAGCCGGAAACCGTCGCTCGCGAGCTCCACTTTCTCCTCGGTGGGCATCTCGAAGTCCTTCATTCCTTCGTGCATACGCAGATACGATGTCGTCGTCTCCGACGTGCATGGGTGAGCGCACTCGGGGCGCGACTGTCGCCGTCAAGCGTGCATCGCGTATTCACGATCCTCGACCAGCTTCTCGACGCGGCGGTGGACGACAATCTGATCGTCGCCAATCCCGCGGCGAGGACGCGGTTGCCTCGGATCAGTCGGGCCGAGATGCGGTTTCTCAGACACGGTTCGGGGGCGGGAACTGCGAACGCTCCTCCCCCTCGACACGGTCCCCTGGGTGCCCGAGATCTTCTACGTCGAGTGCGGAGCCGTGCTTCGCCGATGGGACCTGAATGGAGTTCTCGCTCCGGCGCAGGTGGCAACCGCGATCGAGGACCTCATGGCCACCCAGACCGTGAGGGTGCCCGAGTAGCTGAGATCACTCGTCGCCGATGCGTGTTGCCGGACCACCCGAGTTGGTACCAGACTGGTATCATA
>PMVZ01000111.1 GCA_003166375.1 Acidimicrobiaceae bacterium | reverse complement strand
GTGTAAATAGACGACGGGCGTAGACTAGGTTCACTCGATCGTTGCAACACCGGCTTGTTGAACCAACACTAGATGCTCGTTGAGCGCTTCAGCGGGTGTCCTCCATCCAAGTGTCTTGCGGGGGCGTGAGTTGAGTGCTGCCGCGACGGCCTCGATCTCATTTGCGTCCCACCGTGAGAGGTCGGTCCCCTTTGGGAAATACTGGCGCAGAAGCCCGTTCGTATTCTCGTTCGTGCCGCGCTGCCATGGACTGTGTGGATCGGCGAAGTAGACGGCCAGACCCGTGTCGATCTTCAACTGCGCGTGCTGCGATAGCTCCTTGCCGCGATCCCAGGTCAAAGAACGACGGAGTTGCTCAGGCAGCGTGCTGATCCGTGCAGTGATCGCGTCCTTCATAGCCTCAGCGCCATAGCCAGCAAGGGCGGGGCCGTTCTTCACGGGCGGTTCGACGCCGTAACCCTCCATGCGCGGCAGGTGCAACAGCAGGGTGAACCGCGTGGTGCGCTCAACCAGCGTGCCGATCGCCGACCGACCCGTTCCGATGATGAGATCCCCTTCCCAGTGGCCCGGGATCGCCCGGTCCTCGACCTCTGCGGGCCGTTCGCTGATCATCACCTCGGGAGTCACGTGAGCACCAGGCCGTCGGCGCGTCCGCTCCCGAGGAACACGCAGCGCACGCCCAGTGCGCAAGCAGGCGACGAGCTCGCGCTTGAGGGCTCCGCGGCCCTGGACATAGAGAGCCTGGTAGATCGCCTCGTGACTGATCCGCATGGTCTCATCATGGGGGAAGTCGACCGGCAGCCGCCGGGAAATCTGCTCGGGGCTCCAGGCGTTCACCCAACGGCGGTCCTGACGGTGCGGCTTGTTGCGTCCGTTCCAGGCCGGCGCAGCCGGGCCCGGCACGATGGTCCCATCTGGGGTCCGAATGACTCCGGCCAACCGTTCCTGGACGTAGTCACGCAGCCGCTCGTTGGTGATGAGTTTCGCTGGCTTCGGGCGGCGAGCTCTTCGCTCCGCATGCCACTGTGCCGTGAGTGGCTTGTAGTCCAATCGATACGTGCGGGTCGACGCGTTGCGGCGCAGCTCCCGCGAGATCGTCGAGGGAGACCGGCCTAGTCGGCGAGCGATCTTACGGACACCGACATCTTGCGCACGCCACAGAGCGATATCCTCGCGCTCAGCGAACGACAAGTAACGACCTGACACGGTTGGAGGAAGGTTCGGTCCCACGCCACCAGCGTGGCGGAACCATCGGAAGCTGACGGGCGTCGACACCTCGGCCTCGGCGGCAGCATCCTCAGTGGAAAGTCCTTTGGCAATCGCGGCCCAGAATCGGACACGATCCTCGCGCCACGCCACCGACGGGCGACCCGGCGAGGTGATCTGGCCCCTATACAGCTGAACCGCACGCTGCCGCTCTCGAACACCCAAACCAACACCTCCGTCTCGAGGTGTTGCGACGGCCTCTTGAATCCACCTAGGTTCCTTCAAGAGCAAGCAACTCACGAAGGAGGACCCACACCCGTGTCTACCCGAGTATCACCCATCGAACAGCTCCGCGCCGAGATCGACGATCTCTTCGGCGAATCCGAGGAGCAACGCCAGCTTGGCGACACCTTGGAGGAGGTGGCCCGCCTCGGCGCCCGCCTGCTCCTGCAGACCGCCCTCGAAGCCGAGGTCACCGAGTTTCTGTGCCGGAACCGCTATGAGCGGCGCAAGGCGGCCAAGGGTGCTCGGGCCGGATCGCGAAACGGCTACGGGGACCTGACCGTGAAGACGACCGCCGGCCCCGTCACGCTCAAGCGCCCGAAACTGCGGGGCACAACCGAGCAGTTCGCGTCGCGCCTCCTCGGCCGGGGCGTGACCAAGACCAACGCCTTGGAGTCCCTGGTCATCGCCAGCTTCGTCCGGGGCCTGTCGGTGCGCGACGTCGAAGCCGCGCTCACCGAGGCCCTCGGGCCTGACGCCACGGTGTCGAAGTCGACGGTGAGCCGTGTCTGTGAGGCCATCAAGGAAGAGTTCGACGCCTTCAAGCACCGCTCCCTGGCCGACGTCGAGCTCGAGTACCTGTTCCTCGACGGATCCCACTTCAAGTACCACGCCGGGGCGAAGGTCGAGCCGGTGCTCGTGGCCTGGGGGATCACCACGACTGGCAAGCCCGTGCTGTTGCACCTGGCCCCGGGCGCCTCGGAGTCCACCGACGCCTGGGCGGCGTTCCTCGCCGACATGAAGGAGCGGGGACTGCGCCCGCCGCTGCTCGTGATCTCCGACGGGGCGCCGGGGCTCATCTCGGCGTGCGAGCTGAAGCTCGACACGAGCCTGCGCCAGAGGTGTCTGATCCACCGAGCGCGAAACCTCCTCGCCAAAGTCCCCAAGCACGCTCAGGGCGAGGTGAAGGCCGAGTACTGGCGGATCTTCGACGACATCGACGCCGCACCGGGGACGGCCGCCGTTGCCGAGGCGACGAAGCGGGCCAAAAGGTTCGCCACCAAGTGGCGCAAGCTCTACCCGGCCGCTGTCGAGTGCCTCGAGGACGACTTCTGTCACCTCGTCACATACCTGCGGTTTCCGAAGGAGCACTGGAAGCGCATCCGGCACTCGAACTTCATCGAGCGCACCTTCGGCGAGACACGACGGCGGGTGAAGGTGATCGGCAGGCTGCCTGGCGAGCAGACCTGCCTGTCGCTCGTATGGGCGGTGCTCGATCGCGCGTCGAAGGGTTGGCGCGGCGTGGAGATGACGCCGGCGGTCGTGCGCCGGCTACAGAACCTGCGGCACGAGTTGATCGCGCCCGATGACCGACAACACGATGAGGAGGTGGTCGACGAGGCTGTTACAGCCGCCGCGTAGGATGATCGACAGGAACCGCGTCAGTCGGCTTTTACACCAGCCGCGGGACGCCACCCGTGACAGGGCGCGGCCGGCGTTGCGCATCAGGAAACGTAAAAGCTTGTATTCAGTCGGCGAGAGAGCGATCACATCACCGGCTTTGGTCACGATGTGGGCGTCGTCGTCAAGCTCCAAGTCCGCGACACGTACCGGATCCCTGTGCGGTGTCTTTCCAACGCGGCGTAGGACTACTCGCACGCGAGCAACCAGCTCTTCGACGCTAAAGGGTTTGGTGAGGTAATCGTCCCCGCCGATCGTGAGCCCGCGTATCCTGTCCTCGGTCGCGTCGCGCGCTGTAAGGAACACGACCGGAGTCTCGAGACGTTCTGACCGCATCCGCTTGCATACCTCGAATCCATCGAGGTCTGGCAGCATCACGTCCAACACGATCAGGTCCGGGGAGGAATTGGACGTGTTGACCAGGGTCAACGCATCCTTGCCGGTGGATGTCTCGGACACCTCGTAACCAGCGTTCCTCAAGGCCCCCACAGCCACATATCGGATGTTGTCCTCATCTTCCACAACCAAGATCCGCGCAGAATCGTCCATAGAGCCATGATGACCTCCGTTCCTGGGGATTTCCTAGGGATTGCCTTTCGGTTACCTGGGGATCAGAGACGTAGACCTTCTGCCTTTCTACGGGTGAAAGTTGTCAACGAGCTTGGCCGTAAGGCACCAAGATCCCGATCAAGCCAATGAACCGGTGGACCGATCTCAGGGGATCAGATCAACGTAGACCCACTTCAAGGGATCAGATCACGAGGTGAAGGGCACCAAAAC
>PMVZ01000218.1 GCA_003166375.1 Acidimicrobiaceae bacterium | reverse complement strand
CACCGCGACCTGATCGATACCGAGCTCGCTGCGGGCTATTTGGGCCTGGACGGTGACGATGCCTTGGCCGCACTCGGCCGCCGCGGTGCGCACCTCGACCACCGGCTCACCGCCGAGAGCCGAGACGACCACCTGTGCGGTCGATGTGTCGTCCTGGCCGCCGCTGAACCCGATCGCCTTCATGCCGAGCGCGAAACCGACCCCGCGACGGATACCCTCGCCATGGGTGACGTTACCGACCCCGCCGGGAAGTCGCCGCAGGTCGATCTCGCCGACCTCAGCCTGGGGCAACGGCGCTTTTGCCAAAAGCTCGAGCAGCTCGCGCACCGGGGCCGGGCCGTCGATGGCCTGCCCGGTCGGCAGCACCGTGCCCACCTCCAGGGCGTTTTGGATCCGGAGCTTGACCGGGTCGCAACGAAGTGCCCGGGCCACGCGGTCCATGTTCGACTCGACCGCAAAGCACGACTGGACGAGTCCGAAGGCCCGCATAGCCCCATTGGGGGGATTGTTGGTGTAGACGGCATAGCCGTCGATCCACACGTTGTCGACGGCGTAGGTGCCCGCCGCGAAGTAGCACGCGTTGACGACCACGATCGGGGACATCGAGGTATAGGCACCCCCGTCGAGCAGGAGCCTCACCCGGACACCGAGGATCTTGCCCGACCGCTTCACTGCGTGCTCGACGCGGACCTTGGAGGGATGCCGGTGGACGTGGCCGAGAAAGGACTCCTCGCGGGCGTACATCATGGTGACGGGCCGGCCGGTCCGAAGCGCCAACATGCAGGCGTGGATGTGCATCGAGACGTCTTCGCGCCCGCCGAAGGCTCCGCCCACGCCGGCGAGAACGACGCGTACCTGCTCGGCCGGAAGGCCGAGGCATGCCGCGATCTGGGCCCTATCCGCATGGATGTGCTGACTCGCGACGTAAAGGTCGACTCCCCCGTCGGCTCCCGGGACCGCCAGTCCCGACTCGGGGCCGAGAAAGGCCTGGTCCTGGGTTCCTGTCTCGTACTCGCCGGCCACCACGAGGTCGGCCTCTGAAAACGCCCGGTCGATGTCGCCATGACGGATGGCGACATGTCGGACGAGGTTGCCCGCAGGATGCACCAGGACCGAGGCGTCGCAAAGGGCACGCTCAGGGTCGCAGACCGGTTCACTTACGTCGTAGGAGACGGTGATCGCGGCCACCGCCCGCCGGGCCCGCTCAGGGTCATCGGCGGCGACGATCGCGACCGGCTCTCCCTGGTAGCGCACCGTGCCGAAGGCGAGGACGGGCTGGTCGGCGCGGATCAATCCGAAGGTCTTGCGACCCGGGACGTCCTCGTGGGTGAGAACGCAACGCACCCCTGGCATGGCGAGGGCGCTTGAAATGTCGATCGAGACGATGTCAGCACGTGGGTGGGGACTGCGAACAGTCGCCCCCCAGAGCGCGCCCTCAGGGTGCAGGTCCGAGGAGAAGTTGAACTGGCCGAGCACCTTCGGCTCGCCGTCGGGTCGAACGGCGGAACTCCCGACGCCGTCGCGGCGCGTCCCAAGAAGGAAGCTTGTCACACGACGCCCGTTTCCTCAAGCGCATTCACTCGGGCGAAGATCCCGGGTGGGAAGCCGCATTGCAGTGCCCTGGCAGCCGCGAAAAGGGCCGCAAAACGATCACGCTCGGCTCGGTCAAAGCTCTCAAGCGCCGTTATCGACTTACTGGCGACCTTGCCGAGCGAGATCTGGTTGCTTACGAAAACCTTGCGGTCCACCAGCGCCGTGCAGCAACCGGATTGCCCGGACGGCGAGCAGCCGTCCTTGGCCGAGGTGACACCCAGCTCCTCGCGCAGCGCCGCAAGAAGATGCGGCTGCACGCCGACTTCGACTGGCCGTTCATTCAAGGCTCGTCGCTCCTCAGCCGTGGAGTCCCCGGCTTACGTCCGTTTCGATATTAACAATTCGTAAACTACGCTTGTCTCCTAGGGATGTCAAGTTTTTGAGGGATAGGTTCGACCTCCAGGAATCCAATGCTGGGGCGGCCAGCTGCCTGAACATGCTACTTGCGAAGATCACAACCCCGCTCGTCGGTGTGCACTGACCCTTACGAAGTGTTAAGCTTGAGAATCTCGAGGGCTTCGGAGAAAGGAGGCTTGCAGGCGAGACTCCCACTGGGTGGCCGTGAAATCCCACCTCGAACGGGTTAGGCGACAACGAATCCAGTATCTGCATTTTAGGTATCAGAAGTTATTCCGTGGCACCGAAAAGCGGAGTTGGGCTTCCCCCCGCTAGCCGGACACTTGGCTATGCGGCTTGCAGTTGCTGGCGATAGTAGTTGAGCTCCCATTCGATCGGCGGTACGTAGCCGAGGCTCGAGTGCAGCCTGACGGCGTTGTAGCGCTTGATCCAGGCGGTGATCGCCGCCTTGGCTTGGTCTCGGGTGGCAAAGCGATAGCGATGGACGAGCTCGCCCTTAAGGCTCGACCAGAACGCCTCGGCGACGGCGTTGTCGAAGCACGTGGCGACGCGGCCGGCGGACTGGGCGATGCCGTAGGAGGTACAGAGACCACGGTAGGTCCCGCTCAGATACTGCGATCCACGGTCGGAATGAAAGATCACCCCACGCGCCCCACCGCGAAGTTGAACCGCTGCGTTCAGGGCGTCGGCCACGAGGGGTGTCGCCATGTTGTCGTCCATCTTCCAGCCGATGAGACGTCTGCTGCCGAGGTCGAGGACGCTCGAAAGGTAGAGCCAACCCTCGCCTGTCGGGATATAGGTAATGTCGCCTGCCCAGGCGACATCGGGCTCTCCGGGGGCAAAGCGACGCTCGACGAGGTCAGGAAGCGGCGGGGCGTCCTCGGCCGGGATCGTCGTGCGGACCCGTCGGCGCTCTGTGATGCCGACGAGCTCGTGGAGGTGCATCAAGCGCTCGACGCGCTTGTGGTTGACCGGGCGACCACGGCTGCGCAGTTCCCGGGTGACGCGCGGGCTCTCGTCTGCCTCTCGAGCTCGGTGATACGCGCCCGCTCCTCGCTCGAGAGTCCCTCGCGCTCTCCGCGGTCGATGCGCTCTTGGCGCACCCAGTTGCCGAGTGTCTGCTCGACGACGCCGAGCTGTCGCGTGACGTCTGCGACCGTCCGGCGCTGGTCAATCACGAGCGCCGCGGCGTCTCTGCGGAACTCCTTCGGATAACGGCCTCGCCGGCATCGGCGGAACGCATCGGCCGGCCCGGTCGTTCGCTCGTGCTGACCTCGAACAGGGCGCCGTCCGACTGGTATCAGCTGTTCCCCAATGCTGTCGTCGGCGAGTCGACGCTCGACAGGTTGATCAACACCAGCCACCACCTCTTGATGGAAGGACGGAGCTACCGGCCCAATCGCCGCCCGAAACTCGGCTCAGGGAGGTGAACAACTGCCACGCCCGCCCGCCGGCGTCAACGGCCGCTGCGGGACGCCGCCACGGTGACCGACGGCTGTGCCGTCGGCTCGGCACGCCTCGCCTCGGTCACCGGGCTCCGTGTCCTCGCTGGGCAATGCCCTCCGTTGACACCCCTCGGGTGGGCGTGGCACATCGCATCCATGAGGGCGACGGGGTCGCCCTCGACAAGACGAAGAAGGGGGTGACGCGCTAGAACATCACCGGACCGGTTGTGGAATTACGTGATCGACCCCCTGGGCAATTACGTGATCGTTCGCATTCTGCGACGGTGTAGTTCCAGCGTGTGCCCATGAGCTTGGGCGCCATGGCAGAAGGAGTATCCCGATGACATGACGTGACCAAGAGAACTGAGACAGCCAGCCAGGGAAGGCCTGGTCTGGGGAGACGTCCGGGTCCCCGGTAGGGACGCCCCCGTGCGTGGTCGGGAGGCCGGGTGCGAAGCGGGGCGGAACAACTGACCGGTCCGTGGCGAGTGCGAAGTTGCGAGGCCTGACAAACGTCGTCATATAGATCGGTCGGCCCGTGCCGCTGTTGTGATCGAGCGACGGGGATGTGGCGCGAAGGCCCTTGTGCTCTCGGCGCTCGTGGGTGGTAGGAGCCGCGGTGGAGGGAACAAGGCATTCGGTGACAGGTGCCGATGACGTCAGCATCGGCCTGCTGACTGCGGGCACTGGGCCGGTTCTGCTGCTCGTGCACGGCGGAATGGGCCGGATCGAGCCATGGGAGCCCGTATGGTCGGCTCTGGCCGAGCATCGGCAGGTAACTGCGATGGATCGTCGGGGCAGGGGTTCAAGTGGCGACACTGAGCCCTACTCGCTCAGGAAGGAATTCGACGACATAACGGCGGTCGCCCATCATCTGGCAGAACAACAAGACGCCCCCGTCGATGTCTTCGCCCACAGTTACGGAGCGACCTGCACACTCGGAGCGGCAGCTCGACGGGCGCCTTTCCGCCGTATCGCGCTCTACGAGCCGTCCGGGCCTCAGACAGTCCCAAGAGAAGGGGTCGAGCGAGCCACTGGCTTGGTGTCCGACGGGAAACCGGGACGAGCGATGTTCAGCTTCATCACCGAGATCGTCGGTCTCACCGCTGAGCAGTTCGAGGAGTATAGGAGCGCCCCGGGAGCCTATGACGTCCTCCCAATCGTCACGGCAACGCTTCCGCGAGAGGCTGAGGCGCTCACGAGCGTCGACCTTCCTGGTCTCGCCGCGCAGGTCGTGGCTCCGGTGCTCTTGTTGCTCGGCACGAAGAGCCCCCCGTGGGCTTCTGAGATCACTCGCGCGCTCGCAGCGACATTGACGACCGCCGAACTCGTGAGCCTTCCCGACCAAGGACACGACGCCATCGATTCGGCGCCGGACCTCATCGTCACCGAGCTCCGGCGCTTCTTCGACAACGACTGATCAAACCTCGCCGCGGTCGGGCGCTTGCGCCACAACTACAAACGAATGTCGGCCTGATAGGGGGTAATCATTCAGGTCCCGAGGG
>PMVZ01000088.1:4578-16050 GCA_003166375.1 Acidimicrobiaceae bacterium | reverse complement strand
TGCCTCGTTCGGGAAGACCTAAGGCTCACTTAGGTTCCTCTTAGGACACATCGGACGATCCTGATACCTGGGCCACAGTGGCTCCGAACCATAAAGGAGGTGGAGACAATGGTAAAGAAAGCTAGGGATCCCGAGCCCAAGGGTAAGGAGAAGAAGGACTCCAAGCACGACAAGGGATAGTGCCACGCCATTGCCCGGGCACGCCGCACCGTTGTTGGCGTGCGGCGTGCCCGGTGCGCGACCCGAATTGTTCATGAGCGAGAAAGGGCTCGCACTGTGATCCGCAGCTGGTTACAGCATCTTGACACCGGGGACTCAGAGACTGACGTTCCCAAATCGGCAGACCATCCAGCACCGCTTCCCTGGCGGCGGATGGCCGGGTTGCTTCGACCGATTCGAGGCGGACTGGCTGGGATGGTTGGCCTCAGCACCGGCGGCGTGTTGATCGGTCTCGTGCCACCATTGGCGTTCGGGGCTCTCGTGAATGCGCTCGTCGAGCGCAAGGACACGGCGGAGGGTGCGCTGCTCGCCGGCCTGATCGGGTTGGCCGTTCTCGTCGAGACCGTCGCATACGTCCTCTCCGACGGGATCTACGCCCGCAATGCCGGTCGTCTTTACCGCAGCCTGCGCTTGCTGATGTTCGAGGGCGCCTGCAACCTTCCATCGATCGACGAGGAGGAGCGGAGCGGACTCCCGTCGCGGTTCATCTCAGACGCAGAGACAGTCGGGGTCGCGGTGTCGGTCCTGGACAGTGGGTCGATGCTGCTAGTCGAGTTCGCCAGTGCAGTCGTCGTGCTCGGCCTACTGTCACCGTGGACCATCCCCGTCGTGGCTCCGGAGCTCGCTCTGACCTGGGTTGTGACCAGGAGGATGCAGGAACCTGCCGCGCTAGCTGGTCAGCGTCGTCAAGAAGAGCTCGAGCACATGACGCGGTCGGTCACGCGCGAGCTCGCTCGTCGCGACGACCCACAGTCGACGAGCAGGTTCGTTAGCGCCGTGGACCGGGTCCTCGGTGCCGAGATCCGCCTCGGCTGGCTACAAGCAGTGAATCTGCAAGGTTCCGGTGGCCTGGCCAAGCTCGGCCCCATCGCCGCGGTCGTGGTCGCGGCGTTCACCGGCACTCATCTCGTCGGCACCCTGATCGCTGTGTATCTGCTCGCGCAACGCGTGTTCTGGGGCTTCGACGGGCTCGTCGACCTAAGTCTCAACCTGCAGAGTGTTCGCGGTGCTGTGGCCCGCTGCTTCGCGCTCATCGACGGCCTGTCTCCGACAGTACGAGACTCGCCACCGCTCCCGGCCACGAACTAGGGAGAGTGAATCAGACATGGCCACCGATCCCAGAACGTTCAACGAGATGCGGTAGATCGCCATCAGCTCACGCGTGGCCGCTTGACTTCCCAAATCCCGCGGTCGGCGTTGTTCGGGCCTCTTCTCTGCCTGAATGGAGTTGCCCGCTCGATGAAGCCCAAGGACCCACCTCTTAAGGTTGATTCGGGGTTGTCCCCTCGCTGGCGGCCGCTCGCATGTTGGTTCCTGCCGCCGTCGCCTCTGGGAACGTGACCTCAACGCGGAACCCGCCGCTTCGTGAGCGTCCGACATCCATGGCGCCCCCGGCGCGCTCGGCCGTACGCCGAACGATGTCGAGGCCGAGCCCTGTCCCTGCATTTCGAGGCGGCCTGGGCGCTGTCTCCGCCGATGGTGGCGGACCATCGTCTTCGACGACAAGTGTTGAAGACCCCGAACCAGGAGGAGTTTGCTGAAGCATTATATGAAAGCTCGTCCCTTCGGGCGTATGGGCGAAAATGTTCGAGATGAGAGCGTCGATCGTGGCTTCCAGGTCATCTCTGTCGAGAGGGACCTCGACTCGACGCGGCGGCACTTCAACGCTGAAGGCGCGCTGCTGAGACCGTGCCAGCACGGCCCAAAAGGCCATACGGTCTCGGATGGTGCCGGCGAGGTCCGCGTGACCTGGGGGACGGGGCGGTTCACGAGTCTCCCGGATCAGGCGATTAACAGCTGCTTCGAGCTCTTCGAGGTCTTTGCTCAGGGTGCTTCTCGTAGTGCCGTCGGTCAATGCTTCGAGGTCGAGCCGGAGTGCGGTGAGCGGCGTGCGCAGCCGGTGCCCGAGGTCCGCTCCGGCCATCCGGGCGTTCGCCAACAAGTTGTCTATCCGGTCGGCAAGCTCGTTGACTGCGCGACCGACCTCGGCGACCTCGTACGGCCCCGCGGGCACGACGCGGCGCTCCAGATCCCCATTGCTAAGTCGGTGCGTGACGTCCTCGAGATCCGAGATCGGACGGACGATGCTGCGGCCGATCCAGTCAGCGAGGACGATCGCGATCAGCACGAGAAGAAGACCACCACCGAAGAGGAGAAACCACTCGCGGGCGACTCCCTTTGTGAGCAGGCTGGAAGGGACGGCGACCATGACGGCGACCGAGGCGCTCGGATGTCGCACTGGCGCCCAGACATCTCTTCCACCCACGGGACTCGGAAGCGTCGCCGTGAGACCGGCCNNGTCGATCGCCCTGTCGTAGGCGATCGAACGCACGAAGAAGGCCAGTGGAATACAGAAGATGAGCACGACCGTGCCGGTCACGGCGGCCGCCATGAATGCCATCCTGCGGCGGATCCTCGCCCGGCCTCGCGACCGCNNCCGACACCGTGGATCGTGCGCAGGTACCGCGACTGTGTCGCCGACTCGCCGAGCTTGCGGCGCAGCCACGAGATGTGGACGTCGACGGTCTTGTCACTGCCTCCGTAGGGCTGGTCCCAGACATCGGCGAGGAGCTGTCGCCTGGTCACGACCCGCCCGAGGTGGGCTGCCAGGTAGTGCAACAGGTCGAACTCCTTGCGGCTCAGAAGGAGGTCCCGATCAGCGAGCGTGGCCTCACGAGTGGTCGCGTCGATCCGGAGGGCCCCGACCGTGATCGCCACCGTGTCCGAGTCCTCCCTCGCCCGGCGCAAGACCGCCCGGAGACGCGCCTCGAGCTGCCGGGTGGAGAAGGGCTTCACGACGTAGTCGTCGGCTCCCGCGTCGAGGGTCTTAATGATCTCGCCTTCGTCATCTCGGGCGGTGACGACCACGACAGGGACCGTGCTCACAGCCCGGAGCATGCGGAGTAGGTCGACACCGTCGATATCGGGCAAGCCAAGGTCCAACAGGACGACGTCAGGCTTCTCATCGACGATGGTCGACAATCCCCCAAGGCCCGTCGCGGCGGTCCTCACGTCGTATCCCATCTCGACGAGGGACCGTTTGAGCCCGGCTCGGATATTCGCATCGTCCTCGACTATCANNCTCGCCACAGTATTCGCGGCCTGATGCGACCGATGGCCGGGTCCCGTCCAGTCGGGACCCGGCCAATAGGGAACAAGCCGGTCAGCTTGTCGTCACCAGTACAGTCAGGCCGCCACTGTCGTTGATCTCGGCCTCGAACTTCAGCGTACGAGTGCCGTGACGGAAGTAGACGTCCACCGACGAGCCGGACGCCGAGTCAACAGAGGCGATGTAGCCCTGGGCGGCGTTGACGGTTACGACCCTGACCGTGCCCGAGTTGACGGCAGCGATCTTGACCGATCCGGCCACGCCGGCGCGATACCAGGTGGCTGTCCTCGGAAGTGGGTAGCTCTTCGAGGAACTGGAGCGCACCACGGCCGTCGCCTGCGAGCTGGGCGAATGTCGTTGTACTGCAGTTGCCGACGCTGCGCCTGGTCCGGCCAGAGCCAAGACCGTTGCCAGCATCGAGGCCGCCACAACTGTGCCGGTACCGATCTTGAATATCCGCTTCATTTCTATCTCCTTTGGATTTGGGTTGATGTTGCTGTTTCTCAGGATGGCGGAGCGGAAGTTAAGAGGAACCTAACTAAGCCGCAGGTGTTTCCAAAGGATGCGATTGCGATCGAACATGCGCGCGCGGCCATTGGCGGACGCCACCGAGTGCTCTACCGACCGGCCACTATCCCCTGAAACCTGGGCCATCCAAGGCAAGCGCCGCCCGGCGGAGTGGTCTCCATGACCGGCAGTTGCTCGAGCCTGGTGGGCCCGAACGGGCGTTCTCTGGACTCAGGTCGGGGCCGAACAGTCAAGCGCTACTGAGCACCGGCTTGGTCGCCGAGGAAGCTATGAAGCCATCGCTCACGGGGCGGTGACGGCGCCTGGCANNAGTCGCTATCGCCTGCACTATGGAAAGCCCGAGGCCGGTTCCCCCGCCGGCCCGCGCGCGCCCTGAGTCAGGCCGGCTGAAGCGCTCGAATGCATGAGGCAGGAACTCAGGCGGGAAACCCGGACCCGAGTCGGACACCTCAATGACGAGATCGTGCCCGCGGGCGCTGGCGGCCATCACTATCTCAGAGCCGACGGGAGCAAACCGCGAAGCGTTATGAAGCAGATTGTCGACTGCTTGACGCATCCGGTCGGAATCGAGGAGGGCCACGAGATCGTCACTCGCCTCGACTCGGAATGTCACGCCGGCCTCCTCCGCCTTTCCGGCAAAGGCTCGAGCGCTTTCGAGGAGCAGCGGCCTTAGCGCCATCGGCTCCGCGTGAACCTCGATCTGCTCTTCGTCGCTCCTCGCGAGCAGGAGTAGGTCGTTGGCTAGTCTCGTCAGTCGCGCTGCCTCCTGCGATGCTCTCTCGAGCGCGGCAGTGAGCTCCTCTGGATCCCGGCCGGGGCGCGACGCCAGCTCCAGCTCCCCTTGCAGTACCGCGAAGGGCGTGCGCAGTTCATGGGCGGCGTCGGCGACGAAGGCTCGCTGGCGGTCAAGCGCGTTATGAAGGCGAGCCAGCAGCTCGTTCATCGTTTGGGCGAGGGCCGCGATCTCATCGTTCGTCCGGGGGACTGCGACGGTGGCGCCGCGGCCCGTATCGGAGAGAGCGGCCACCTCGCGCCGGAGCCGTTCAACGGGTGAGAGGGCTGCCCGACCGAGCCCGTACGAGCCGAGCCCCGCGATGAGCAGGACGACGATTCCCGCGATCACGAGGCCAGATTCAACGTCGCTCACGGCGCGGTCTATCGTCCCGAGCGACGTGGCGGCCACCGCCACCCATCCCGGGTGCGCCCTGAACGGCTCCGCGACGACGCGCTCGGGCTCGTTCTCCAGCGTTGTAGTGATCGAGAGCGCCGATGTCCGGCCCTGTCGAAGCTGCGCCGCAGTCAACAGGAGTGTGTCACGCGAGTCTGGTGTCGCGCCGCGAAGATGGCCGGAGGAGTCGAAGACCTGGAGTATCACCTGACCCGGCACGGGAAGTCCTGCGGTGCCGCTCCTGGCCGGCGTGCTCACAAGGCGCCCGGCTTGGACGAGATCGGCTCTCAGCTGTGAATCGAGCAGGTTGAGGAGACCGGAGGAGAGTTCGACGACGAACAGCCACGCTCCGAAGGCGAAGATGACTGCCGTGGCGACCGTGAAGACCGTTGCCAGCCGGAGGCGGATCGACATCTCAGGGCCTCGGCTGGCGGAGGCGGTATCCCATGCCGCGCACCGTCTCGATGTCGTCGCGTCCGAAAGGGCGGTCGATCTTGCGCCTTAGGTAGGTCACGTACTGATCAACGATGTTGGATGTGCCGTCGTAGGCGAAGTCCCAGACGGCGTCGATGATCTGCGAGCGGCTGAGGACCACGCCGGGGTTTCGCAGGAAGAGCTCCAAGATGGAGAACTCCTTTGGTGAGAGGTCGAGCTCCAACTCTCCCCTCCAAGCCCGCTTCCCCGCAGGGTCGAGCTTCAGATCCCCGGCAGTGAGCAAGACCGGCCGGACGCGGTCATCGCGCCTTGCCAGTGCGCGAAGGCGGGCGGCAAGTTCCAGCAAACTGAAGGGCTTCACGAGGTAGTCGTCAGCTCCCGCGTCAAGTCCGCGCACGCGATCGCCGATCTCGTCGCGCGCCGTCAACATGAGGACGGGGGCCCAGACTCCAGCTGCGCGTAAGCGGCGGCACACCTCGAAGCCGTCGAAGCCGGGGAGCATCAGGTCAAGCACGACTGCGCCATAGGGGTTCTCGGTCGCAAGCCACACACCTTCGGGTCCGTCGCGGGCGACGTCGACGGCGTGGCCCTCCTCCTCGAGGGCGCGCCGCAACAAGCTGGCCATTCGCTCCTCGTCCTCGACGACGAGCACTCTCATGATCACAGCGTAAGAGCAGAATCTCGAGCCGCGCTGGCTCTCCGAACTCGCCCCGAACATGTGAGCCGTTCACATCGCCTACTCATGGGCGTCACATGCACAGTGGCGCATGATCACCTCGCAGTCCGGCAACAGGTGCCGGCGGAGAGGAGAGGAACAAATGTCAACCCCAATAGAGCCGAACTTCGAACAGTCCGAGTTCCCGCTTCGGTCAGGGCGTGCGGCCCTGGAACGGGAGGAGAACCTCCGCCACGTGAGGCGGGTCAGCAACTGGTCCCTGGCCGCCCTCCTGGTCGGGGTGGGCGCCACGAGCGCAGCACTTGCCCACGTCTTGCCTGGCCAAACCAGTCCCGCCGTGTACGTGAGCTCGACGCAGACTGGCGGGCTCGTCCAAGCCCGATCCGGGAGCGGTCAGGCACCCAGCGTCTCTGGGCCAGTGGCCGTCTCGAGCGGGTCACAGGTTGTGCAGGGCACCACTGTCGCCACCTCGGGGACAGGCACCATCACGCAAGGAGGCGTGGTCTCGACCGGGTTTACGGGGAAGGACTCGTGATGCCAGTTACCAACAGTCCTTCTGTCACCTCGCGTTGGCGAGCGCTCGGCGAAGGTGAGGTCGCAGCCGCCGAGATTGATGCTTTAGGTACAAGGGTGCGCGTCGTCGTGTGGCCCTCGGACCGGTTGGAATCAGCCGCTCTGGCGGTCGGCAGAGAGCTGCACCGCCTCGACAAAGAGGCCAGCCGTTTCCGGGACGACTCGGAGATCTCGAGGCTGCACGCTCAGGGCGGAGGCCTCTACTTCATCAGTGAAGGGCTAGCCGAGGTGATAGGCGTGGCGCTTGCTGCCGCCCGCTTCACCGACGGCCTGGTCGACCCGACCGTAGGGGGAAACCTCGTCGAGCTCGGCTACGACCGCGACTTTGCAGCTATGGCGACGGACGCGCCATCTGATGGCCCTGCACCTGGACCGGCGCCTGGCTATCACTCGGTCTCCCTTGAGGGCCGGCTGCTTCGCTTGCCGCCCGGGGTGCTGCTGGATATCGGCGCAACGGCGAAAGGACTCGGAGCCGACCGCGCTGCCCTGGCGGCGCTGGCCGGCGGCGGAGATCGAGGGGGTGTGCTCGTCAGCCTCGGGGGTGACATCACCGTCGCTGGTGAACCGCCAATCGGCGGGTGGCCGATTGGCGTTGGCGACTCGGCAGATGCCAGCTCCGGGCCAGGCTCACAGATCGTGCGGCTCGCGGCCGGAGCCGTGGCAACGTCCTCGACGACGACTCGTCAATGGCGACGGGCCGGACAGACCGTTCACCACATCATCGACCCGCGAACCGGACTTCCAGCGAACGGACCTTGGCGGACAGCGACGGTCGTCGCCGCGACCTGTGCCGAGGCGAACGCTGCCTCGACTGCGGCAATCGTCGGAGGCACCGACGCTGTCTCATGGTTGCGTGACACAGGCCTTCCCGCTCGCCTTGTCACAGCCGACGGAGCGGTCCACCGCTTTGGCGCGTGGCCTGAGGCTGACGGGGGCATCGTCACGGCGCCGAGCCGCCGCATGAGCGCACCGGTGCCAACGCTTCTCAGGAGCTCACGATGAGCGCCATCGTCACCGCGGCGTCGGGCTCGCAATGGCTCTGGTATGTCTCGCGCGGGAGTGGTCTCATTCTCTTGGCGTTGTTCAGTGTCGTGGTCGTGCTNNCATCGGACCCTGTCGTTGTTTGCTGTGGCGCTGCTCACGCTTCACGTTGTCACCGCCATCGCTGACCCGTATGTGTCAATCGGGTGGTGGGCGACCATCATCCCGTTCGTGTCCCACTACAAGGCGGCAGCGCTCGGCCTCGGTACCCTCGCTGTTGACTTCGGGGCCGCGGTGATCTTGACGAGCCTGTTCCGACACCGCCTGGGCTTCAAAGCCTGGCGTGCGGTCCACTGGCTGGCGTACCTCGCATGGCCGGTGGCTTTCGTCCACTCCCTTCGCGCTGGCAACGACCTCGGTATCACCTGGGTGTACGGCGTCGAGTGGGGCTCTGCCGCTCTCGTGGCGACTGCAGTCGTCGCCCGAGTTCTGCATGCTGCCCGGCCGGCTGTGTCCGGCGGGCGGCGAGATCCCTTATCCGCGGCCATTCCGGTGCGCGCNNGTGTCGCAACCCGCCGCACCCGCCGGCCTTCCGAGGCTGCTCGGCGGGTTGCTTGCTGGACCGACAGCACTGAGCGAGCACATTGTTCGATACGGACGACTGCCTTCGCTCGGCAGCGACCGGTCACCCAGCCTCGAGCTGATCGAGCTCGTGGATCGTTCCGGTCTTCGCGGCCGAGGCGGTGCGAGCTTCCCCACGGCCCTCAAGCTGGCCGCTGTGGCAGGCCAACGAGGCCGGGCCATCGTCGTCGGGAACGGCACCGAGGGCGAACCCGCCAGCTCGAAGGACAAGGTCCTCCTGGCGAGGTGTCCGCACCTCGTCCTCGACGGCGCTGTCGTTTCCGCGCGGGCCGTTGGAGCCGCTGAAGCGATAGTCGTGTGTCACCCNNACTCTGTCCGGCTGCGGGCTGTCAATGCCGCTGAACGGTTCGTCGCCGGCGAGGCGAGTGCGGTCATTCATTGGCTAGAAGGTGGCATCCCCACTCCGACCAGAACGCCACCGAGGCTCGCGGAACGCGGACTGCACGGTCGCCCGACGCTCGTTCAGAACGTCGAGACGCTCGCCCATCTCGCCCTCATCGCGCGATACGGCGCGAGCTGGTACCGCGAAGTTGGTACCGACGCCGAACCCGGTTCGATGCTCGTGACGCTGCTTGGTGCGGTGCACCGGCCGGGTGTTTACGAGGTGGCGATAGGTACCCGCGTATCGGACGTGCTCGGGGAAGGGGGCGGTGCCGTCGGTAAGCCTCAAGCGTTGTTGCTCGGGGGCTATTTCGGCAGCTGGGCGAGCTATGACGAAGCGGTCGAGCGGTCCTTCTCTCACGCCGGGCTGGCTCAGCTCGGCGCAGGACCGGGAGCGGGTCTTCTCGCCGTGCTGCCCTCCGACGCGTGCGGGCTTGTTGAGACTGCACGGTTAGCCCGGTACCTCGCCTCGGAGTCGGCCGGGCAGTGCGGTCCCTGCGTATTCGGGTTGCCTGCGCTCGCAGGCGAGCTCGAGTGCCTGGCCTCAGGGAAAGCGTTCGATCGTGCCCGGCTTGAACGATGGCTCGGCCAGGTGGACGGCCGCGGAGCGTGTCGCCATCCAGACGGCGTGGTTCGCATGGTGAGGAGCGCCCTCGTGGTGTTCGGAGCCGAGCTCGAGCGTCATGGCCGTGGCCGCTGTTGTGCCCCGGGAACGATGGAGATCCTCCCTGTCCCGGGGGATGTCCGATGAGGACCCATTCTCGCATACGCGTGGATCCGATCGCCTGCGATGGGAGAGGATTGTGCGCGGAGTTGCTCCCAGAGCTCATCTTGCTCGACGACTGGGGCTACCCGATCATCCGTGATGTCGATGTCCCGTCTGAGCTCGTTCGCGAAGCCCTCGAGGTAGTGAGGGTATGCCCGAAGCTCGCCCTCCGGCTCGAGGCAATCAGGCAGTCCTGAAGTGAACTGCGACAGGTGGCCGAACCGATGATCGCCGGCCGATAGCCGCTTGTCCATCGTGACAAGGGATTCTTCGGTCAAACGAACTGGGGGACCCCCGACGAGGCGACGAGCTCCCGTGCCGAGCCAGAGGTGCTTGAGGAGAGGAATCCTCACAGTCGATCTGGGCGGCGTCGTGCGATCAGCATCCAAGAGCTCCTTCGCCTAGACGAATACCTCGAGTATCCTTCCAAAGCCGCAAACTGACTTCCGCCTGGTTTCATGCACGTCAGCGATTCTGCAGCTCCGCTTCGAGGGGCCGGTCAGCGCTCCCATGCGGAAGCCCTTGGAGAGCTTGCCGTTCTTTGCTTGAGTGCCGCTGAACAATGACGGGACTGGCGCGCACCGAAGGTTCCGTCAACTGACGTCTCGAGCACACGCCGCGGCCACGCTCGAGTTGTCAGCGCTCGCTCTCCAAAGTCGCTCGCGGTAGATGCCGAGTCCGCATCCAGTGTCAACACTGCCACAGTCGGTAAGGCTCGTCCGCTCGTGGCGCTTCCTGACCGGGCACAAGCTGTCATGTAACCCGGTGGGCAACCGCCTCGGCTCGGCCGAACCCGACTCGGCAAGGCAACCGAGGAAAAGAGTCGAAAGACCCTCTATTATGAGAGCCACTATCGTTTAGGATGACCTCTAGAAATGTTGGTGATCGCATAACCACAGGAGAGACAGGGTGCTGACGATGACGGCAACGGGAGCACGCAGGTGGTGGGCGCTCAGCGGGGTCATGCTCGCGGTGCTGGCGGTCGGAATGGACTTGACGGTCCTGAGCGTCGCCCTCCCCACTCTTGCCGTGGCCCTCAAGGCCTCTGAGTCCGACCTCCAGTGGTTCTCATCGGGCTACGCCCTGGTCCTCGCAGCGGCAATGCTGCCGGCAGGGCTCTTGGGCGACCGCTACGGCCGCAAGAAGGTCATGCTGCTCTCTCTGGCGTTGTTCGCTGCTGGCTCGCTTGCCTGTGCCTACTCCCGCACGCCGACAGAGTTCATCGGCGCTCGAGTCCTCCTGGGATTCGCGGGCGCGGGGCTCGTCGTGATGGCCGTGTCCGCCCTCACCGTGCTCTTCTCCGAAGAGGAACGCCCGAAGGCACTAGGCATCTGGGCGGCAGCCAACATGTTCGCCTTTCCGATCGGTCCGATCCTCGGCGGTTGGCTGCTCTCCCATTACTGGTGGGGCTGGGTGTTCTTGATGAACGTACCGGTCGCGGTTCTCGGCTTTGTGGCCGTGGTCGCCCTCGTGCCGGAGTCGAAGTCTGCGCTGCGCCCGGGCTTTGACGTTGTGGGAATCGTGAGCTCGAGTGCAGGCCTCGTCGGTGTGACCTACGGGCTCATCGAAGCAGGACAGCACGGGTGGAGCTCACTTGGAGCCCTCGTCCCGCTTTTCGCCGGGCTACTGGTGATCGTGGCGTTCTTCTTGTGGGAGCACCTTCTCGAGCAACGCCCAGGCAGCCAGCCCCTTCTCGACCTGAGCCTATTTCACTCCCCGTCGTTCACCTGGGGTGTGATCCTCTTCGCAGTGCTCACGCTGGCCTTGATTGGCCTCCTGTTCACGATGCCCCAGTATTTCCAGGGCGTCATGGGCACGAGCCCGGAGGGATCAGGTGTCCGCCTGCTGCCAGCCGTCGGCGGGATGCTCCTCGGGTTGCTACCGTCGGCACGCCTGGCCAAGGCGATCGGTGCCAAGCTGACCGCCGCGGCGGGCTTTCTAGTGCTGGGCATCGGTCTCGGGATAGGGACTACCACATCCCTTTCGTCGGGCGA
>PMVZ01000088.1:0-4540 GCA_003166375.1 Acidimicrobiaceae bacterium | reverse complement strand
GCCGCGTACACCGTGCGCGGCAGCGTCTTTGGAGGCGTTGCCGTCGCCCACGCTCTTGGCTCGAAGTCACTTGCTACCTCGGTGCGCGCCGCATTCGTGCACGGGATTGACGCCGCCCTCTTGGTGTCGGTCGGGTTTGCTCTAGTCGGTCTCGTTCTCACGTTGGTCTTCCTGCCCGCACGCGCCCGGCCGCTCGCCGAGGCGGAAGAAGAAACCCCAGGACGTGAGCGCCTTGTCGCCTGAGATCGAACGGGCTACTGGCCTGAGGGAGCGCAAGAAGGCCAAAACGCGCGCCGCCATCCAGCACGAGGCACTCCGGCTATTTCGCGAGCAGGGCTACCAAGCCACCACCGTGGAACAGATCGCCGCGATTGTCGAGATAGCCCCATCCACTTTCTTTCGGTACTTCCGCGCCAAGGAGGACCTCGTCCTCACAGACGAATACGATCCGCTCATCCTTGAGGCAGTCCGGTCACAACCTGCTGAGTACAGCCCGATCCAGGCCGTTCGCAGTGCCCTCCGCGCGGTCGTCGGTGGACTTACCGACGAGGAGCGGACCGACATGCGCGAGCGAGCGGAACTCGCGCTCGCCGTGCCTGAACTCCGCGCTGGGATGCTCGATCAGCTCGCCAAGACCCTTCGTCAGGTGACCGATCTTGTCGCCGAGCGGCTCGGGTGGCCAGCTGACGACTTTGGGGTGTACACGATGGCAGGGGCATTCTTGGGTGTGATGCTCTCAGCCGAGCTCTACTGGTTAGAGCATCCGGGGAGTGACCTCTTCGCGTTGCTGGACGATGCGCTGGCGCGTCTGGAGTCGGGACTCGGCCTCTGAGAGCCCCAACCGCGAGACCGCCCATCGGCNNCCGACCGCATGCTCGGGCCTTGGCCCACGTCGGGCGTGGTGAGGCGTTTGAAAGCGATCGGACATGAGAAGTTGCGAGATCCTCGGCGGCCCTCTATTCATGAGTACCGCCTCGTAGGGTCACGTGGTCAGATGGATTCTCGGCACGCGGGGGCGGAAATCCGGGCAGTGGCAGGCGAGCACCGGCACCTCGGCAGCTGCCTCGGCGACCGCCTCGTAGTACGGCCGGGGATCTGAGACTTGTGGCGGGGAGAGCGCCAGGACGGCGTCGGCGCCGCCGTCGCGAGCGGCCGCCGTCAAAGCGACAGCCTCACGGATCGACGGAGCACCCGTCCCAGCGATGACTGGGACGCCGCTACCGGGTGGCAGCGCATCTCGTACTGCGCCGAGCAGTACCGCGCGTTCGGCGGGATCGAGCGAAGACGGCTCCCCGGTGGTCCCCGCCACCAGCACCGCCCGCATACCGAGGTCAACGAGTCCGGCGGCATGCGCCGCGGTCGCAGGTGCGTCGATCTCGCCGTGCTCGTCGAACAAGGTGACCAAAGCCACGCCGACACCACGGAACAGTGGACCCCTCCGATCCCCTCGGCTAGCCCCGGTGACAGGCACACAGACTTCGCTCATGTCTCACCCGTTTCATGCCTATGGTCCGAGATCGGTCGGGAGCAGATCTTGCCAGTCGGGCTTGCTTATGGGGTGTGGTGGATTCCGGCCTGGACTTCGCCGAGCGGTTCAAGGAACCGATGCGAGTTTGTAGATGCGGCGTGCCGTGCCACCAAAGACCGCGTCGATCTCTTGTCCCACGAGCGGCACGACGAGATCATGGGCCAGACCGAGCACCTGGTCATAGCTCGCCACGGCTGTGCAAACCGGCCAGTCGGAGCCGAAGAGCAGACGCTTCGGGCCGAACAGCTCGACGACCCGTTCCACGTAGGGACGAACAGCGGCCGGGTCCCAATGCCTGCCAGCCTGGGAGACGAGCCCCGAGATCTTGCAGACGACCGACTCGCTGCGGGCGAGCTGGCCAATCAAGCTGGTCCAGGGCTCCCAGGTCGAGGTACCGATCTCCGGCTTGGCTATGTGATCGATGACAAGAGTCGCATCCTCGAGATGCTCGGCCAGATCTGCTGCGGCGGGGAGTTCACGGGTGGACACGAGAAGGTCGAAGGTCCGTCCGCTCTCACTTACGGCGCGGACACCGCGTCGCACCTCGGGTCGTCGGAGCCAAGCAGGGTCGGGCTCGGCCTGGACGAGATGGCGGACACCGACGAGCTTGTCTCCCCCGGGGAGCTCAGCTAAGCGTGCCAGAGTCTCTCCGACTCCGGGGTCGGTCAGATCGACCCAGCCGATCACTCCGGCGATGAACTCGCTTGCGCCGGCAAGCGCCAGGAATTCCTCCGTCTCCGCGGGATCGTTCAGAACCTGCACGAGCACTGTGGCCGACACGCCAAGTGGCTTCGCGACCTGCTCGAGTTGCCTCAAATCGAACGGCCGGTTGAGCGAGGGAAGCGCAACGAGCCAGTCGTGGGGGCGCTTGGCGGGGTCCCAGACGTGGTGATGCGAGTCGATGATGCCGCCGACTGCAGGCGAGACACCGGTGCCGAGCCCAGTCACCGCTGTCCCTCACGAGCCGCGGGCTGCGAAGTTGGGCGGTGAGACGCGCCTGGCGGCAACGCCGGAGCGAGGCCTGCCCCGGCGAGCTCTTCGAACAGCTCCTCGGGAACCGTGGACCGGAAGTGGGCAGCGTTCTCGTGAGCCTCTTGTGTGCTGGCTGCACCGACGACAGCCGCCGTCACCGCCGGATGAGCGAGGACGAACTGCAATGCCGCCGTAGCCAGGGGAACGCCGTAGCGATCGCACACAGAACGGATGCGGTCAACTCGCTCGACGACCGAACTGGGCGCAGGGGCATAGTCCAGGTGTGTTCCGGGGCGCGGGTCGGCGAGGATGCCGCTGCGGTAGACCCCAGCCGCCAGCACCGACACCCCCCGCTTCTCACACGCGGGGAAGAGCCGGTCTGCCGCCGGGACCCCGAGAAGGGAATAGCAGCCGGCGATCAACACGCAGTCGAGCTCCGTCCGCTCGACGAGCCAAGTGAGCACGTCTGCGTGGTTCATGGCGACGCCGATTGCACCGACCACGCCCTCGTTGCGGAGCTCCTTGAGCGCCGGATAGGACTCGGTGAGCGCCAGCTCGGCGTACTTGTCCGGATCGTGGATCAACGCGACATCAACGCGGTCGCGGCCTAGGCGCTCGAAGCTCGCCGCCATGGATCGGCGCACACCGTCTTTGGTGTAGTCGTCCACGAGCCTTCGACTGGGTGCTCCGTAGAAGAGGTCCCCACCCTGGACCCCGTCGTCGGCGTCGACGAGCAGGTGGCCGACCTTTGTCGAGACCACCGCATCGCCGACCGCTTGATCGGCCAGGAAGGCGCCGAGACGCTCTTCCGACAGTCCGACCCCGTACTGGGGGGCGGTGTCAAAGGCGCGAACCCCCTCGTCCCAAGAGGCCTCGAGAACGGCTTCGGCCCGCCTGTCGTCGACGGGGGCGTACATCCCGGCCAAGGGCGCGCAGCCCAGCATCAACCGTGTNNACATAGACGTCGCTACGGCCGAGACGGACCCGCTCGATGCCACCAGGGGCTGTGGGGACCCCGGTCAACTTCTCGCTCATAGCCGGCGGATCGAGCTCGCGGGTTTGCTGCATGCCCGCAGGCAGAACGGAGCTCGATGTGAAGGAAACACCAGGTCCGATCCGATGATCGAGGTGCCTCTGTCGGTCGGCCAGCTAGCCATCTTTCACGGGCTCTGGGTGCTGGGCGCGCTGGCCTTGCGCTCGATCCAGGACCGCAAGATGTGCTCCCGCATCACCTCGGCTGCACCGTCCGGGTCGCGTGCGGCCAGTCGCTCGTATATGGCGGCGTGACCTCGATGGCTCATCATCATGTGGTCGGCGCTCACGCCTATTCCACGGTAGCGGACGTTAATGCGCGCCCGGGGGTGGATCGAGTGGATGATCGATCGCCCGAGACGGTTGCCTGAACCTCGAAGGATCAGGTCGTGGTAGTCGCCTTCAGCCTGCTGGTAATGCTCCGGCTGGTCCAGGAGCTTCCCGAGGTCCGTCAGGGCATCGTGCAGTTCGCGCAGCTGCGCATCGGTCATCCGCATTGCCGCGCGAGATGCCATCTGGCACTCGAGCGCGACACGCACGTCGATCACGTCGTCAAGGATCTCGAAGGAGTCGGCGTAGCGCATCGCGGCGTCGAGTATCAGCGGGTCGAGCAGGTCCCACTGCTCGGTCGGCCCCACCGTCGTACCTTGGCCCTGCTTGACTCGCACGAGTCCTTTCGCCTCGAGCAGCTTCAAGGCCTCCCGGATGACGGTACGGCTGACGCCGAAGACCTCACACAGCGCGGACTCGGTCGGGAGCGACGACTCAGGAAGGAGCTCGCCGCCCACGATCTTGTCGACCATGGTCAAGAGCACGGCGGTCGCGAGACGAGCAGGTCTGCGCGGAACAGCCCCTGCCAGGATGCTTTCGAAGCTCTTCGTGCGAGGTTGTTCCGCTAGGGTCACCTCTGGCTCATCTCCCGTCGGTGGCGTCGGCTGCTACCCATGAATTTGATCATACGTAGTATGTTAAGGCAACCCGATCGAACCGGGTGACGGGGTTCCTCCC
>PMVZ01000334.1 GCA_003166375.1 Acidimicrobiaceae bacterium | reverse complement strand
GGACCTCGCCAAGGCGGGCTACGGGGCGAACCCGCTCAAGGACGGCAGCCTGTCGGCGTACAGGATCTACGAGATCCCCATGACCACTCTGACCGTCGAGGCCTGCAAGCCGACCGGGGCCAAGCCCCGCGACGCGGAGCGGAGCAAGAACTTCTTCGCCCTCGGACTTCTGTCGTGGCTCTACCACAGGCCGATCGACGACACCGAGCGCTGGATCGTCCGCCGCTACGGCAGGTCACCCATCGTGGCTGAGGCGAACACCCTCGCGTTCCGGGCCGGCTACAACCTCGGCGAGACAGCGGAGATCTTCGAGTCCTCATATGAGATAGCGCCCGCAGAGCACTTGCCGGGCACCTACACGAACGTGACTGGCAACGTGGCTCTCGCCTGGGGGCTTCTGGCCGCGGCCCATCTCGCCAAGCTCCCGCTCTTCCTCGGCTCCTACCCGATCACGCCGGCGTCGGACATCTTGCACGAGCTCTCCAAGCACAAGAAGTTCGGCGTCAGGACTCTCCAAGCCGAAGACGAGATCGCCGGCATCGGTGCCGCGCTCGGGGCGGCCTTCGGCGGGGCGCTGGGAGTGACGACCACGAGCGGACCGGGCATAGACCTGAAGGCGGAGACCGTCGGCCTCGCCGTGAGCCTGGAGCTGCCGCTGCTCATCGTCGACATTCAGCGAGGAGGACCCTCGACAGGGCTTCCCACCAAGACCGAGCAGTCGGACCTGCTGCACGCGATGTTCGGCCGCCACGGCGAGGCTCCTGTCCCCATCGTCGCCGCGAAGACGCCCTCGCACTGCTTCGATGTCGCGATCGAGGCGGCCCGCATCGCCCTCAAGTACCGGACACCGGTCTACCTGCTTTCCGACGGCTACCTCGCCAACGGCTCGGAGCCTTGGCGCCTTCCAGACGTCGAGTCGCTGCCGGACATCTCCGTGGAGTTCGCAACCGAGCCGAACGCGACGGGCGCCGACGGCGAGCCCACCTTCTGGCCGTTCAAGCGGGACCCCGAGACACTCGCGAGGCCGTGGGCGATCCCCGGCACGCCGGGCCTTGAGCACCGCATCGGTGGTCTAGAGAAGCAGGACGGTATCGGGACGGTCTCCTACGAGCCCGCGAACCACGATGTGATGATCCACGCCCGCGCGGCGAAGATCGCCGGCATCGCGAAGGGCCTGACGCCGGTCGAGGCGGAGGATCCGGGCGGCGACGCCAGGGTCCTGCTCTTGGGCTGGGGCTCCACGTACGCGGCGATCACCGCCGGCGTGAAGCGGGTGCGCAAGGCCGGCAAGTCCGTCGCGCAGCTGCACCTGGTCCACCTGAACCCGTTCCCGCCCAACCTCGGCGAGGTTCTGCGGTCCTATGAGGTGATCCTCGTCCCGGAGGGCAACCTCGGGCATCTGACCCGTCTCGTGCGCTCCGACTTTCTCGTGGACGCGAAGGTGATGTCGAAAGTGGAGGGAACCCCGTTCAGGGTCGGTGAGATCCAGCAGGCGATCCTCGACGAGATCGAGCGCCTCGAGTCGGCACCCGCCGGTGCGCGGACCGCCAAGGAGGCAGCACTGTGACCGACGTCGCCGTTCCCGTGACGTCCCGGAAGGACTGGGCTAGTGACCAGGAAGTCCGCTGGTGCCCGGGCTGCGGGGACTACAGCATCCTGTCCGCCGTGCAGCTGTTGCTCCCCGAGCTCGGTGTCCGGCGCGAGAACACAGTGTTCGTCTCGGGGATCGGCTGCGCGGCCCGCTTCCCGTACTACATGAACACCTACGGCATGCACTCGATCCACGGCCGCGCCCCCGCGATCGCGACCGGCCTCGCGGTGACACGGCCGGACCTCGACGTGTGGGTGGTGACCGGGGACGGCGACTCGCTGTCGATCGGGGGCAATCACCTCGTTCACGCGCTGCGGCGCAACGTGAACCTCACCATCTTGATGTTCAACAACCAGATCTACGGCTTGACCAAGGGCCAGTACTCACCGACCTCCGAGGTCGGCAAGATCACCAAGTCGACTCCCTTCGGCTCGCTCGACACCCCGTTCAACCCTGTCAGCCTCGCTCTCGGGGCCGAGGCGACCTTCGTCGCACGAACCCACGACCTCGATCGCAAGCACATGGTCGAGACGTTCCGGCGCGCGCACGACCACCGGGGGGCGTCGTTCGTCGAGGTCTACCAGAACTGCAACGTCTTCAACGACGGGGCGTTCGAGGCGATAAGCGGCAAGGAGCACCGCGCCGACATGTTGATCCCGCTCGAGCACGGAAAGCCGATCCGTTTCGGTGCCGACGGCGAGCACGGGGTCGCTTCCGACGGTCAGGGGGGTCTCCGCCTGGTCGAGGTGGCCGACGTCGGCGAGGAGGCACTGGTCGTGCACGACGAGAGCCGATCCGATCCGAGCCTGGCGTTCTCCTTGTCGCGTCTCGCCACCGGTCCCCACGAGCCGACCCCGATCGGCGTGTTCCGGGCGTTCGAACGCCCCGATTATGGCAGCCTGGTCGCCCAGCAACTCCTCGAGGCGCAGAATCGCCAAGGCGTCGGTGACCTCGCGTCGCTACTGCGTTCCGGAGCCATCTGG
>PMVZ01000327.1:6501-12989 GCA_003166375.1 Acidimicrobiaceae bacterium | reverse complement strand
GTGGTCGGGCGGCCGATGATCGCGCACGTGGTTGAATGGCTGGCCGGCCATGGCGTCGACCGGGCCGTTCTCTCGCTCGGCTACCGGGCCGACGCCTTCGTCGAGGCCTTTCCGACCAACCAGCTCTCGGGTGTGGCGCTCGAGTACATCGTCGAGCCCGAGCCTCTCGACACGGCCGGCGCCATACGATTCGCGGCGGACAAGGCTGGGGTCAGCGGCACGTTTCTCGTCCTCAACGGGGACGTGCTCACGGAGTTCGACGCGTCCGCCCTCGTCGAGTTCCATGTCTCGCGCTCTGCGCACGCCTCGATCGCACTGACGCCTGTCGCGGACCCGTCCAATTTCGGTGTCGTGCCAACCGATGAGGCAGGGCGGGTGATCGCGTTCATCGAAAAGCCCCCGCGGGGCGAGGCTCCTACGAACCTGATCAACGCGGGCATATATGTCCTGGAGACGTCGGTCCTGGACCGGATCCCGAGCGGCCGGCGTGTGTCGATCGAACGTGAGACATTCCCCGGGCTGGTCACCTCGGGCAGGTTGTACGCACTCGCGTCGGATGCCTACTGGCTCGACACCGGCAGACCGCACCAGTACCTTCAAGCGCAGCTCGACATCCTCCGGGGCCGTCGCGTAAGCGTGCCGCCCGCGCCCGAGATCCGGGCCGGGGTCTGGGCCGACCCGAGCGCAGAAGTCGCCGGCCAGATCGGCCCGCACTGCTTCGTCGGCCCGGAGGCGTCGATCGCAGCAGGGGCCACTGTGGAGGACAGCGTCGTCTGCGCCGGCTCACGAGTCCGGCCCGGTGGCGTCGTCCGGGGTTCCGTGCTGATGCCAGGTGCCGAGGTCTGCTCGAATGCCGTTGTGGAGGACAGCATCGTCGGTCCCCGCGCCCTCATCGGCGAAGGGGCCCGCTTGCGCGGGATGACAATTGTCGGCGTCGGGGCCGAGGTGCCGCCGATGTCGGTGCTCGACGGCGCGCGTTACCCATTGCCCTGAAGCTGCTCGAGACCGGAGGCGGACGCCATGCGAGCAATGGTGACCGGAGGTGCTGGGTTCATCGGGTCGAATCTCGTCGACCGGCTTCTCGCCGAAGGCCACGACGTCGAGGTCGTGGACGACCTGTCGACGGGATCGCTCGCCAACCTCGCCGACGCCCGCGCGCTCGGCAGCGCGATGCGATTCCACAACCTTGACGTCCGCTCGGGTGACCTCGTCGACCTGGTGCGCCACCGCCGCCCGGAGGTGATCTTCCACCTGGCCGCCCAGGCCGACGTCCGCGTCTCTGTCGACCGGCCGGTGTTCGACGCCGAGGTCAACATTCTCGGCACGATCCAGGTCCTCGAGGGTGCTCGCACAGCGGGGACGGCGAAGGTCGTCTTCGCGGCTTCCGGAGGCACGTTGTACGGCGAGCCCGAGGGCGCGGACCTTCCCGTCGACGAACATCAGCCGCACCGGCCCCTGTCGCCGTACGGCGTGTCGAAGAAGGCGGCCATCGACTACCTCGTCGCTTACCGCGAGCTGCACGGGCTCGAGTTCACCGCCCTTGCCCTCGCGAACGTCTACGGACCTCGCCAGGACCCCCACGGCGAGGCCGGCGTCGTCGCGATCTTTGCCGGCAACCTCGTCGCGGGGCGGCCCTGCGTCGTGTTCGGCGACGGCAGCCAGACCCGCGACTACGTGTACGTGGACGATGTCGTCGACGCCTTCGCACGTGCCGCACGTCGCGGGGGTGGCCTAGTGATGAACATCGGTACCGGTCAAGAGACGTCGGTGTCCAAGCTCTACGAGATCGTTGCAAAGGCGTGTGGGAGCGACCTCGCGCCACGACCGGCACCGGCGCGGGCCGGAGAGGTGCAGCGCAGCGCCCTCGACCCGAGGCGGGCAGGTCTGCATCTCGGCTGGAAACCGTGGACCGGCCTCGCCAGCGGAGTCGCCTCGGTCGTGGACCACGTTCGTCGAGCGGCTTTGTGATAGCCGTCCTCTGCGGCGGGGTCGGCGCCGCCAGGATGCTCGTCGGCATGCAGGCAGTCGTCGATCCCGGCGACATCGTCGCCATCGTCAACACCGGCGACGACACAGAGCTCCATGGCCTGTACGTGAGCCCTGACCTCGACACGATCACTTACACCCTCGCCGGTGTCGTCAACCCGCAGACCGGCTGGGGTCTCAGAGGTGAGACCTTTCGCGCGATGCAGGCTCTGGAGCGCTTCGGCGCCATCACTTGGTTCCGCCTCGGTGATGCGGATCTCGCGACTCACCTCTACCGGACGGGGAGGATGCGGGGAGGGGCGACGCTGTCTGAGGTCACCGCGGCGATCTCACGCGCCTGGGGGCTCGGCGTGCGCCTGCTGCCGATGAGCGACGACCCGGTGAGAACCCGGCTCCGGCTCGAGAATACCCAGGAGGTGGCCTTTCAGGAGTACTTCGTGAAGCTGCGCCATTCGGTCGTCGTGGACTCGGTGCGCTTCGAAGGCGCGGAGACAGCAAGGCCGGCACCCGGCGTGCTCGATTCCCTCGGTTCCGCCGAGATCGTCGTCGTGGCGCCTTCGAACCCGGTCGTGTCGATAGGCCCGATTCTCGCGGTGCCGGGCGTGGCGAGCGTGTTGAGGGCGCGCCGCGACTCGGTCGTGGCCGTGTCGCCGATCGTCGCGGGCGCCGCTTTGAAGGGCCCGGCCGACCGGCTCCTCGTCGAGCTCGGGGGACAGGCGTCCTCTCCGGGTGTGGCCCGCTTTGTCAAGGACTGGGTCGGGACGCTCGTGATCGACCAGGCCGACGCGGACCGCGCGGGCGAGGTCGAGGCGGCCGGTGTCAACTGCATCGTCGCACCGACAGTCATGAGGACACCGGAGATGGCGGCAGGCCTCGCTCGCATCGTGCTCGGGGCTACCGGCAAGGTCGTTGGGCGCTCGGCCTCGGCACCGGCCGCACCCGGTGCGTAGCGCCTCACGGGTCCTCTGGTAGAGACTGCGCCAATGGCGGTCGGAGAGACATTGNNTCGAGGGCGACGTGGTCGTGGTCACCCAGAAGGTGGTGTCCAAGGCGGAAGGCCGGATGGTCCGGATCGATCCTTCCGACCCGGACGCCAAACGTCTCCTGGCCGAGTCCGAGTCGGTTCGCGTCCTGCGGCGCAGGGGGGACCTGGTCGTGACCGAGACGCGGCATGGCTTTGTGTGCGCCAATTCAGGCGTCGACCTGTCCAATGTGGAAGAGGGGTGGGCGTCGCTTCTCCCCGAGGATCCCGATCGCTCGGCGCGCCGGCTACGGGACGGCATCAGGGCACGGACGGGTCTCGAGGTCGCCGTGGTGATCTCCGACACCTTCGGCCGTGCGTGGCGGCGCGGGGTCACCGACGTGGCCATCGGTTGCGCGGGTATCCGCGCCGTGGTCGATCTTCGCGGTACGACCGACGCGCTCGGCCGCGAGCTCGTCGCGACCGAGATCTGCGTCGTGGACGAGGTGGCCGCGGCCGCCGACCTCGTGATGGGAAAGGCGCGAGGCGTCCCTGTTGCGCTGGTCAGGGGAGTGGACGCCGCGATGTTGGGGCCAGGCCACGTCATCGAAGAGGTGGTCCGGCCATACGGCGAGGACATGTTCCGTTGACGGCGGGGCGTGTGGACACCGGCGGGTCGCCGTGACGAGATCGCTTCGGCTGGGGTCGCGTTGACCAGGCTCCGGGTGGCGTTCGACGTCCTGCCCCTCGCGGGCGAGCTCACCGGGGTCGGCCGGTTCTGCGCCGGTCTTGCCGGCGCGCTGGTCGGACGCGAGGAGGTGGAGCTGCGCGGCTACGCCGTGGCTCGCAACGCCCGCAGGGACACGGCCGCGGGCGCGCTCGCGCTCGGTCTCGAGGTTCGGACCTGGCAGGCCCCGACGCGCCTCGCCGGCGCGGTGTGGGCACGAGCGGAACTGCCACCGGTCGAATGGCTTGTCGGGCCCGTCGACGTGGTGCACGGGACGAACTACGTGGTGCCCCCGGCACGTCGTGCCGGCCGGGTCGTGACCGTCTACGACCTGACCGCGTTGCGGTATCCGAAGCTCTGCGCGCCCGCTTCGCTGGCCTACCCGCGGCTCGTCGCCCGGGCGGTCCGACACGGGGCTTTCGTGCACGTGCTCTCGAGCTTCGTGCGCGACGAGGTGCTCGAGCTGCTCGGTGTCGACGGTGACCGGGTTCGTGTCGTGCCACCCGGTCTCGACCCCCCTCGGGATCACGTTTCCGCCCCGTCACCGGGGCCCGCGGACCGGCAGGACCGCCCGGCGCCCTATGTGCTCGCGCTCGGCGCGGTGGAGCCTCGCAAGGATCTGCCGACACTCGTGATGGCGTTCGCGGAGCTTGCGCGCGCGCATGTGGATCTGCGCCTCGTCGTCGCCGGGCCCGAGGGACGGGGTGAGCCGGCATTTGCCGCCGCGGTGGCCGCTTGCGGCGTCGCTGACCGCGTGGTGCGCGTCGGGTACCTCCGAGAAGACGAGCGGCAGTCGTTGCTGGACGGCGCTGCGGTGCTCGCGTACCCGTCGCTGTACGAGGGTTTCGGCTTCCCGCCGCTCGAGGCGATGGCGGCCGGAGTGCCCGTGGTCGCGACGGCCGCCGGCGCCGTCCCGGAGGTGGTCGGCGACGCGGCCGAGCTCGTGGCGCCGGGCGATGTCGAGGCGCTGGCACGAGCGCTCGCGAGGGTCATCGACGACACCGGCTTGCGTGCCAAGCTCATCGAAGCCGGGCGCGTCCGCGCCTCGTCATTCAACTGGGAGTCGGCGGCCACTTCGATGATCGAGCTCTACGGCCTGGCCGCGGTCGACGGGCGGGCCCGTTGACGCCGATCTCGGTGTCCTTGGCGGCCGAACAGCTGCGACGGCGCGTCCCCGGCGGTATCGGGACCTATGCCCGTGGGTTGTTGAAGGGCATCGCCGAGCTCGCGACCGGTGAGCGTCCCAGGATCACGATCGTCGCGAGCCGCCCGCCTTTCCGCCCGGACCCTCTCACGAGCTTCGGATGCCCGGTCGTGTGCTCACGGCTCCCCGGTCCGCTCATGACGCGTGCATGGGACCTGGGCTTCACGCGCGTCGGGCGGGGCAGCGACGTCGTCCACTCCGTCTCGCTGGCGGCGCCGGTGCCCTCCTCGGGAGTACCGCTCGTCATGACGGTGCACGACGTGGCCTGGAGATCGATGCCGGAGGCCTTCCCGCCGAGGGGCAGGCGTTGGCACGAGGCCGCTCTTCGACGCGCCTGTTCACGGGCCGCCATCGTCGTCGTGCCCTCCGAGGCAACGGCCAACGCTGTTCTCGCCGCCGGCGTGGGCATCGCCGACGACCGGCTCGTCGTCGTCAACGAGGGCGCAGACCACCTTGGCGAGCCGGACGAGCCGGCGGCCCAGGCGCTGCTCGAGCGCCTCGGGGTCCTCGGTCCGTACCTGCTGACCGTGAGCACGCTCGAGCCACGGAAGAACCTCGAGCGCCTCCTTGAGGCATACACGCTCGCAAGGCCGAAGCTGCCCGAGCCCTGGCCGCTTGTGGTCGTGGGACCGAGCGGATGGGGACCATCGCCGTCGCCCGCGGCCCTCGGGCCAACCGCCGGCGTGGTCTTCGCAGGCACCGTCGAAGGCGGGGTGCTGGCCGCGGTCTACCGCAGAGCCCGCTTGTGTGCCTACGTCCCGATCGTGGAGGGCTTCGGCCTGCCCGTCGTGGAGTCGATGGCTCAGGGGACCCCCGTTGTCTCGAGCGCGGTCCCAAGCTCCGGTGGCGCATCGCTTGAGGTCGATCCGACCAACGTTTCGTCGATCGCCGAGGGGCTTGTGGTCGCGGCCGGCGACGAGATGACGCGGACCGCACTTGTCGCAAGGGGTCTCGTGCGCGCCGCGGCACTTCGATGGGTCGAGACCGCGCGTGCGCACGTGGCGGTCTGGGAGCGAGCGGTCGCCGAGGGGCAGGCCCGGCGATGACCGCCGGCTCGTCCAGCGGTGCTCTGGCGGTGGCGCTCGATGTGAGCGCGGTGCCCCGGCAACCTGTCGGGGCCGGCCGATATGTCGTCGAGCTGGCCAGGGCACTGGCCGGTCGTGCCGATTGCCGGCTCACGCTCCTGGCCCGGCGTGACGACGGTCCGAGATGGGCGCTCATGGCGCCGGGGGAGCGGGTCGTCACGGTCGCGCCCCCCCGCCGCCCGACGCGCCTTTTGTACGAGCAGGCGCGTCTCGGCTCGGTGGTCGCAGGCCTGGACTCGCCACCGGTGGCAGTGCACCACGGTCCTCACTACACCATGCCCCGGTGGTCCAAGGTCCCCTGTGTCGTGACGGTTCACGACCTGACCTTCTTCGATCACGCAGAATGGCACGAAGCGAGCAAGGTGACGTGGTTCCGCGCCGCCATGCGCTATTCGGTGGCGCACGCCGCGGCCATCATCTGCGTGAGCGAGATGACCGCGGGACGGCTCCGGGACATCCTTGCTCCGCGATGCCCGGTGGTGGTGGTGCCCCATGGCGTGGACCAGGCTCGTTTCGTGCCTGGCG
>PMVZ01000327.1:0-6420 GCA_003166375.1 Acidimicrobiaceae bacterium | reverse complement strand
GTGCGGTCGTGTACCCCTCGCTCGAGGAGGGTTTCGGTCTTCCGGCTCTCGAAGCCCTGGCGTGCGGCACATCGCTCGTCACGACTTCGGGCACGCCCATGGCCGAAATTGCAGGCGACAGCGCCCTGCTCGTCCCGCCAGGTGAGCCGTTCGCGCTCGCGGCGGCCATCGAGACGGCGATCTCGGAGCACTCTTCGGGTGACGACAGCCGCCGTCGGGCTGACGGGCTTGCCATAGCGTCCCGCTACACCTGGGAGGCCTGCGCCGAGGGTCATCTGGCGGCGTACCACCTCGCCGCCGAGGCTGACCGGCGAACGCCCACACGACGCTCGGGAGGACACGGTGCCTCGGGAGGTCGCCAGATCGGCAGGTAGCCTGAGCACCGTGCGCGCTTATCTGACCGGTGGGACCGGCTTCGTCGGCGACTGGCTGCTCCGCCACCTCTCCGATGCCGGCGACACGTGTATCGCCCCTGGTCCCGAGATCGACGTGACCGACCCCGCCCTGATCGCCGCTGACTTGAAAGCGGCGCTGCCCGATGTCGTGTACCACCTCGCAGCGCTGACCCATGTCGGCCAGTCGTGGCTCGAGCCCGCCGAGACGTTCCGTGTGAACGCGATGGGCACCTTGAACCTGCTCGAGGCCGCCGCTTCATGCGAGGTCCCACCCGTGGTCGTGCTCGTGAGCTCGGCGGAGGTGTACGGCCCGGCGCCCGCCACCGAGACCCTCGACGAGCACGCCGAGCTTCGCCCCGTGACGCCCTATGCCGTGAGCAAGGTGGCCGCCGAGTTCCTCGGGCTCCAGGCGTTCCTCGGCCGGGGCCTGCGTGTCGTAAGGGCCAGGGCGTTCAACCATGTGGGCCCGGGTCAACTCGACGACTTCGTGGTCTCCGCGTTGGCGCGGCGGATGGTCGAAGCCGAGCTGCACAATGGCGGGGATGTCCAAGTCGGCAACCTCGCCGCCTCCAGGGACTTCACCGACGTGCGCGACGTGGTGCGGGCTTACCGGCTCCTTGCGACCAACGGCGTTGCCGGCGAGGCATACAACGTGTGCTCAGGCCGGGCGATCAGCATCGCCGCGCTCGCGGCGCAAATGGCCGGGCTCTTGTCCTGCGAGGTGAGGTTTGTGCAGGACCCTGACCTCTTCCGTCCGGTCGAGATCCCCGTGCTGGTCGGCGACGCCTCCAAGCTCGTGGCTGCCACGGCGTGGCAGCCGACCATCGAGCTGGCCACGACGCTGTCGGACGTTCTTACCTACTGGCGCGAGCGCCTCAGCTGACTCAGGCGGAATAGCCGAAGGCCCGAGCCCGGAGCTCGTCGCGTGTCTTGCGGGCCTGGCGGATGACGGCCTGTGCAGGTTCGGGGAGCTTTTCCAGCACCGGCTCGAGAGTTGAGTCGACGACCTGGATCACTTGAGCGACCGTGGCGTCGAAGTCCTTTGCTCGGGCGCCCACCAGTTTGGGTGCACAGGCAAGCTTCCGGCGACGAACCTGGGCCTTTTGGAGCTCGAGGACGCCCACGCCTATCGCGACGTACGCGGCTTCCTTGGCGAGGTCAGCGAGGGCTTGCGCCGTCTCGGCCAGACCTTGTCGGATGTCGGTCATGTCTTGTTCCTCCTGTTGATCACCGTTCGCAGCGGCGCCCTGCGAGAGCTCGTGCCGCTCGCCGCGCCCGGTGCCATGCGCTCACTAGTGTACTGCAAACTGCTAACTACAGCAAGCGTGATCCGGAGTCGGCCTCCCGGCTCCTGCGTCGCGTCCGCGGTAGCGTGGCCTTGATGCCGGAGGAGCAAGCCCCGCCGGTCGTCGCCGTGGTGGTCGCTTGTGACCCGGGTCTGTGGTTCGAGGAATGCCTGGAGGCGCTTGGTGCTCAGGACTACCCGAACCTCGACGTGCTCGTGGTGGACGCCGCGAGCCACGAGGAGCTGACGGCACGGGTCGCGGCGGTGCTCCCGCGCGCCTTCATACTGCGCCAGAGCGAGCGCAAAGGTTTCTCGGCGGCCGCGAACGAGGCGCTCGTGGCGATCGAGGGCGCCTCTCATCTGTTGATCTGCCACGACGATGTGGCTCCTGCTCCCGACGCGGTTCGTTGCCTGGTCGGGGAGGCCTACCGCTCCAACGCAGGCATCGTCGGCCCGAAGCTCGTCGAGTGGGACGCCTCTGACCACCTGCTCGAGGTCGGCATCGGCGTCGACCGCTTCGGTGTGGCCGTCGAGCGGGTGGAGCGCGGCGAGCTCGACCAGGCCCAGCACGACGAAGGCCGCGAGGTGTTCGCCGTACCGGGCGGTTGCATCTTGATACGCGCCGACCTGTTCAGGGCGCTCGGAGGATTCGATCCGGACATCGAGCTGTTCGGCGAGGACGTGGACCTGTGCTGGCGGGCCCAAGTGGCCGGAGCGCGAGTCGTCGTCGCGCCCTCGGCCCGCGTTCGCCACGTTCAGGTGGCGAGGTCCGGGTCGAGGACGGTGGGCGACGCGGCGGTGTTGCGTCGTCGCCACGAGCTGCGCGCCGTCCTCAAGAACTACGAGCACCTGCATCGCCTGCTCGTCGTGCTCGATCTCGCTGCCGGGTCGGTCGCGGAGGTGTCGATCGCGTTGGTGAGGGGTGAGCGCGAGCGTGCCAAGCGCGTCGGGGACGCTTGGTGGTGGAACTGGCGCCACCGTCGGAGCCTCAGGAGGGCTCGCAAGGCGCTTGCAAGTGTTCGTCAGCGGCCCGACCGCGTTGTCGCGCGGACCTTGAGCTACGGCGACCGGCGCTCTGCTCTCGAAGCCAACCCGCTTGCCCCGGTCTTGCCCGCCGGTCCGGTCGCGAAGGCGGTCGAGCACCGGTTGAGGCGAGATGAAGATCTTGAACCTTCGCGAATCGCATCGAGCCGGAACAGACCTGTTGCCCCGCACAATCTCGGCTGGGCACTGGCGGCCTTGATCATCGTGGTCCTGTTCGGCATCCGCAACCTTTTGGCAGGCCACCTTCCCCTGGTGGGTCAGCTCCTGCCCTTCCCGCCGGCGACCACGCTGCTGCGCGAGTTCTTCGCCGGCTGGCAGGACGCCGGCTGGCAAGCCACCGGGCCGGCATCTTCCGGGTTCGGCCTGGTCGGTCTGGCGGGAGCGGTCCTGATCGGCAGCACCGCGCAGGTGGAGAAGTTGCTCCTCGTAGCCCCCATTCTCATCGGCGCCATCGGGATGCGTCGACTCCTCCGGCCACTTGGCTCCAGCCGCGCCCGGCTCGCGGGCACGATCGCCTATCTCGGTCTTCCGCTCGTGTGGAATGGCATCGCCGGAGGCGACCTGCAGGCTCTGGTGAGCTTTGCGGGGATGCCATTCGTGATGTCGCGCATTTGCCGCGCGACGCGGCTGGAGCCGTTCACATCCCCGCACGACGCAAGCGGCTGGCGCTCCGTGGCGGCCGAAGTCGTCCCGTTCGGTCTTCTTCTCGCGTTCATGGCGGCCCTGGCACCCCCGTCACTGGTGGCCGTAGTGGCCCTCTCATTGGCGATCGTGCTCAGCTCGGCCGCCGCGGGCCATATCGCCGCGGTCGGTCGTGCGCTCGGCGTCACGGCGGGTGCATTGGGCGTCGCCTTCCTTTGCTGCCTACCGTGGTCGCTCACCTTCATCCAGGCCGGCGCGAGATGGAGCATCATCTCGGGCGCGGTGGGCTCGCGCAGGGACGTGGGCGGGGTGCTGCGCATGCTTCGTTTTGCCGTCGGTCCGATAGGCGCGGGCTGGCTCGGCTGGGGGATCCCGCTTGGCGCAGCCTTCGTCTTGTTCGTGGCTCGCGATTCACGACTCGACTGGGCGACGCGATGGTGGGTCGCGGCCGTTGCCACGGTGGCCGTTGCGTACGCGGGCGCCGTGGGGTGGCTCGGTGCGGGCGGCGGCGCGACGCTGGTCCTGTTGTCTCCGGCTGCGTGCTGTATCGCGGCTGCGGTCGGGCTCGGCGTGGCCGCCTTCGAGATCGACCTTGCGAGGAGTCGCTTCGGATGGCGCCAGAATCTCAGCGCCGGAGCTGCACTGTGCCTTGTCGTCGGGCTGTTCCCGACCCTGGTCTCATCGGTGGACGGCCGTTCGTCGCTTCCTTCTGTGGGTTTTGAGCAGATTCTCGGCTGGACTGCGCCCGCACCTGGGGCCAAGGGCTACGACGTGCTCTGGCTGGGTGATCCCGCCAGCGTCCCGCAGCCCGCTTGGCAGATACGGCCTGGGCTCGCGTTCGCGGTGAGCCAGGACGGCTTGCCGGACGGCCGCCGGCTCTGGCCGAGCGCCGACCCAGGTGTCGGAGCGGCGGTTGAAGCGGACCTGACCAGCGCCGAGGCCGGGCTCACGGTTCGCCTCGGCGCCGAGTTGGCGCGAGCAGGAGTCCGTTATGTGATCCTCCCAGGCGGGGTTGCTCCGGACCTGCCCGGTCTCCAGGTCCCGCCTTCGGCTCCTCCTGCGCCGAGCCTTGTGCGGGCGCTGCAAGCCCAAAGTGACTTCCGCCAGCTTCCGACCGAAGGCGGCGTGCTCGCCTTCGAGGACACGGCCTGGACGCCAGCCGCCAGCCCCGCTGTCAACTCGGTCGTAACGCCTGCCGAGGCGAGTCGCGGGACTCCGGCGTGGCTGAGAGAGCTCGGCGTCGGCGCGGGCATGCTCGCCGTCGGCCTCGCTGTCGCTGAGGGCGTTGCTCGTCGCAGGAAGCGTCGCCGTCTCAGCCGGGCAGGCGAGGTTCCACCCGGCGACGGCGCCGCCGTCTTCGACGACAGCCCGTCGGACGGGCGTGAGCCCTCGCCCGCCACGAGCGCGGTCGGAGAGCCTGAGGATCGATCCGAGCCGGCGTCCGAGCCGGCACCGAGCGCGCCGTGATGAGCGATGTCGTCGCCCGTCACAGGCATTCTTGGGCGGCGCGCGCCCCCAGGCGTCGAGCCCTCCTCGGCGTCGCTTGCGGGATCGCGTTGCTCCTGGTCGTCAACGCCTTGGTGCGCCAGCCGGGCGGGGAGCCAGCTGGGGGCCGGTTCGTGGGACCGCCGTCGCTCCCGGTCGTGCAGATGGGCAAGCCGGGCGCTTGGCATTGTCCCGGGCCTTTGCCTGTCGGTGCCGGGGAGGAGAGCTCGCGCGTCTCGATCGTGAACAGTGGGACCTCGGCGGTCAACTTCTTGGTCGTGGTGTCGCGGACGGGTCTCCCGAAAGGTGGGACCTCGACCGGGGCATCGATCTCGAGGTCGCGGTTCGAGGTCGGTGCGCAGTCACAGGCAGTCGTGGCGCTGTCGAGACGCGGTCCGGCGGGGTTCGCGGCGGTGTCGATCGAGACCGACGGGGGTGGGATCGGCGTTGGCGAATCGATCGTCGGTGCCTCGACCGTGGGCGGCCCGGTCCTGCTCTCGTCCCCGTGCTCGCTCGCGGCTGGCCCCCAGGGCTATGTGCCGACCGGTAGCACTTATGGCGGTTCGGACGTCCGGCTCTCGCTCTACGACCCCAATGCCACGCCCGCCGTGGTGAACGTGAACGTCTCGACCGGCACGACGCAGACATCGCCCTCCGCCTTCCAGGGCGTTGTCGTGCCGGCCACGGGCCTTGTAGTTCTCGATCTTCACCGGTGGGTCTTTGAGCAGAGCTCCCTCGCGGTCACGGCCACGGCCGTCAGCGGAGATGTCGTCGTCGGAGCGCTCGAATTGACCTCCGAGACGGTCGAAGTGGCTTCGAGATCTGCCGCGGGCCACCGGACCAGTCACGTCCGCGTCACCGGCAGTTCTTTGCTGGTTGGACCCGATCGCGGGCGCAGGCAGTGGGCATTCGCGTCCATGCAGTCGCGAAAAGGGGTGGCGAGCACGTTCTCGGTCTACAACCCAGCTACGAGGTCGGTCTCGGTCAGTGTCGCCCCGCCCGGTCGAGCGGGGATCGTGGCTGCGCTCACCGAGGTCGTCCCAGGCGGGGGCATTGTCGACTTCGCGACACCGGTCACGGGCAAGAGCGGGCTCGGGACGGGCTCGGTCGTCATCTCCGCCCAGGGACCGACGCCCGTCGTCGTCGCTCGTCTCACGACCAGGTACAAGACTCGCGTTCTCGAGGACATCGACGCGACGCCGGGAACTGCCGGTCCCAGCGACGAGTGGCTGCTGCCCGGCGCGTCGCTCACGTCACGGATCGACGACGATGTCACGCTGGAAGACCCCGGAACCGAAGGAGCAACGGTGACACTGCTCGAGTTGGCTCACGGGGAGGCCGCCCCGGCCAGGCTCGAAGTGGTCAGCTTGGGTGCCGGCTCGGAGGTGGAGCTCAACCTCCGTTCGGTCCTGAAATATGCCCCCTCATTCGCCCTTCGGGTCTCGGCGAGCGTCCCGATCCTGGTGGAGCAGCAGCTGACGCCCCTCAGCGGGCTGACGACGTCCGCCGGAGGGATTCCCGTCCTGCGCTGAGCAGCTCCCCCGGCGGGTCGTGAGCTGCTCACGAATC
>PMVZ01000253.1 GCA_003166375.1 Acidimicrobiaceae bacterium | reverse complement strand
CCTCAGGCGACTGAGGGACGCCCCCGGCAGCCGAGGAGAGAGCCGACGCCCACGATCTCCCGGGCGTTCTAACCGTAACCGGTGGGGGACCCTTCCTTCGAGGCCCTTGCATCAGGAGGTCCGAAATCCGGAACGAGCTTCTCGAGAACCTGGCGCGTAAGAAGTTTCATGAGCTCCGAGCGCCCGGCGAACCTGAAGAGGGAGTGGTCCATCGACCTGACGACCTCGAAATGGCAGCGTCCTGAGCGTTCGAGGTGCCGCATGGCCCACCGCGACTGCTTGGCGTCGGACTCGCCGCAGATCACGAGTAGCTCAGTGCCCCTCTGGGCGAGCGTCTCGAGTGCTCCGACGGGCGAGGGGTACAGCCGCAACTTGTTAATCGCCCGCCACGCTACGGCTGGTATGGCTGCCGGGCCCAGATTCGCGATTCGAACGCTTGCAAGCAGGTGTCGGGCGAGCGGGTTGAGTGGTCGAACAGCTTGTCGGCGCGAGTCGCCGGTGTCCGTCTCGGTCACCGCCGACGGGAGTATGGGCAGGGCCGGATTGATGAGCCACGCCCGACGAGAGTTCAGCAGCAGTGCGCCCTCCAGGACGTGATAGGCCCCCGAGCAAAGTCCTACGAGCACGACGCCGGCGGGATCTGCAGGAGCTATGAAGCGCACCGCGTCGATGATGTCTTCGATCGCTTCCACTGGATACACCTCATCCTGTTGCCGGCCCGGCCGCGTCGGACTGTCGCCGAGACCACCGAGATCGAGGCGCAGCACGCGTACACCCTGCGCAGCCCAGCTCCGCGCCATCTCGACCCACAGACGAGCCGGCCCTGCGTGTGGAAGAACTCCAGCATTCAAAAACACGACTGTTGACATCGGAGTGAGCTCGGCGTCCTGCGGCTCGGTGACGATCCCGAAGAGGCTCTCGGCTCCGATCCGTACAGCCCGCTCGATCACGCGGCGACCGGCAGTTAGCGGAGCGACCGTCGCAAGAGGCCACGACTTCGGTTGAGCGGGGACGGTGGTCGGAACGGCAGCATTGTCGAGTGTTCGCGACAGCCAGGAAACTATGTCGACGATCACCTGTTCAGGCAGGACTGCAGCGCCGGGCTCGATATCGACGAACTGGTCCTGACCGACCGCGTCGCCGTGCTCAACGTCTTGTGCCGATAGCCACTTCAGGATCCTCGCGCCAGAAGGCCGATCGGGTCGTGTGAGCAATAGCAACCGCCGCGCCGCCGCGCTGGCAGAGTCGTCAAGGTCGAGCGTACCGATCGCTTCGGCGAGGTCTTTTGGCAACAGTAGACCGGGGATCTCGACTGCCCCTTCCGAGGCCGAGTCCCCTCCTGGAGTGGCGCCTATCACAGCGGCGAGCATGCGCTGTTCTCGTAAGAACCCGTGCCCGGTTTCGCAAGGGTCCCACAGCACGAGTGCCTCGATATCGTTGTCTGCGGCAGCATTCGCGGCGAGGGTCGCGCCGAGCCGGAGACCAATGAGCCCGACGCGAGAGACGCCCGTCTTCCGCACACAGTCGATCGCTGCGCCGATGTCCGATAGCCATGTACCGATGCCGACCACGTCGGCTGGATCCCCGGCCGAGTCGCCGGTGCCCGTGTAGTCGAATTGGAGCGTCACGAAGCCTTTGTCTGCCAACTTTTCGGCAAGACACCGGTAGGCGCGCTGTGCCGAAACCGCCTCCAGCCCGATCGGCCGACAGAGCACGACCCCGGCGTTCGCCTCTTGCGGGAGATGGAGCCAGCCGAAGAGCGGTAGGTCAGTCGGTCCGAACCAAATCGGGGTTGCGTTCAAGCCTTCACTCTCTCCGACGTTCTCCGCGGTCACCACCCTGCCTTCGTCCTATCCGCGTACAAACCCTTCCGGTGCATTTGGCATCGTTCCCACGGAAACGCCCGAGGTTCTCGCGGAGACCCATTATGACTCAGGTCCGGACACCCTGGAGAGTCTGCGCTCATGCCCGGCCCCAGGTGCCGTCGGGGTCACGGCCAGAGGCGGGACCGCACTCCAGGCGGCCAGGTATCGGGATCAAGCCCGTGTGCGGCCAGCAACGCGAGGGTGATCCGCTCGACACCGAAGCCAACGCATGCGGTGTGGGCAACATCGCCGTTCGAAGACTCGATCCCGAACCCGATCCCGAAAAGATCGACATGATAGTTGGACGAGGAAATGGCCGTCGGTTCGGCGTCAGGGTTTATGGCGCAGACGATCTCGTACTTGAGCGTATCGGCGCGTTGGTTCGAGGCGAGCATCCGTCCAGTTCGCCCGAAGAAGGGGTCGTTCGCGATGACCGCGTCGACTTCGAGGCCAAGCCCCGCCAGCACATCGGCGGACCGCTCGCGCCAGATGTCGCGGTGGGCGACGGCACCGTCGGGGTCACCCAGGTACACGAACTCGTGCTGGCGGAACGCCTGCATCCTGGCGGGATCGAGGCTCGGCTCGTGGCGGAAGCAGTGCCCGAAGACCTCGAAGCGGCGACCACCGGCGGGAAGGCGTCCGGAGCACAAGGGATAGAGCGGGTGGCATGCCGCGGAGCACAGCGCCACGTCGGACGGCGTGAGCAGCCCGGCCCAATTGCCTCCGCGTGCGAGCCGTTCCAGGAGCTCGGCATGCAGGTCGTCGCCGCCTTCGAAGACGCTGACCGAGCCCAACAGGTCGGGAAACGAGCGCAGGTAACCGCTGCGCTCGAGGACATGTCGCGCGATGACAGCTGGGAAGTGGAGAACCGAAGCCCGCTGATCTGTTCCGGCCGAGGTGACGAGATCGTCGACTCCCCGAACCACTTTCTCGAATGTTCCCGAGCGGCCGTACAGGCCGTCGACGCCGGTGTCGACGAGCAGGCCGCTGGCGAGCAGCTCCGATCGGAAGTC
>PMVZ01000308.1 GCA_003166375.1 Acidimicrobiaceae bacterium | reverse complement strand
TACATGCCACGCGCATGCATCTCGCTTACTCCCAGTTCTTGGTCGCAATCGAGACATTGCGCCTGGCGCGCACGCCATTCCGTCAGGCCTCGCTGGCACAGGCCGGGACCTGATTTCGGCAGCACCTGGGCCGCCAAACCGGCCGACCCAGACGAAATGCTCCACCACCGACGCGAACGCGACTACCAACCTGACTCCATCGACGCGCTCAGCCGGCCCGTCGACATCGCCGCATGGGAAGCGCGAGTCCGAACCAGATTCCAGTTTCTCGCCGAGCTCGACGACGACGANNGTCTGCATGGAGTTCTCGCCACGCACACGCAGCGGCGGCCTCTACGCCGTTTGTTCGAAGCGCTGCTGGAAGCTGCGCAGACCGAAGTCACTGTTGACGACCGTGACGAACGCGCTGCGGTTGGCCCGGTCGCCCTTCACTCGGGTGAGGCCCACGTAGGCGAGGCGGCGAGCTTCGGTGCCCCAACCGACGGACATCAGCACTGCTCGTGACTCCCAGCCTTTGAAGCTATGGACCGTGCAGCCTTTGACGCCGGCAGCCGAACCCCAGAAGCGCATCTTGCGCTCGCGCTTCTCCGCGTTCGTGGTGCCGAACACGTGCTGCACTTCGTAGCCGGCGTCGGTGATCAGCTTCACAGCTTCCAGGCCTTCGCGATGGTTGGCGAGGAAAACCACATCCGATGGAGCAAGGTCAGGGTTCTCGCGAAGCATGCGAACCACCTCGGCGCCGAGCCGATTGCCGCACGACTCGCCTCGTTCGGTGTTCACCCACCTCTTCACCGTCGGTTTGTACTGACCGACACGTTGCGGGTGGTCGTAGGGCACCGCAGGATTCACGGCCCAGTCACCCAGGTGCAATTGGGCGAACTCGGCGACCACCGGCGTGAGGTCGGGTGGCATGCGATACGAGCCGCGAAGTTCTGTCCACGGGCCGCTGAAACCGGCTCCGAGCATGCGCTCCTCGTCGGTCCATGCACGTCTGCCATACACGTCTTGCGTCGGGTCGGCCACGAGCAGCAACTCGCCATCCGGTCGGCAGACGTGCTGGCGCAGCAGGTTCCACCACTTGAAGCTGAAGTCCTGCCCCTCGTCGACCAGTACCGCATCGAAACGGGGGCCGAATCCGAGACGGTACGCCTCGATGCCTTGGTCGATCTTCGCTTCCCAATCGGTCAGCACTCCGGGGAGCGGGTTGATGGCAGGTTGCGCGCCGGCAAGGCGCGCGTCGTCGACCGCCCGACGGCACAGCTCGTGGAGGTGGGTGAACGTGATGCGGTTCAGGCTGGCGCCGATGTCGCGACAGCGGCGTGCGGCGAGGTCGCGCAGGTAGTGCGGCAGGGTGGAGTTGTAGGTGAGGACCAGGACCTCCTTGCCTTCCAGCGACAGGCGCGCCGCCCGTGCGGCGAGACCGAGCGACTTGCCGCAGCCCGCTGATCCACGGACGCGGCGAATGCGCGCCTCTCTCGGGTTCGCTTCGATGTTCCCCGCTGCTGTGCTGAGGGAAAGTGGCAACCGCTGATCGCTGTGAGCTTCGGGTTCGGCGAGGCTGCGCCGCAAGGCGTCGAGGCACGCCGGCGAGATGTGTCGTGCGACTGGTTGGCGCGACCCGGTGAGTACCAACGTCGGATCGTGCTGAAGGTCGTCGTAGCCGTACACATCGATCCACCGCTCGCTGTCTTGCACCGTGCTCTTTGCGATCGCCACCTTGGCTTGCATGGTCGTGCAGCGCGGCATCACGACGACACCGCGAATCTGGGCGAACGCCGGCGCCTCATCAGTGAGTGCCAGCAGCCGCTCGTGGATGGCACTGCGATAGCGGTGAGCTTGGTAACGCGGAGCCTCATCAGTGCGCGCCCAACCGCCCTGAAGGCGCATCTGGATGCGGCCGTCATCATCCTGGCGGTAGGCGCCGATCGACCAGTCCTTCACCTCGACGGCGCATACACCGAAGGTGGGGTGCGCCATGATGAAGTCAGGCTGGTCAAGCCCGAGCCGTGGCTGGACATAGATGATCCACTCATCGTCCAGCAAGGCAAGGCAATCGAGTACCTTTCGCTCGCCGACGTTGAGCGGCGTCGGGAGACATGCCAACTCATCCCAGTCTGGGTACACCCGCGCCATTCCCCGTCCCTCCGTGCAGTTCAGAACATCGGCTCAGGAGAACCTCATCTTGAGCCGATGTTCTGAGGCAGGCGTGCAACGGTTTGCCGATCTTGACAGCACCCGAACCATCGGAACCGCTCTCCTCCCGACCGGCGTGCCGAGCTTCGACCTCCTGGTCCTGACCTGCCACTGGCCACGGCAAACACCCGTGTCGTACAATCGACCCATATCTACCTGGACTTTCCTTGTGCCTCGGCACCGACGAGCGGGTTCTTCCTGTGCCTGAGCTGATCTCGGAGTCCCAGCACGAGACCAACGAGGCTCCGAACCACGTTGGCGCAGGACGCGCCACTGACGAGACAACGACGACTCCAGGATCAATCTTCGACGACGTTGAGTCCAAACTCCGGGTGGCATCGCCAGATGAAGATACCCAAACCCTCTGGGCCGATATCCGAACGGCCTTCGATGAAGGCGGTCCCACTGCGGTCAGAAGCGTGATCGATGACCGGATACGACAGTCGAGGCTCGCTGTAGAGAAGGACCTAAAGCAAACACGGTCCGTCACCAAGAGCGCTGCTCCAAAGAAGAAGGCCAGTCCCCCGAAGAAGGCTGCCGCTAGCAAGAGGGCAGCAAAGAAGTGACTTCACAGAAGCTTCGACTCGTCAGGCTGCGGGCGGAGGGCTTTCGGGGTATCTGTGATCCGCTCGATATCGACTTCCACCAACAGACGACCGTGCTCTTTGCCCCCAACGGATCGGGCAAGACTTCGATCCTGGGTGCGATTGAGTGGGCACTCTTTGGACAGCTGCAATATCAACCCAAAGAGAATGCAACCAATGACGAGCTTGTCAACATCCGCCACCGAACGCAGGTCGCCACCGTCACCATCGACCTAGCAAATGACGACGGCATCGTATCGATCACCCGATCCAAGAAGGCGGGCAAGCGTGCTGCGGAAGCAATCGTGCAGCTCCCGAATGGAGAGGAGTAC
>PMVZ01000394.1 GCA_003166375.1 Acidimicrobiaceae bacterium | reverse complement strand
AAGTCCGTACACGCCAATATCACGCTGACAGCGTTGTGGCGCCGTAATACTTCTGCCGTGAAAGCTGGGGCAATCGGCCGACCGAACATCGCCTCGCGCCAGACACCAGCGAGAGCGCGCGCCTTCTTGAGCTGCCACACGGCGTCCTCAACCGAGGCCGCTTCGCCGAAGTCCCATTCCGTGCGTTTTCCGACGGCTTCGATCATCTGATGTTTCAATAGCGTCCTGACGGGCTCGGGCACGAGATCCAAGTCGTCCCACCGGTCGATCTCGCCGAAGTTCTGGAGCAAGCCGACCACGTCGTCGTCATCGTCGAGGTTCGCACTCCGGAACGGCGGGCGTAGGACCCATTCTTCGGGCAGATCTTGAGCTTCTCTGTCACCCGGATCTCCCCAATACAACGCGCCACCTTTCCCGAGGACGACGGGGCGGCGCTCTACAGGCAGCGGGGCCAGCGGAGTCGCCGGCCACACCGTTATAGGAAATCGTGACCGATTCTGTATCGCTTTCGCTGGCACTGCGTGACACAATACCGCTTGAGAGCTTGTAACGCAAGCACCACACCCCCAGGAGGTAACTACGTGGCACCAGATAAATCAGCCATCGCGGAAGAGGTGGAGGCACTAGAGGACTGGCGCAACAAGAGCACTGTCACCATTGAAGAGGGGGCGCCGATCATCGGGGTCTCGCGGGGTCCAGCCTACGCGGCAGCGCGAACGGGAGAGATCCCGACTCTCCGGATCGGCAAGCGGTTGCTCGTTCCGGTCGCCGCCCTGCGCCGGTTGCTCGGAGAGTTCGAGGCGAGCTAGTGAGCAGGGGACCCGGCTATTCATTGACCGCCGTCCTTGGACTGCTGCCGGATAAGGACCCGGGTGAAGAACGGGCCATTGCCGGCGCACAGAGGGCGGCGCGTGACGCCGTCTTCGAGACGGGCGCGTTAGGCGTCGTCGCCGCCATCGGCGACGACTACAAGGTGACGACCTTTATGGACGACAACGCCCGAGTGGTTGTCTCGTACAGCGTCAAGGGCCAGGCCGTCGAGCCGCAAGACATGCCGATAAGCCGATTCGGAGCATGGGTCGCGGACGCACTGGACGCGCAGATCCACGCCGTGCGGCCGAACGTGCCGCCGCCTACGCCACTCGCCACCTATGGCATCGGCCACTGTGACCGCTTCCAGTGCGCCGTGTGGGATCGGCGCGGCGTCGCGACGCTCCTCATGCGACGACCGCTGCTCGGCTACTTCACGACGCGTACAGATTCAGGGGCACGGCTTCGCGACGCTATCAACGCGGTGAACCGCCTTGCGGACGTCATTGTCACAACCCGACCTGCGGACGGAGCAGCGGTCGCGGCCGGGGCGGCATGGGCTGTGCTCGATGACGAGGCCGCCAACCCCGCCACGCCTGGCGAGTCCGTTGGGAACTGGTTCGTCACCGAGGCCGGCCCGCCGTGGACGCCGATCGCATGGGGAGGAAACCCGCCGCTAGATGGACCTTCACGATTCGGGCGAATCAAGGAGGCGATCACTACTGATTTCTCGCACGTCGCCTACTTCCGCAGCAGGCCCGGGCTGCCGGGCTCGCGGGAGCGGCAACTCCCACTATTCGAGGACGCTATCCCAGAGGGGCATAGGGGCCGCTCCGTGTCAGCTGGCGCACAGAGGGAACGCACGACCCAGCACCGAGCCTGGCTAAGACGCATCGAGAGTCGGGCGCTCACTCTCGATGAATACAGCGCGCTCAGCCGCGAGGACCTCCTGATTCTCAACTTGGTCGAATGGGGGCGCGTCGCTTGGCAGCACGAGCTCGGAACCCTGGCGAGCAGTCCCCAGCTGTTCGTGGCGAAGTACCGCGGAGGTCGCCGCTCGAAGTACAGGATCGAGGACCCCACCGGTGACTTGGCCGCTTCCCTGGCTAGCTCCGTGATGTCACTCCCCGGTGCGGCGATCTGGTGGACCACAGCCGGCATGTCGTTCGAGCGGCCATTCGCAAACGCGGACGACGTTCGAGGTGTCCTGTCGCCATGTGTCGAGACAGCCGGCGCCATCGTGCTCGACCGGTGGCTAGCGGCAGTGCTGACAGAGCGCCAGGCCGTCGTGCTCGCGAACAAGCAGGCAGGCTGGACGCTCGAGGAGATCCACAAGGCCCTCAACATCGGACGCCCCACCGTTGCCGCCCACCTGGCAGCCGGGCGGAAGATTCTTCGAGAAATCTCGAAACTTGACTAGTTCTTTTCGCTTCCTGGCATCCCCTTATTAATAGGAGGGATGTGAACAACCTTCGGAAAGGAGCCCCGCATGGCGGCCCCGACAGCGATCCTCAGATTCAACGAAACCGAAATCAGCACGACCGACCCGGTGACCGTCCAGACGTTGTGGCGCTTCCTCTCGCACTGCGTGAGCCCTGCGGAATATGCCGCCGTCGACGGGCGAACCGAGTTCCAACAGCAAACACAGCCGCCTGCCCGCCTAGTAGCCATCGAAGGAGGCGAATGAAGTGCACCGCCTGCGCGAAGCGGCGCCGAGAGTTGACCTCGGCGCCGGCTTCAGTTCCATCCATCTAAGAACTTGCAGACACTATACGTGCACCGACAAGTCCCTGCGCGCCCGCCAGGTCACTCGCGATGTTGACGACCTCGCCAAGCAGCTGGCCGTGCTGCTCGAAGCTCGCGAGCTTGGCGTGATCGACGCCGAGGCCTTCGCATGGCAAGCCGGCAACATCGGCGCCCGCCTCGGAGCGATGGCCGCGCGCGGTGATCTACGGGTCGCATCGTGACCATCCTTGCGGAGCTCTCAGGCCGAGACCTCCGTCAGCTCGCCACCCTCGCCGATGCCCGCGACGAGCGGAGGCAGAACAACGCCGGCCTTTACTCAGCCGAGCATCACCATCTTTGCGGCGAAAGACTTTATACCCTTCAGTATTGAGGTTTCCCAGGATTTCCCCGGGTTCGCGACCGAGATAGGCCGCCTTTTCACTGCTGAATATGCCGATCGCTTGTCTCAGGACACAGCGATAGGAGCCGGTGGCAGCGCAGCCCCAATGGGTATCTTCACCAGAATGGCAGCCACTACGGCCGGCTCAGGAGCTGCCCACGTGACGGTCACGACCGCGGGCAGCATTTGCGCCGCAGATGTCCGCGCAGTATGGCAGGCGCTACCGGAAAGGGCCAAGAACGACCCATCCTGCGCTTGGATCATGTCGAATAGCGTCTGGAGCCAGATAACGGCTCTCGGCGCGCCTAGCGTGACAAACGGCCTGGAGCCCGGCGCGGTGCAATATCCCGTCGGCAACGCAGGCCCCCGCTTGTATGGCGAACCCGTCATATTCGCGACCGCCGCGCCGGCCTTTACCGGGACAACGGGAGCTGCGAACTACCTCGTGGTCGGTGCCTTCCAGCGCTACGCCATCGCGCAGCGGGTCGGCGGTATGACCGTCGAGTTGGTGCCGAGCATTCCGAACTTCCCAGCGAGCAACCTGCCCACCGGTAACCGTGGATTCCTCGCGGTCGCAAGGTTCGGGGCCGACGTGCTTGATACGGCCAGCTTCAGGTTGCTCAGCAATTAGGCCAGGTCTCGCACCCGTCCGGGAAGTTCGGGTGCGAATCCCTGGCACGGTCGACGCGTCGCGCCTTCTTCGCGTCGACCGGGGCCAGGGAACGAGCGGGCCGGGGTTGCAGGCACCGGCCCGCTCACTTTCGCTCAAATGACGGCCCGCGGAGATCGCCGAGCTGCTCAAGATCAGCTGTCAGCGCGTCGACAATATAGCGAAGACGAATGCGACCTTCCCGGGCCCGGTGGCTATCTTGGGCGGTATTCGAGTGTGGGAGACGGACGTGGTCACGAAGTGGAGCGCGGGAGACCGGGAGGATCAAGTAGTGCCACNNCGGCCGACGCGCCCACCAGCGGCGTGTGGTGCACAAACGGGTGCTCAAGACCTCGAACGGCGTCGTACAAAGGGGGCTTCGCAAGGTCGGACTCTGGCGATGAGGGGCGCCACCAAGCACCGCCTCGCGAAACTGGCCCCGCCACCCGTGAAGGGGGGCAGCGGGGCCAGGGGTGTTGCGGGGTGAAGGCTACATGCCGCTAGAAGGAAAGCCCCGCTCGAGCTGCTTCGCCAGTTCTTCGAGCAGCACCATCGCTTCGGCGAGAAGTCCGCGGGCCAGCTTGCCCGTGTCCGGTTGTGCTGTCTCCTCGGTGCCAACCTCCTCGCCGACCATCACGAGGTTGCCTCGGTGTGCCCGCTGACAAAGACCCGAAGCTCGGCGGTAGTCGCCTCGATCTCGTCAGCCTTCGCGCGCAGCTGCGCGGCCCAGTCGAGTAGTTGGCTCTCGGCTTCTAGAAACCCAGGGCTGACCGCCTCGGCGTCTGTTGTAGTGGTCAGAAGCTCGCTCCGGCCCCTAGCCTCCAGCGCGTCGACGATGGCGCAAGCGAAGTTGTACTCGGTCGGCGAGAACCTGAGAGCCTCTCTTGACTCCTCATAACTCATCGACTTGCGAAGCAGGTCCAAAGAGCGGAGACGGTCGAGGGCGTTTAGGGGAAGGCCAGACTCAAAGTTGACCGGTTCGAGCCATTCGGAGAAAAGGTCATGCCCGGACTCGGCCATAGCGAGGACGATGCTTTCACCGAACCTATTCGCTTCCGCCTCGGCCTCATCGAGCACGCCGGCCGTGTTTACTTCGATCGTCCATTGCGACCTCTCGCCCATGTCGGCGCCTCCGAACATGAGGTTGACTGCTATACCCCGGAGCACGTCGAGTGCGTCCGGCCCAGCGATGGATGTATCGGCTTCTTGCCTTTCTTTCAGTTGCCCGGCCTCACTCGTTCTAACCATCAAGGCCTGTTCTTCGGTCAAGTCCATGGTGTGCCCTTCTTTCAGTTGCCCGGCATGCCCGAGCAATCGTGCCGCCCGTCAGACTCGAACTGACCACCAGGGTATGCCTGGCGCCACCTGCAATGGCTTACCACCCTCTTGGCGGCACTGCCGCCGCCGGCGGACGCGAAACGGCCCGCCACCCGAAGGCAGCGGGCCGTTTCGTCGGTGAGCGCAGGCTACAGGTCGGGAAAGTCCCGCTCGAGCTGCTTCGCCAGTTCCTCGAGCAGCGCCATCAACCGTGGAGATCCAATGCGCCGGGTGTGGTTGTGTCGTCGATCGAGGCGTCCGTGTCGCCCTCTGTGGCGATCGGCAGTGCTGTTGCAAAGAGCTTCCGGTTCGTGGGGGCGACAAGGATCGCGGACAAGCGACAGTGCAGATCAAGTAGGCGGCGCTCTGGCGGACCTGCACCCGGGCCTACGTATCTCGCCCGACAAGCCCGGGTACCGGCTGAGAGTGATTTTACTACCAGTTCGCTCGGGATGTTCGTGGACGGTGTAACCACTCCCGGTGCTCAAGGTGACGGCGCGAGCGTCCGATGAATATGGGTACACGGCCCCGGTTGCCTTGCGAGGGAAGCACAG
>PMVZ01000311.1 GCA_003166375.1 Acidimicrobiaceae bacterium | reverse complement strand
GCGCTCACCCTGTACGAGTCGGTTACAGGGCGCGGGCCCTTCGCCGGGGACACGACGGGCGCGACTCTCATGGCGCGCGGGGGAGCCGTTCTTCCGGCGGCCCGAGAGCTCGGACCGCTCGCGCCGGTACTTGCGCAAGCGGCGATTTCGGAGCCCTTGGCTCGTTTGGACGCGGCGGCGCTCGCGTTCGAGCTCGAGACACTCCTGCTCGAGCTCGATACTCCTGAGCCGCTTCCGCTCAACCGGACAGATCTCGCGCTGCCCAGCCTGCCGCTCGGGCTCGATCGGGATCCGACTGAGCGCTTCGGTCTTGCGGGTTCGTCCCCAGTGCCGGCGGCGCCGCAGGCCCTGCCGTCCCAGGCCCTGCCGTCCCAGGCCTCGCCGCCGGCCCCCGTGCAGACGAGCCGACTCGTGCCACCTCCGCCGTTGCCGGAGACCGCTGAGCCTCAGGTCGCGGCCCAAGCCTCCCGATCGTCCGGACCGTCGCTACCGACGGCCGTGCCCGGTGTTCGNNGTCGCGGGCGCAGGAGTTGTCGTCGCGTCCCGCCTCGTGTGGCATCACGCCACCGTTCCGCGAGTCGTCGGGATGCAGGTCACTGCCGCGGACGCGATTCTCCGGAGGACGGGACTGACCCCGGAGGTCTCCGGCGCGTTCTACAGCGGCCGTGTCGCCCGTGGCGGGGTCATCTCCCAGCTTCCTCGTAGCGGTGCGCGCGAAAAGACAGCGTCGATCGTGAAGATGGTGATCTCGAAAGGACGGCACCCGGCCTCGCTGCCGAGCCTTGCAGGTATGACCGAGGCGATGGCTGGAACAGCGGTCCGGCGTGCGCACCTCGTGCCTCAGTTCCTCGAGCAGTACAGCGAGACCGTCGCCTTCGGAGCGGTAGTGAGCTCGAATGCGCCGGCCGGCAGCAGGGTGTTCTACGGCGACACAGTAGATGTCGTGATCTCGAAAGGCCCTGAACCCCAACTGATCCCGGCCGATTTGAGCGGCGGCGTCCTGACCTCGGCGCAGGCAGACTCGATCCTGACGGACCTGCATCTGAGGCCGGTAGACGATCAGGAGTACTCGAATTCGGTTCCTCTCGGTTACGTCGTCACCACCAAACCTGCATCGGGCCAGACCGTCCCGGGTCACTCGACAGTGCAGGTCTTCGTGTCGGCGGGACCGCCGTTTGTGACGGTCCCGTCGCTGTACGCCGATTCGGCGGCCGTCGCCGAGCAAACGCTGGGCTCTTTGGGTCTCCAGTGGTCGCTCTACGGTCCGCCGAGCGCGGACTTCGTGCTGAGCCAGCTTCCGGCGGCAGGAACTTCGGCAAGGGTCGGCTCAACTGTCACCCTCTACCTTTACTGAGCTGGCAGGAGTCGGTCGGCTGTCCCGCGGGCCCACCTGGCCGGTGGCCGGGTCGTACGCCCGGCGGCATCCCGTTCGGCGCCGCACAGCGTCCCGTTTGACCACGGGTGGTGCGTGCTGCCAACGTGGCGGTGCGCGCCGCGACTATGGCGGAGCGTGCTTCAAGCAAGGCGGTGTGCGCTGCCAAAGCGACGTCACCGCTGGCAGGGTCCCACGCCCCGGTCGACGGGGCGGCCGCAGGTTTACGAACGAAGGAAGGGCACGGTCATGGGTGCACTCGAAGGCAGGGTTGCGATCATCACCGGTGCGGGCCGCGGGATCGGTCGGGAGCACGCGCTCTTGTTTGCCGCCGAAGGCGCCAAGGTCGTGGTCAACGATCTCGGATGCGCGGTCAACGGCTCGGGTGACGACAGGACGGCGGCTCAGCGGGTCGTGGACGAGATCAAACAGATGGGCGGCGACGCGATCGCCAACACCGACGACGTAGCGGACTGGGACGGTGGCCACCACGTGGTGAGCGCCGCGATCGAAGCATTCGGGGACCTCCACATGCTCGTGAACAACGCTGGCATCATCCGGGACCGGGTCCTTGTGAACATGACCGAGGAGGAGTGGGACGTCGTCATGCACGTCGACGTGAACGGCCATTTCGTCCCCACTCGCTGGGCCGCGACCTATTGGCGGGAGCAGTCAAAGGCGGGCCGCAAGGTCAGCGCTGCTGTGGTGAACACTTCATCGACTTCCGGGCTGCTGGGCAATCCCGGGCAGTCGAACTATGGGACGGCCAAAGCGGGGATCGCAGCCTTTACCGTGATAGCCGCCCAGGAGCTCTCGCGTTACGGCGTGCGCGTCAACGCGATCGTGCCGGCAGCCAGGTCACGGATCACCGAGTCGACCCCCGGTCTGTCCGACATTGTGCAGCCACCAGCCGACTCAGGCGCGTTCGATTCCTGGGACCCCGCCAACGTCTCGCCCATCGCCGCCTATCTCGCGAGCGATCTCTGCTCTTTCACCGGGAAGGTCTTCTTTGTCCAAGGCGGCAAGGTGCAGTTCTTCCAGCCTTGGACCCTCGCAGCAGAGATCGACAAGGGTGAACGTTGGACGGTGGACGAGCTGGCCGTCGAGGTGCCCAAGATCGTCGGCCATGTCACCTCGCCNNGGTAACATTTATCAGGGGGTAGCTTCTATGAAAGAGTCCGGAAAACGAAGGTGGTGGGCGCTGGGCGCCATGAGCCTGGCCATCCTGGCGTGCCCTAGCGGGCGCCGTGCTCACCGTGGTCTTCCTGCCGAAGACGAACGCCCCGAAAGAGACGATGCGAGTCCACACCGAGAAGGAGGCTGAGTGTGTCGGCGCCCGGTAGTTTGCCCACGATGGGGCTTCGTGAGCGCAAGAAGGCGAGAACACGGGCGGAGATCCAAACACACGCGTTCCGGCTGTTCTCGGAGCAGGGCTACGTCGCAACCACCGTGCAACAGATCATCGAGGAGGCCGAGGTCTCCGAGAGCACCTTCTTTCGATACTTCCCCACCAAAGCTGATGTGGTGCTCCTGGATGACTTCGACCCGGTGATCACAGAAGCCTTCCGGCGGCAGCCGCCTGAGCTCAGCCCGGTCCAGGCCTTGCGGGCCGCCTTCAGGTCGGCGTTCGACGAACTGTCGCCACAGGAAGAGTCCGAGCAACAGGAACGAATGCGCATCATCCTCTCGGTCCCTGAACTGCGGGCGGCCATGCTGGACCAGTTCGCCTCGGCCATGGGCCTGCTGGCCGAGGAGCTTGCCGAACGTGCGGGGCGCGATCGGGACGACATCGCGGTGCGCACGCTCGCCGGAGCCGTGGTTGGAGTGGCCGTTGCCGTCATGTTCGTCATCGTCGACGATCCGACCGCCAACCTTGCCGCGCTGCTCGATGAGGCGATGGCCAATCTCGAAGCGGGACTGGGGCTGTGAGCGGGTCGAGCCCGGCTTCGTTTCTTCGGTAGAGACGGTTGCCGTCTGGAGCATCGCCGCGCGGGAGAGCCGGAGGTTCCGACAGGCCTTACTCGGTGATCTCCCGGACGCGCGCCGCGAGCTCCTGGTGGACAGGGTCGACCGGCGTGTTCTGCATGGCGAGCAGCAGAGTCATGTCCCCGTCGATCTTGATTCGTCCCGACATGAAGGCCTGCATTGCCGCTTGGGCGTCGCCGTCGACGAGGATCGCCTTGGCCGTCTCGTAGTCCACGGTGACCGTCAAGTCGGGGGAGTCGATGTGGCCGGTGTCCACTATGACTTCGCCGGAGCTCGTGTCCACGTGGGCTTCGATCGTGCCGTCGCCGATCGGGGACTGCGTCAGGACTAGGTTCATGCGAACACTTTGAGCAGGGGGAGTGGACTGCGTCACGACCTCGGCGTGCAGCCGCTTGACCTCGGTGGCCCACTCGTCACTCAGAAACGGCAACTTCTCCACGTCAGCTCCTCGGATCCGGCCCGTCGGCTCGTAGAGCGGACATTATCTGCTTGAGAGCCTCCCTAGAGGGCCGGGTACGATGCACCAATGACAACCCCGATCCTTGCCGGTGCCGAACCTTTCTCCTCCGGGGGTGGTCCGATCGGCGTTGTGGTCCTTCATGGTTTCACCGGGAGCCCACAGTCGATGCGCCCGCTCGCTCAAGCGCTCGCAGCGGCCGGGTTCTCGGTCGAGCTCCCGCTGCTGCCTGGACATGGCACGAGCGTGGAGGACATGGTCCCGACACGTTGGTCCGACTGGTCCTCGGTCGCCGAAGCGACTTACAGCGAGCTTGCCGGTCGCTCCGATCGTGTCTTTGTGGCCGGCCTGTCGATGGGCGGCTCGCTCGCGATCTGGCTTGCCGAGCGGCATCCCGAGATCGCCGGCATCATCGTGGTCAACCCGCTGGTCGACCCACCGGCTTCGAGCTTCCGGGACATGCTTCATGGCATGATCGAAGAAGGCGCCATTTCGGTTCCTGCCATCGGTTCCGACATTTCGATGCAGGCCATCGAATCTGCCTACGACGCCTCGCCGTTGGAACCGATGCTCTCGATGTTCGAAGGTGTCGACGAGGTCGCGGCCCGGCTGGGTGAGCTCCACTGCCCGGTGCTGCTCTTGTCCAGCCGGATCGACCACGTCGTGCCCCCCGAGTCAGGCGACGTCCTCGCCGCGTGCGCAGGCGGCCCGGTCGAGCGCGTCTTCCTCGAGCGCAGCTTCCACGTCGCCACGCTCGACCACGACGCCCCGGAGATCGAAGAGCGCGCTGTCGCGTTCGTCAACAAGATGGCGGTGATCCAGTGAGCGAGTCAGATCGCCTCATCACGCCCGAGGAGGTACGACACGTGGCGCGCCTTGCCAGGCTCGCCCTCGATGACGACGAGGTCGGGCGCTACGCGGTGCAGCTGTCCGCGATCCTCGAGCACGTGGACGCGGTGCGGCGCCTCGACACGGCTGACGTCCCGCCAACCGCCCACCCGTTCCCGGTCGAGAACGTGCTCCGCTCCGACACCGAGCGGCCGAGCTTGGACCGGGAGGTTGTGCTCGCGCAGGCTCCGGTGGCCGAGAACGACCGTTTCCGGGTTCCCCGCATCATGGGCGAGGCACCGTGACGGCGAGCCCAGCGCCTGAGCTCGGGTCCCTGGCCGGGATCGCAGCCTCCGTACGCGCTGGTGAGCGCAGCGCCCGGGCAGTCCTTGCAGTGTCACTCGATCGCGTTCGCGAGCTCGAGGGCGACCTGCACTGCTTCAACGAAGTGACTGTCGAGGCGGCCGAGGCGGATGCCGACGCCGTCGATCGGATGGTCCGAGCGGGTCTGGACCCGGGACCGCTCGCGGGCGTCCCCGTCGCGCTGAAGGACAATCTGTGCACCGTGGGGATCCCTACGACTTGCTCGTCGAAGATCCTGGCCGGGTGGCTGCCTCCCTACGACGCGACGGTCGTGAGCCGGCTCCGGGACGCCGGCGCGGTCGCGATCGGCAAGACCAACCTTGACGAGTTCGCCATGGGCTCTTCGACAGAGAACTCCGCCTTCGGGCCCACCCGGAACCCCTGGGACTTGGGGCGCGTCCCGGGCGGCTCGTCGGGCGGGAGCGCCGCTGCCGTCGCGGCGGGGATGGTGCCGCTCGCCTTCGGCAGCGACACGGGCGGCTCGATCCGTCAGCCGGCGGCGCTGTGCGGGATCGTCGGGGTGAAGCCGACCTACGGTGTCGTTTCCCGGTACGGGCTGATCGCGTTCGCGAGCTCGCTCGACCAGATAGGACCCTTCGCGACCACGGTCGCGGACGCGGCGCTCGGGCTCGAGGTGATTGCCGGGCACGACCCGATGGACTCGACGTCGCTCGACCGGCCGGCGCCGAGCCTGCTCGCCACCCTCGACGAGGGCGTCTCGGGGTTGCGCGTCGGGATCGTGGCAGATTTCCTCTCGGCGGGCTCAGAGTGTGGCGACGCGGTTGTAGCAGCGGCCGAGGCGTTGGCGGCCGCCGGGGCGAAGGTGGACCAGGTGAGGATCCCTGAGCTGTTGCTCGGACTGCCCGCTTACTACGTCATCGCGCCGGCCGAGGCCTCCTCGAACCTGTCGCGTTACGACGGCGTCCGCTACGGCCTTCGAGTCGACGGGCCGGATGCGGAGACGATGAACGCCCGGACCCGGGGTGAAGGCTTCGGCGCGGAGGTGAAACGGCGCATCATGATGGGCACCTACGCCTTGTCGGCCGGCTACTACGACGCCTACTACGGCCAGGCTCAAAAGGCGCGCACGTTGGTCATCCGCGCGTTCGAGGCCGCCTACAGGGACTTCGACGTGCTGTTGACGCCGACGACGCCGTCTGTGGCCTTCCCCTTCGGGTCCAAGGTCGACGACCCGATCGAGATGTACATGTGCGACCTGTGCAGCATTCCCTCCAGCCTCGCGGGCCATCCCGCCGCCAGCGTGCCCTTCGCCTTGAGCCCCGAAGGGCTGCCGATCGGCGTGCAGGTTCTCGCCCCGGCCCTCGGAGAGGCGGTCATGATGCGCGTCGCGGCGAGCTTGGAGGCGGCTGCGCCTCGCGAAGCCCGAGGACCGGTGACGCCGTGACCGGCTATGAGACGGTGGTGGGCCTCGAGGTCCACTGTGAGCTCGCCACGGCCACGAAGCTCTTTTGTGGGTGCCGCAACGCTTTCGGGGACGAGCCGAACACGAACGTCTGCCCGGTCTGCCTGGGCCTGCCAGGCTCGCTGCCTGTTGTCAACCGGCGAGCGGTCGAGCTCGCCCTGAGGATCGGCGCAGCGCTCAACTGCAAGGCGCAGCGCTCGATCTTTCACCGGAAGAACTACTTCTATCCCGACATGCCCAAGGACTACCAGATCAGCCAGTACGACGAGCCCATCAACGTCGACGGGTGGCTGGAGCTGCCTGACGGGTCGCGCGTAGGTGTCGAACGAGCGCACATGGAGGAGGACACCGGCAAGACGACCCACGTCGGCGGCGGGGGCCGCATCCACGAAGCCGGCTACTCGCTCGTGGACTACAACCGCGCCGGGGTGCCGCTCGTCGAGATCGTCTCCCGCCCGGACATCCGCTCCGCGGCCCAGGCGAGGGCCTATGTCGACGAGCTGCGCTCGATCCTCGTGGCCACAGGGGCCTCCGACGGCCGGATGGAAGAAGGCTCCTTGAGGGTTGACGCGAACGTCTCGGTGCGCCCGGCAGGCGCGACCGAGTACGGGACGCGTTGCGAGGTGAAGAACCTGAACTCGCTGCGATCGCTCGAGCGTGCCATCGACTACGAGGTCGCACGCCAGATCGAGCTGCTCGAAGCCGGCGAGCGAGTGTCGCAAGAGACCCGGCACTGGGACGAGGGGGACAGCAGTACCCACTCGATGCGCTCGAAGGAGGAGGCGAACGACTACCGCTACTTCCCCGAGCCCGACCTCACCCCGCTCGTGCCGGACGTGGCGCTGCTGACGGCGGCTGCCGAGGGCGTCGGCGCCATGCCGGCCGAGCGCCGCCACCGCCTTTCGAACCTCCTTGCCGCCGGCTCGGAGCTGGCCACGCGCAGGGACGGCTCGACCGACCAGGTCGTCACCGTCGTCGACCTCGGGCTCGACGAACTGGTTCACGGCGCCGTCGCGGCCGGGGCAGATCCGCGGCTCGCGCTCGCCCGTGCAGCGAACGAGGCGGCCGCGAACCCAGACGCGGCAAAGCTGCTCGACCCGATGGCGTTCGCCGCTCTGCTCAAGATGGAGTCGTCGGGGCAGCTCTCGGCGACACAGTCCAAAGAGGTGCTCGCCGAGCTCATGAGCAAAGGCGGGGACCCAGGCCAGATCGCCAGGCGGCTCGGATACGAGCAGATGGACAATGCGTCTCTCGGGTCGATGGTCGATGAGGTGATCGCCGCCAACCCACAGGAATGGCGGCGCTACCGCGAAGGTGATGACAAGGTGGCGCAATTCCTCCTCGGCCAGGTCATGAAATCCTCGAAGGGGAGAGCGAACGGAAAGCTGGTCGCGGAGGCCTTCGCCTTCCGGCGCGATGCCTGAGGTGGTGTCGCTTCGGCTGCACATCGGGCGCTCGTAGCGGCCGGCTCGGCCATTCGGCGGGGCGACAACTAGTTTAAGGCAATGACCGACAAGATCCGCTCGCTCAAGATCCACAGCCAAGACGTGACCGAGGGCTTCCGGCGCGCACCATCGAGGGCGATGCTCCGGGCGGTCGGGATGACCGATGATGATTTCGACAAGCCTCAGGTCGGTGTTGCCTCTACATGGAACGAGGTGACGCCGTGCAACCTGCCGCTCGCCCGGCTCGCTCAGCGGGCGAAGGACGGGGTGCGTGCAGCCGGCGGGTTCCCGTTCGAGTTCGTCTCGATCGCGGTCTCCGACGGCATCGCGATGGGCCACGAGGGGATGCATGCGTCCCTCGTGAGCCGGGAGATCATCGCGGACTCGGTCGAAGCCATGATGCACGCGGAGCGCTTTGATGCCTTCGTCGGCCTCGCAGGGTGCGACAAGTCGCTTCCCGGGATGCTCATGGCCGCCGGTCGGCTCGACCTCCCGATGGTCTTCGTCTACGGCGGCACGATCCTGCCGGGCCACCTCGGCGATCGCGCTCTGGACGTCGTTTCGGTGTTCGAGGCGGTCGGCGCATACTCGGCGGGAACGATCGACCTAGCCGAGCTGGAGGCGATCGAACGCAACGCGTGCCCGACCGAAGGCTCCTGCGCAGGCATGTTCACTGCCAACACCATGGCATCGGTGGCCGAAGCGCTGGGCATGGCGCTGCCGGCCGGGGCTGCGGTGCCGGCCGTCGACCGCCGGCGAGACGATCTCGCCTACGCGAGTGGGAAGGCAGTGATGGGGTTGCTCGAAAAGGGCATCCGACCCCGCCAGGTCATGACCAAGGAGGCTTTCGAGAACGCGATCGCGACAGTGATGGCACTCGGCGGCTCGACCAACGCCGTGCTTCATCTGCTCGCGATCGCGCACGAGGCCCGCGTCGAGTTGCATCTCGACGACTTCTCCCGAATTGGCCGGAGAGTGCCGCACCTCGCGGACATGAAGCCGCACGGGCGGTACCACATGACCGATCTCGACCGGATCGGCGGCCTCCCGGTCGTGCTCCGAGAACTGTTGGAGCAAGGCTTGCTCCACGGCGAGTGCCTGACGGTCACCGGCAAGACGATGGCCGAGAACCTGGCCGCCCTCGACCCACCCGCTCCCGACGGGTCGGTCGTCCGTCGTTTTGGTGAACCGATCCACGCCGACGGGGGGATCGCCATCCTGCAAGGGTCGCTCGCGCCCGAAGGCGCTGTCGTGAAGGTCGCAGGAATCGACGGCGACCTCGCCTTTGCAGGCCGGGCAAGGGTCTTCGACGGTGAAGGCGCCGCCATGGAGGCCATCCTCGCCGGGTCGGTCACGCCTGGGACAGTCGTGGTAATCCGTTACGAGGGGCCGAAGGGCGGCCCAGGGATGCGCGAGATGCTTGCCGTGACCGGGGCCATGACCGGCGTCGGGCGAGGCGGCGACTGTGCGCTTGTGACCGACGGGCGCTTCTCCGGCGGCACCCAGGGCTTCTGCGTCGGCCACGTGGCTCCCGAGGCGGCGGTCGGCGGCCCGATCGGGCTGGTCGAAGACGGCGACCAGATCGTTCTCGATGCGCATGAGGGCCGGCTGGACGTGGTCGTCGCGCCGGTCGAGCTCGAGCGTCGCCGTGAGCAGTGGAAACCCCCCATCCCGCGTTATGTCACCGGGGTCCTGGCCAAGTACGCGCGACTCGTCGTGGGCGCCGAGCGAGGTGCCGTCACCGAGCCATAGCCGCCGCACGCAGCCCGTTCTGCCTACCACCTGCTCGGTCGCGCCTTGCCGACCCGTCCCGCTGCCCGATCCGCCGCGTCGGTCCGCCTCGCCGCCACCGCGAAAGGTTGCGCCCGCCCGGCCGCTCTGCAAGACTTGCACNNCGCACCGGAGCACCGACGAAGGTGAGCAGTCGCACACCACACAACCACCCACAGACGCGACGAACGAGAGCGAGAGGTAGCACCGATGGAGTTCACCGGAGCGCAAGCGCTTGTGAAAAGCCTCGAGATGCAAGAGGTCGAAGTCATCTTCGGCCTTCCCGGAGGTGCGATCCTGCCCGTATACGACCCGATCATCGACTCGCCGATCCGCCATATCCTGGTCCGCCACGAGCAGGGCGCCGGCCATATGGCCGAGGGGTACGCGCAGGCGACCGGCAAGCCGGGAGTGGCCATGGTGACGAGCGGCCCTGGCGCGACCAACATCGTGACCCCGCTCGCCGACGCCTATATGGACTCGATCCCGTTCGTCTGCATCACCGGCCAAGTCGCCACGACCGCGATCGGGACCGATGCCTTCCAGGAGTGCGACACGACCGGTATCACGCTCGGTGTCACGAAACACAACTGGCTCGTCACCGACGCCGCCGACATCCCCCAGGTCGTGCGGGAGGCATTCCACGTCGCCACGACGGGTCGTCCGGGACCGGTGCTCATCGACTTCCCGAAGGACGTTGCGAACGCCACCATGGAGTGGTACTGGCCCGACGGTGTCGACCTGCCCGGCTACCATCCGCCGTCGCACGCTGACCCAGTGGCGATCCGAGCCGC
>PMVZ01000162.1 GCA_003166375.1 Acidimicrobiaceae bacterium | reverse complement strand
CCGAACGTCGATGCCGTGGTCCGACGACACTCCGTTCTCGGAGGCATCATTCACGAGTACGAGCGGGCCGCCTGAACCTCTACACGGGAGCGGACCGCGGATCCGGTTCATCGCACGTCGTGCTGCGACAGACGTCACATCATCATCCTCGCCGCCTCGGACCGGCGAGGAGCTCACGACGGTTCGGCACGCTGCCCATCAAGTTCACCCATAGGGACCTTTGTCGGCACGCGGCTTGTCGAATGTGGAGGAGATGAGTTTGTGCACCCTTCAGGTTCGCGTCGGTGGGCCGCCGGCGCGTGGGCCGCCGGCGCGGATCTCCGACTGGTAACGGCGCGTACGCTGTGGCTGAATACCGAACGATCATTGTCGCAACTAGGCACAATCATTGATGACTGTCGGCCGACCGGCACCAACGGCGCACGGTCGGCGGCTACTTCGTTCAACGTCCTAGCTGTTGCTGAGCACGACCAGTGCCGAGTCCAGCCAACCGGGTGCGGCCGCGTCGACGACCGCCCGAGCTGCTCGTCGCAGCTGGGTGAGCTGGGTGGGCGTGAGGACGTCGACGACGAGCCTGCGGGCCTCTCGGACATGGCCGGGTGCGACCTGCTGGACCTTCTTCCAACCAGCGGGCGTGAGCTGCGCCTCGGTGTGCCGGCCGTCCTCGGGGCTCGGGCGGCGCGACACCCAGCCGGACTTCTCCAGCCGGGTGACGGCGTGTGAGAGCCGGGACAGCGACCCCTGGGCGAGGGCCGCGAGCGCGGACATGCGCATGGTGCGCCCTGGTGCTTCCGACAGCCTGGCGAGAACGTAGTACTCGAAGCAGTTCATTCTGGCGTCGCGCTTGAGCTGGGCATCAAGGGCAGCTGGGAGGGCTTGTGTCAGCGTCAGGATAGAGATCCAGGCGCGGTGCTGCTCCGGGGTGAGCCAGGGGGCGTCGTCAGTGGTGTCTGTCACACACACACTCTATCGCTGTGTTGAACATTCAACCCCCTTCGTCTAGTATGATTTGAACATTCAAGTCAAGGAGACCGCATGAACGTCGCATTGTGGGTCGCAGCGGGAGCGCTTGCCGCGGCCTTCCTGATAGCAGGCCTTCTGAAACTGACCCGGCGAAAGGACGATCTGCAAGCCCGCTTGCCGTATGTGGCGGACTTCTCCACAGCTCAAATGAAGGCCATCGGAGCGGTCGAGGTGGCCGGCGCCGTCGGACTGATCCTTCCTGCAGTCACCAAGATCGCCACCGTGCTGGTTCCGCTCGCCGCAACCGGGCTGGCGATCACGATGGTTCTTGCAACGGTGGTCCACTTGCGTCGCGGCGAGACTCGCATCGCGGTCAACCTCGTGTTGCTCGCACTTGCCGTTTTTGTCGCGTGGGGACGCTTCGGCCCTTATGCCCTCTGAGAATCTGCCAGCAACGACCTGCCGCGTGCGCAGTAGGTACTGGGCCCACTCGCGTGACCACTTCAAGCAACCTCAAGGGAAGGAGAAGGTGATCCTCTGAGAAGCACACTTGCACAGAGACCCCCTACCTCGTTCGGCACGATGTCTTGACGTGTCGCCAGCAGTCGCGGGTCCTCGCTCAGCCGATGGTTCAATCAAGGCGCCGAGGTCGGTCAGCTTGAACAGACCCCGCGGAGTGCCAAGGCGAAAGCCTCTTCAACACTGAGCCTTCTGTCTTCGGCATAGGCGCGTTGGAACTCCTCGTCGCCCAAGCGTGCGCACATTGCGTCGATGCTGATCTGGCGATGGCGCGCCTCGGGGTCTTGTCGGGGGTCAGCCGTCGGGTCTCCGAATGCCTGCGCTATGCCATACAGGACGGCTCCCCGATGTCAATCGCCTCGGTCCGCGGCGAGACAAGCCAAGCCGAGGTTCGCATACGCAATCCCGAAGCGATGCCCATTCCTACGACTGACGCGCATCGCCTCCTCGAACATCGACACGGTCGGGAACGAGAACGGCGCAACGGTACCCCGGCAATACTGCTGGTTGAGTCACCTTGTGACAGCCGCTCGAGGGTCAGTAGATGATCCTGATTCGGTCGATGACGTCGGACACACCAGGTGCCGACCACGCGACGTCTTCCGCCTTGCTCCTCGCAGCGTAGGACTGGACCGTACCGTCGAGGTAGATCACGTTCCCTTCGTTCGACACCTCAATCTCGGCGTCGTGCAGCAGCGAGTTGCGCTCAAGCGCTGCCGTGATCCGCGCTTGGACGTCGCTCGGGGCGGGGTCGGCGTCGATGGTCACCTTGTCGGAGATGCCCAGCACACCTTTGATGCGACCGATGTCGTGTTTTGCCGCCATCCTCTGGAAGTGATGCCTCACGCGCCCGTACATCGTGACCCAGCCCTGACCGACTTCGACGGTGACCGAGCCCTTTGGAACCAGCTCGTCGGCGTCCAACGCCTCGACGCATTCCCTCGCGAGGTCAGCGTCGGCGATCGCCTCACCGAGAAAGCCGATGAGAAGACGGTCTTCTACGTCAGTGACACCCTTCACGCTCCAGGCGTCGTCCTCCGCGTGAAGCGACTCCGGGTAGGAGTACACGACACCGGAGAGGACGACTTTGCCGGCATCGGCCTTCACCGTGACGCGGGCTGCGTCGAGGTAGGGGTCCCAATCCAGCTCGTCACGGACCTCGTGCTCAAGGATGTTGTTTGGCTTGTTCATTGCTTCTTCCCTTCGGGTCTTAGTCTTCTGGACGCTGGGTGGGTGCTCGACTGTCCGTTTTGTCGGCGTGTCCAACGCGCTGCATTGTCACTATCTGCTCTTCGGAGCCAGCCTGACTCCCGCGAGCGCGTGCGTTCTTGTTTCCTCGCACCGAGTCAGTGCCCCTTTTGCACCTCGAAGGCGAAGACGATCGCCGAGATGCCCCTGAACATGGAGTAGAACCCCACCCACAGGAGCATCAGCACAGCCCGCGCCGGGAAGTACTGCTGCGCGGCCCAGAAACCGAGCCCGAGCTCCAGCAACCCAGCGATCAGCCCTAGCCACCAAACCGGGTTGATGTCCTGCGAGGCGATCGAACCAACGAGGTCGAGAGTTCCTTTGAATACGAGTAGGAAGCCGAGCGCTGCGGCGAGCGACACGAAGGTTAGGACCGGGTTGACGAAGGTCCAGATGGCTCCGCCAACAAACAACAGCCCGAGCAATACCCGCAACCAGCGCCAGGAGTCGTCGGCGACAGCCACGAAGAATTCCTCGGCGGCAGACGCGAAGAAGATGGCGCCAAGCAACACTCCCACGGTCTTCACCGATGTGAGGTTGAGCTGCAGGACGACAATCGACACGACGATCCAAGCCAACCCGATCAACAAGAAGACCCACCACAGCGCACCTACTTCGCGGGCAGCCTTTCGAGTTTCTGCATCCAACATCACGAGACCCTTTCTCGTTCACTTCCTTCAGCCCAACTTGGGCCCCGAGCTGACCGTAAGGAGACAAGGGCCCGAATGCATCCCGCGATTTCGCAACTTCTCGGTTCCCGGGTTGCCTTCGAGGACGGAACCCTCGATGGCGGGCCTAGTGACTTGGACCACAACCTTCGTGGATGGACGCCCGGACCGGCAGCTGATGCGCGGGACGTGTCGGCGGTGAGGTCGAGTGCCAACGCGCGCGCCCTCACCTCAAGATCATCGGCCGGACAGATCGTGCACCATGTTGCCGACGAATCGCGAAGGCCCTACAAGTAGGCCGGCGTCTACGTTGCACGTCCGACATCTGGGCATCGATCTCGCCGACCCTCAGAAACGCGCCGCCCGGAATATCGGGTCCCGCGCTTCGTTGGCAGCGCTCGAGGCTCGCCGGCATGTGCACGCGCGCGCGGGATGCCCGTTCCGCCTTTGGGGCAGATGCTGTAACAGGACGACACAAGCCGCCGCGGAACCTCGCTGGAGGAGCAGCTGTAGTCCCAGCCGAGAGGAAGGCAACCATGGGAAACGGGACTGGAACAGGAATTGATGGGGATCCGAGGCTCGAACGGCTCGAAATGCGGATCTCCAAGATCGAGGAGATTCTCAACGGCGTCGGGCTGGTGCTCGCCGTTGTCGACAAGGCGCGCGCGGTAAAGGCTCGGCACCTCAGGTTCATGGAGACGCTCAAGATCGCCGCGGTGACCACCACAGCGGGTGCGCTGGCCTTTGTCGCTTTCCGTTGGCACCTCGGTGAGCCGTTGGCGGAACGTCATAGCACTACCAGCGCGTGACGATGCCCAGCGGGGTCGCGCCGACAACAGCGCCCGCCAGCACCGGTCTGTGCGCCCGAGAATCCCGCCTGGCTCGTCGTCGGGAGCAGCGAGCTGTGGCATCTCATGACCCGAGTCATTCGCCTGCGCCCCAGAATCGGGCGCCCCGGGACCAGGAGACCGCACCGAACTGGCGCTCCATAGCAAAACGGGCCGTCCTGTTCCTCCTGAGCGGCCTCGTGATCTACGTGCTGGGCCCGGTGCTCGTCAAGGTCTTCGCTGCTTGGCCGCGCCTGACGTCACTGCAACCTGCCTTCGTGGTCCTCGGCGTCGTGTCGGAAGCGGCCGCGTTCGCCTGCACCTTCGCGTTGAAGCGGATCGCCCTGCGTACTCGAGCCTTCTTCCCGGTCGTAACCGCCGGGCTGGTGGGGAACGCGGTAACCAACATCATGCCGGGAGGCGACGCCACCGGCGCCGCGGTGGAGTTCCACATGCTCTCGGTCGCAGGCGTCGACACCGGCACGGCAGTCGGCGGCCTCACTGCAACGGCGATACTTCAGACCGGCAGCCTGCTCGCACTCCCGGTCCTCGCGCTCCCTGCCGTCTTGGCGGGAGTGCCTATCGAGCGAGGACTTGACCACCTCGCGCTGCTCGGTCTCGTCATGTTCGTGCTCTTCGCTGCTTTCGGCTTGGTGCTGTTCGTGACCGACGCCCCGCTGAGAATGATCGGAAAGCTTGCACAAGACGTGAGGAACTCGGCCCTTCGCCACCAGCAACCGATGAAGGATCTGCCCGATCGCCTGATCACGCAGCGCAATTCCACGCGGACAGCTCTCGGCGCAAAGTGGTGGCAGGCGCTGCTGTTCGCGGTAGGTCGGGTCGGTCTCGACTTCGGCTGCCTGCTGGCGATGATGGCGGCCACCGGGACGAGCCCGGAGCCGGCGCTCGTCCTCATCGCGTACGCTTCGACAACAGTCCTCGCGTTTCTCCCGGTCACGCCGGGCGGCCTCGGTCTCGTGGAGGGCAGCCTCACCGGCCTTCTCATCCTGGCGGGAGTGCCCGCGGCGGACGCGGTTCTCTCGACCCTCGCCTACCGGCTCGTCTCGTACTGGCTACCGACCCTCGCCGGTCCCGTCGCCCACGTCGTCTTCAAGAGCCGCTATCACACCGGCCCCGATCACAGCAGTCAGCCCGAAGACGCTTCGAACCGAACCCGGCCGACCGAGGAGCCGTCATGAGCCATGCACCGCACGAGCCGAAAGACAGGGAAGGGACGCCGCCGCTAGCGGCGAGCTCGCTGAACCCGAGTGACACGGCCACGCTGTGGCAGCGAGTGAGGAGGCACGCGAAAGCCGACGGCGTGCCGCTTGCCACGATCCTCACCGCCGCAGGCGTCGTGGTCGGCCTTTACCTCGCCGGCAAGGTCCTCTACACGATCCGCGACGTCGTGTTCCTCTTCCTGACGGCTTCCTTGACAGCAGTTATCGTCGACCCCCTCGTCGTGATCCTCGAGCGACTGGTCCACCGCAGGGGCCTGGCCGTCTTTGTCGTCACCGCCTGGACGTTGTTGGTCGCGGTCGGTTTGATCTTCCTTTTCGGATACCCCCTCTTGCACGCGCTCACCCGGGTCGCCGAACACCTCCCGCAGTATTTGCAGAACATGCAGCAGGGCCACGGCTGGATCGGCCGCGTGGCGCGCAAGTACCACATCCTTTCGTGGTACCAGCGAGAGCTCCCGCGCATCGAGTCGTTCGCGAAGAACCTCGCTGGTCCAGCCATCCGGGTCGGAAAGGGGGCCGTGACCCTCATACTCACTCTCGCACTCGAGTTCGCCCTCGTGCTCCTCCTGTTGCTCGAGGCCCCTCGCATGCGGACGACACTGCTGAACGCGCTGCCGCGAGACAAAGCCCAGCACGCGCGGAGCTTGGGGGGCGAGATCAGCTCCTCGCTTTCTGGCTTCCTCTTCGGTGACTTGATCACTTCGGTGATCGCCGGGGTCGTCGTGCTCGTGACCCTTCTGCTGCTCGGGGTTCCTTATCCTTTCCTCTGGGCCTTCTGGGTGGCGCTCGTCGACTTCGTGCCCCAAGTCGGCGGCGCGCTGGCAGGAATCCCCACGATCTTGTTCGCGTTCACGAGGTCGCTCTTCGCCGCGGTCGTGACCCTCGTGGTGTTCCTCGCGTACACGCAGCTCGAGAACCACGTCCTGAACCCGCTGATCATGAGCAAGACCGTGAAGCTGAGCCCCCTCCTGATCTTCTCCGCCGTCCTGATCGGCGCCGACTTCGGCGTATGCATTGGGGGCCCCTTCGGGGGCTTTGTCGCCGCCCTGCTTGCCATTCCAGTCGCCGGCTCAATCCAGATCCTCGTGCGCGATGTCTGGCGGTCACTGGTGAGCCCGCCGGGAGCCGAAGAGGCGACAGACGCCGAACCGGTGACTGCGACCGATGGGCAGGGCGTCCCCCTGCCTCGCCTGGAGCAGGGATAGGTCTTGTCTGGGCGAATCACGCGAACGTTCGATGCGAGGCGACCCCGCGGTCCGGCATCGTCGCCTATAGACAGACACCTTGCACAAAGGAGACACAGCGATGGTTACCCCACAGCTCCGACATCATGACGTCCCGTCGTCGATCCGGGGAATGCTCGACGAGTGGGCGGGCATGGTACGAGTGGAGGAGTTCCACGAACCTGACCGGATGGTGATCCGCAGCGAGCTGCCTGGTCTCGATCCTGAGCACGACCTGGACCTGGGCGTCTCGCACGGGGTGCTGACAATCCATGCCGAGCGAAAGCAGACCACGACGTCCAAGGCGAAGTCGCACCTGCGTCCGGAGTTTCGATGCGGCTCGTTCACTCGCAGGGTCAAGCTTCCGCCCGGTGTCACACGTAAGGACGTCTCGGCGAGCTACAAAACCGGCATCCTCGAGGTCAGAGCGGAGCTGCCGAAGGAAACCGAGGACGAGGCTGGCAGTATCTCTGTCACCGGGGTGGATTGACGGCTCAGGGCTGTTCGCGAGATCCAGAGCGCCAAGCCCAGGACTGAGCGGGCGTGGCCATTCCCTTCGAGGTGACCGCGGAGGTTGCCGACCGGTCCTGCACGATCAAAGGAGGGAAGTCGTCCTCACAGGCGGGGTGGCGGATCTCTGGTTGGGTCAGCCAGACAGTCACCGCGTGGCCAGGCTCTCTTTCTCATCGGTACCTATCCAACTGGATCAAATGTCATCGCTGACGCCGTGACCGAATCTTGTTAGCGGGGATGCCGATGGCGACGCAGGTCGGGACCTCAGCGGCCATGACCCATCTGTGCTGAGCTCCCGTCCATTGTGAACTGTTGGGTGCGAACAGGCTTTGTCGCGATCTGGCGGAGGTTTAGCGACAGGCAGTCGAACAGACGGGCCCGACCGGCCGACCCCTCGAGGAACCCAAAAGCGCGTGATGCGTCCGAGTCACCACAAGGAGGACCATCAGCACAGCAGCTACTCATCTGCACCTAGCGGGAGAAGGTCCAATCATGCACAAGCCGAACAACATTCTCGAAATAGACGTCGAAGACTCGCTTGCCTGGGACCCCTACCTCGACGCCTCGCGCGTCGAGGTGAAGGCGGACTCCGGCCAGGTCACACTAACCGGTGCCGTCCCAACCTACGCCGACCGGCTGAAGGCGACCGACGCCGCACTCAGCGTCGGCGGAGTGAGGTCGGTTGACAACGAGCTATTCGTCGGTCCCGCGGGTGAAGCGCTCGCCGATGCGTTGATCGCCTTCGCGGCCGCCACCGCGCTCGAGAGCGATCGATTCGTACCTGTTGGCGCCGTCAAGGTGGTCGTCGTCGACGGCCGGGCGACATTGACCGGCACCGTGCGTCACCACTTCCAGCGCCAGGCGGCGGAGCACGCGGTCTCGAACGTGAAGGGCGTGCTCGACATCACCGACGACATCATGGTGAGCGGCGAGCCGATGCCGAGCGACGTCGCCGAGCGCATCAACAAGGCTTTCCGCCGGAGCGCGATCATCGACGACTCGCGGATCACCGTCTCAACTGCGGGCCGCACGGTGTACCTCGACGGGATCGTCGGCTCTGACCGCGCAATGACCGAGGCCGTCGACACGGCCCTTGCCGCCCCGGGCGTCGAGTACGTCGCCAACCGGCTCATCATCGAGCCCTAGCTCACCAAGCACTACGTCCCCTCCCCGCTGAGAGGCCCGGCTCCGTGTCGCTTCGTCGCACGGAGCCGGCTTCGCACGTAGTGCACTTCGAGCGCGATCCAGTTTCTCAGGCGCCAACTCACCCACGCCCGGACGATGCGTCGCTCTGACCGGAAACCGGCCGTTAGCAAGGAGTTGGCCGGAGAACTCATCTCGCTCGCCAACCTGCTGCGACGGCCCATCTTTGACAGCAGCGGCACCCAGCTCAGTCGGGTTGCAGACGTCGTCGTTCATCCGGCGGGCAGTATCGTTCACCCCCTCGTCACAGGCATCATCGCGGCAATCGGGAAGGGTCGCGCGCTCGTCGATATCCGATCGGTCAACTTGCAGCAGACGGGGGTCCGTTTGTCGTCCGCCACGGTACTGCTTTAGGCACCCGCGGAGCCTTCGGTTGGAGAAGCCCTTTGTCTTTCCCGCGATGTCCTCGACCACCAGATGGTCGACGTCGACGGAGTACAGATTGTCAGGGCGGCCGACGTTTTCCTCGCCCTCGCCGGCGACGGCTGGGTGCTCGGGGGGATTGACGTCGGTGTCTGGTCGTTTCTTCGGCGTCTGCTTCCCCGGCGTCGCTCCTGCCCGCCACCGAGCCGTTTCATCGACTGGGCCGAGCTCTATGCCCTGCTTCCCCGTCTGGACGACGGTCACGACGCGGACGCGGCCAACCTAGCCCCGAGAAGCGTTCAGCTCGCAGCTTCAGTGAAAGAGCTGCGCACGCTGAAGGCAGCCGATGTCGCACGGCTCCTACAAGGCGTGAGCCGCCAGCATCAGGCCCAGATCGCCCTCGCTCTACAGGGCTCACCCTCGGTCGCGGCGGTGCTCCGCGAGCTCGAGGGCCCAAAGCTGGACGCGCTCTTGGCCGAGCTCGACTCCGAGGACCGTAGGCGGCTGCTCGCACTCGTCAATGAGGAGTCATGACCACGCCGAACCAGGAGATAGCCCCGTCGGACACCGTAAAGCGCAAGCGGCGGCTGCTAGTGACCATCGGCGTCGTCCTCGCCACGTTCGGTCCCGGTCTCGTCTCGGCAAACGCGGGCAACGACGCCGGCGGCATCCTCACCTATGCCAGCGCCGGAGCGCAGTTTGGCTACCGCACTCTCTTCCTCATGGTGGTCGTCACCGTCGGCCTCGTCGTCGTGCAGGAGATGTCATCGCGCCTCGGCGTCTACACCGGTCAGGGACTCGGAGGTCTCATCCGCGAACAGTTCTCGGCGCCGAGCACGTTCGCGGCGATGCTCATGCTCCTCATCGCGAACGCGGGCCTCACCGTGAGCGAGTTCGCGAGCATCGGAGCGGCCATGGGAATCCTCGGTGTTTCGAGGTACTTGAGCATCCCAGTAGCCGCCGTTCTTGTGTGGATCACGACCGTACTAGGCTCGTATTCGAAGGCAGAACGGCTGTTCCTCGTTCTCTCGCTCGCCTTCCTCGCGTACCCGGTCGCCGCCGTACTCGGCCACCCGAATGGTCAGCAGGTGCTGGACAATCTGGTTTGGCCGCACTTTCTCTCATCGCACAGCTTCCTCGTGCTCGCCGTGGCCCTCATCGGGACCACGATCACCCCGTATATGCAGTTCTACGTGGCGTCCGCGGTCGTCGACAAAGGAGTGCTGCCGAAGGACTACAGGAAGGAGCGGTTCGACACGGTCAGCGGGGGCGATCTGGAGCGATATCGTGAGCATCTTCATCATCATCGCCACAGCGGCGGCCATAGGTGGCCGCGGGCCGCTCGCGACTGCGCAGGATGCTGCTCGGGCGCTTCGGCCGATTGTCGGATCGGCCGCACCTCAGCTGTTCGCCGCGGGCCTGCTCGGCGCGTCGTTGCTGGCGGCCTCCGTCGTCCCGCTCTCCACCTCCTACGCAATCGCCGATGCCACCGGAGCCCCGAGATCGGTGTCAGCCAACTTCAAGGCTGCACCGCTCCTCTACGGGATCTTCACACTCCAGATCCTCGTCGGGGCCGGCGTGTGCTTCGCACCGGGGAACCTGGTATCGCTAGTGATCGACGCCCAGGCACTGAACGGCCTCATTACCCCGATACTCATGACATACCTCTGATCCTGACGAGCCGGCGCTCGGTCCTCGGGTCGGCAGTGAACGGTCCGCGATTCCTGGTGGTGGCAATCGTCAGCGTGGCCATCGTCGGAACGCTGGCCTTCGTCGTCCTCCTCCAGACCGTGTTGTCGTTCTGAGGGGTGCATTCGTCTTAGCTACATCTCACTGAGTCGTACGCAACCACCTGTCGCGCCGGGTTGTATCAGGCGAGCGCAGGCTGATGACCACGGCCGGCCACCTTCGTACCACGTGAACCCGGTGCTCGTATCCTCCGAACGCGTCGTCGAGGCTGTGCAGAGCGTGCTCGAGCCGGCGTGAAAGCCCGTTCTCAGGTGCCCACTCACTCCTTGAGACCGCGAGATCGCGGCTGGCGGGGGGACAGGACCGGTTTTCCGAGCTGTCAATCGGCGCCGACCAGCCCGAACACTTCGCCGCGGCGAGACTACGCGCTTTCGAGATTCGAGTCTGTGGCCGTTGGTCGTACGGTTCGCATTGCGAGGTGAAGTCGTCGTCAGATCAAGAGACGCAGCGGTTCGCCCGCTCGGTTGCAAGGAGACAAGGTGCTGGTCCCGTCAGGTTTCATCCAGGTCAAAAACTCCCCGCGCGGGGAAGGGAGTGATCATGTCAGCAGTTCTTGAAACACCCTCATTCATGTTCTCGACCTTCGAGAGCAGCCACGAAGCCGCCGACGAGGCCGCCGACGAGGCCGCCATTCTGTCCTGTTTCGCCGCTGACGACTTCGACTCCGTCTGGGCCCACGTCTACGACATTCACGATCCGGCGCAAAACGGGGCCCCCGCAGCGGACGAGGACCTCTTGACACGGGCCGAGTGCAGGCTCCTGTTCTGCTCCGGCGCCCTCGACTCCGCGAGACGTGTCTGCCTAGAAGTAGTCGAGGCGGCGCGGCGTGACGGAGTGGCGCCTCCAACGGCGATCTTGGCCCGGACGCTGCTGGCGCGGATCGCAACCGAACAGCACTCCTTTGCCGAGGCGCGGCGGCAGATCTTCGAGGCGTCAGCCGGGGTCTTCGCCGAGAGCCCTGAATGGATCGTTGCTGAGCTCCGTCTCGCACGAGCTCGCCTGGCGGCGGCATCCGGGGATGCGGCGAGTGCTCTCGGCTGGATCACTCCTGCGCTCGAGCAACCCTCGTCGTGGTCGGCGAGCATCTCCTTCGATCCGAGCCTCGTACCGTGGGCGGTGCGAACCGCCATCGAGACCGGCGCATGGAGCCTCACGAGAGAACTTGTCGCGTTTGCGGAGGAGCTGGCGGCAAGCGGCACAGGCGGGACGAGCATGGCGGCGTGCGCTCTCCAAGCTCGGGGCCTGTTGGTCGGAGACCCGGAGATGTTGGAGCGCGCGGCATCGATGCTCGCCTTTGGTCCACGACGCCTGGCCGAGGCCGAGGCGAACGAAGATGCCGGTGACCTCTTGGCGAGCAGGGCCGCTGACGGGGGCGCCATGGAGCATTACGAGCGGTCAGCTCGCATCTATCACATGCTCGGTGCCCACCTCGGGGCGCATCGGATTCGCTCACGGCTGCGAAAGGTGGGAGACGCAGACCACCGCGGTCGACGCGGCTCGCGTCCGTACATCGGCTGGGACAGCTTGAGCAGCACCGAGCTCGGAGTGGCCACGCTCGTGGCCGACGGACTCACCAACAAGCAGATCGCGGAGATCCTTTTCATGTCGCGCTTCACCGTCGACACCCACCTTCGCCACATCTTCGCCAAGCTCGGCCTCAGCTCCCGAGTTGGACTAACAAGAGCCGTGGCAGAGCACCAGGCGTTGGACGGCCCGAGCCACGCGACGACGGCACAGCCAACTTGGCAGCGACGACGTTGAGACAGAGTTCTGGGGTTTCACCGGCCGAGCTGCTCACGAACATACGAGCTAAGGAAGATTAGTGAGCGAGACCACACAACAACCATTGCGGCATTGCCCTGACAGTCGATCATCCGGCCAGGGTGTGGCCGCCCACGACGTCACCCGGATCCGCGGACAGCAGTCCGAGCCGGCTCCGGTCTGGACGGCGCTAGAAAGCTCTGTTCTGATCAGCCTCGTGGGAATGCTCGACGCGGTCAGCGGCGACGAATTGCAACGCCAGGTTGAGAGTCTCGGCGCCATCGGCATCACGAACATCTTTCTCGACCTCTCGGGCGTGTGCGCCATGGACGCGGCGGAGTGACCCGGCTTGGCACGGCATTGCGCGGAGCCGAGGACAGAGGCGGAAGCCTTGCACTGCTCGACTCGAGCACCGTAGTGCGTGAGACGCTCTCCAGTTACGATTTCACCAGCTTCAGACCTGTAGGGGGCATGCTTCGCTAGACTAGGGAGGCCAGATGAGGGAGCCCTCGAAGCACTTGGCGAGGAATCATCGTGACACGCTCGCTCAGAGTTTTCGCCATTTGCGAAGCCACAGCATCGAATGGCAATCCGTCTCCCTACTTCTTTGGCAGGTGGGCGACGTGACCGAACGCCATGACGGGGAGCTCGAGGTCACAGTCAGCGGCGAGACGACTGTCCTGACCACCCGTGCCGGAACAAAGATCTTGACGCTCAACAGGTGGTTGAAGTTCGCGAGCTTCTGGCGCCCCCTGGGTACGGCACCCTGGACGGCAAATCTCGTGCCGAACAGCCTTAGGAGCCCGTCGGACAGCGCGAAGTGTGCACTTTCCGTAAGGCACCCCCGCGCTCGGCTCCGCCGGAAAGCCTATTTCGTACTTGCAGACCCACGGCCAGACCGAGGAAAGCGCCGCCCACTACGTCGCTTAGGTAGTGAACGCCCGTATGGATCCGGCTGTAGCCGACCAGTGCTGCCAGACCGTAAAGCGGCAGCGTTAGCTGTGGGAAATCGCCCGTCACTGCGGTGGCGAAGGCGAAGGCGGAGGCAGCGTGCCCCGAAGGGAACGAGCTCGACGTGGGCATGCGCGTCTCGCGTCCGCTGACGACAGATCGTCTGTCGGGGCGGTTCCTCGGGACGAGGTGCTTTGCCACCAGGTTCGCGCTGATCGACGCGGCGCCGACTGCTGTCAGACCCTTAATTGCCGCGCGTCGGCCCTCTTGATCACCGAGCGCCGCTAGTGCCGCCGCGATCGCGATCCAGACCCGCGTGTAGTTGGCAGCGTTCGAAACCCGCATCATAAGTGGGTCCAAGGTCGGAGTCGGAGTCCTCGCCAGCGCGTCGTGCATCGCCTGGTCGAGCGTCCCTACTTCATTGATGATGCGATCAGCCAAGCTCGTGCGAACGCGGGGCGGACTGGCGCAACCCGGCGACTCCCCAGTTTCGTGCGGAAGTGTCATGGACCTTTGCCTCCGGTTCGGTTGGCGACTATTCCACTCGGTTGACCCCGAACGACGCGGGCGAGGCCTACTAGCGTTGACGCAGCTATTGGCGCGTAAAGAAAGGCCGGCGACGCGCCAGGTTGCCCGTTGGAGATCCGAACTCGGAGCGCGCGAGGTCGAATCACGCAGCAAAGGGGAGGACTCAAGGTACGCGCCTCGCCATCCGCCGCGACCAGAATTGACGACGGTCCCTGGACCTGTAGTTCGCCGGTCGTCCATTCGCGCCAGCCCCTGTAGCGCTCGGGATGACCGGCGGCTTCGAGGGCTACGAGCCTGTGGGCATCTGACGTGCGTTTGATAGAAAGCGCCACTACTCCGAGTGCTCCGGTGTCCAAGCGAGCGCGTGAGCCGAATCCCGCCAGACTTGACAGCACATAAGGGTTGTTCGAGATCTCGATGAGTTGCGCGTCCGAGACAGCCCCGTCAGGGCCGTCGAGGCTAAGTCCGAACGGTTCGGCCTTTGCTCCCAGCAGGTCCGGCAGCATCTGGGCTATCGTCTGGCGCTTCGCCTCGCGGTATCGATCTGACGACACCATGTGGGCGTAGAGACCGAGCGAGACGTTATTGACGAAAGCCTCGCCATTAAGTTCTCCAAGGTCGATGGTGGTTTCGCGGGCCTCTTTGAAGGCGTCGAGCGCGCCGGCGGGATCGTCGCGGTTGATCCCGAGATCTAGAGCCAAGTGATTGCGAGTACCGACGGGGATGCAAACAAAGGGCAGTCCGTGCGCGGCCGCGACCGACGCCACAACCGCTTGGGAACCATCACCTCCAGCCATACCCAATGCGTCTGCCCCTCGAGCGACTGCGAGTTCGGCGAGTGTGCGCAGGTCGTCTCCGGGATTCATCAGCACGGACTCGATGCCCCGACGACGTGCCTCGTCGACCAGATGCAGCTTTGCCACCTTGCCGTCGCCTGATCGGGGGTTCATCAAGACGACCCCACGTGTGGTGGGCGGCACATGGCGCCACCGGCGGGCGAGGGCTTGGCGGACCTCCCAACGCAGCGCAAGAGTTCCGAGCGCCGCCGCCGCCAGTATTCCCATGAGTCCGGTGACAATGGCCACAGCACCCCGACCCGCCGCGACGAGGCTGGCGATGGCCGCGGCGAGGATGACAACAGCTGCTACCGCGGCCCACCAGCGAGAACGTCGATTGGTGGCGGCGATCCACAAGGCCGAGATAGCCAAAGCGCCAGCCAGCACCGAGGCCAGCACATAGGGAAGGTCCCTGGCCGTGAAGACGACAAGCACCAGGCAGGCGACTCCGAAGACCAACAGCGCTCCTCCAGCAGCGATCCTCGACTCGACCGGCGGTCGATTCGACGACTGCCCCGACGTCGGTTCGCCTGCCCGCCTAGGCTGCCCGCCCTTCACGGCTAGTCAGCTGCGGCCAGCGCGGCAAACCTTCCGCGCCTGCAGCGAGTCAACGCGTCCTGGCGTGACGGTGTTCCCAGTCCGCTGGAGTCCTCATGCTCGACAAAGGCCGCTTGGGGAAAACTCATGTCGCCTTCTCTCGGCTGCCAGGCGATTGAACTTCCGACCGGGCATCGCGTTCGTCGGCCCCACGGTACGACAGATTCGCACTCGTCTGGTCCTTGCGGACGGCGGAGAGTGCCTGAAGCACGACGACAACGCGATAGGTGTCTTGGGCCATGGTGCTTCGGGACCAATCCGACACCCTCCTCCAGCTTGGAGGCATCCCTCTTGAGCTCGATGCCCGCCTCGAAGGACGGATCGAAGTCATGGGCGAAGGACATCTTTGACCCCCGCGTCACGCGAAAGGGCTCGATCATCCGCGCGATCCGCCTCGAATACTCTTCATCCATGCCTTGCTGCTTCCGATCTCAGGTGACCACTCGGATTGCAATCGGTGCGCGACTAGTCCCGCTCGACCAGCGCACCCTCTGCTCAGCGTGCAAGGGTTCATATTGTGCCTATCAAAGCTTGCTCGCATCCTTGCCCCTGACACGGCTTCTTCCGTCTCTTCTTACCTGTAATTCTGTGACAGTCTTTGGTGGCACCCATCACGCGAGCGCGGGAAAACGCCGGCAAAACTTGGGGAAACAAAAACATCGACTCATAGGTGAGCCGACAGCATTACGCGGGTGCGGGATGTAGTCGGGAGGCTCAGGCGCGACCATGCGGCGTCACACCTCGTGCACTCTGGAGACGATCAACGGACCACTCCAGAGACGAGATCAAGCCTTGGAGGTGTCCGATGAGCAGACGACTTGGCAGCGAGGACTACACGACCGGCTTCGGCGAGGCCTCGGACTCACGAACGCTGTTCAGCCAGACGATGGGTTTGGTAGCTGTCACGATAGGCCTTTTCGCCCTAGGCAGCTACCTAGATCTTCTTGGTGCACCA
>PMVZ01000295.1 GCA_003166375.1 Acidimicrobiaceae bacterium | reverse complement strand
GCCGGGTATGAGCGTCGTCGTACGGGGGCTCGATGCATGGGGCGGTGGGGGTCAGCCAATCTCCGAACGCCGCCTCCTCGTCCAGGTTCAGCGAGCGTTCCCGGCAGCAGGCATCACCTCTCTTCGAGCGGCACCACAGGACCCGGCAACTGCCGATGACCCCTACACAAGTGTCGGAGTTCCCGTGACCACCTTTCCGAGATGGCTGCGCTGCCCAGCCTGCCATCAGCTGCTTCCAATCGACGGAGTAGACCAGCTCGAGCTGCACCACCGTTGGGGGCGGCGTCCGGATTTGGCGAAGTGGGTGCATAAGCACTGTCCAAACCAGACCTCTGTCGCCGTCACTAAGCGTCGTGCATGCATTCCCGCTCGTTTCGTTGTGGCGTGTGCCCGCGGACACTTGGACGAGTTTCCCTACGTCGACTTCGTCCACAGGACCGCCACGCAACCCTGCCCTGGCGCGCAGCTCGAGATGCGCGACGCCGGTAGCGTGCTCGGCCCTCGAGTGACGGTAACCTGCGTCGCCGGATGCAACGCCCGGCGGAACATCTCCGAGGCGGCTGGTACTCGGGGCGCTGCGAACCTTCCCCGTTGCCGAGGAAGGCATCCCCATCTCCAAAGCTTCGAGCCATGCAACGAGCCGCTCAAGCTCATGGTCCTTGGTGCTTCGAATTTGTGGTTCAACGTCTCGCTGAGTGCCCTCCACCTCCCCGACGACGACCCTGTCGCGGCGACGGTCGCGGAGCATTGGGAAGTCGTGTCCAACCTGCCGGCTGCAGCCCTCGTCGAGGTCATTGCTGGCATGCCGGCGCTTCACGCCCTCCGGGAGCTGTCGCCGGAGCAGCTCGCGGCCGCCATCGAAACCGAACGTCACCGCCGGTCCGAGAACAGTGAGGACGATTTCCCTCCGGGTCTGCTCCACGCAGAGTGGGATCTCTTCAGCCACCCGACGACGACTCGGCACGACGAGGACTTCCTCGCCGTGCCGACGCCACCTCCTAAAGAGCACCGAGGGTTGCTCCACAACGTCGTTCAAGTTGAGCGGTTGCGAGAAGTGCAGGCGAGCCTCGGGTTCAGCCGCATCGACGCACCAGGACAAGGCGAACTCCGCCCTGCCCACTGCGCGCCCTTATCCGCTACCCGGACGAGCTGGGTTCCGGCTGTCGAGCGACGGGGCGAGGGCATCTTCCTCGAGTTGGACGAAGCGCTCATCGCTGACTGGTGCAACCGAGTCGACACTCACCCCGACATCACCGCACTCCGCGGTGCCTACCAGCGCTGGCGTACCAATCGCGACATGGACCCCGACCCAAGCTTTCCGGCTGCTCGTTACCTCCTCGTCCACACCCTCAGTCACCTGCTACTGCGCCAGGTTGCCCTCGAATGTGGCTACTCCAGCGCGAGCATTCGTGAGCGACTCTATGTAGGTACGCCCGACCGCCCGACCGCCGGCTTCCTCCTCTCGACCGCGGCGAGTGACACCGAAGGCACTCTCGGCGGGTTGGTTGCGCTCGGGGAAGCTCACTTTCTCGGACGTTTGCTCGATCAGGCCCTCGGGGATGCCGAGACCTGCTCGTCCGATCCCCTGTGTTCCGAGCGGCTCCCAGTATCCCCGAGCGACCAACTGCATGCAGCCGCCTGCCATGCATGCTTGTTCGCCTCGGAAACCAGTTGTGAAGCGGGTAACCGATGGCTCCACCGGGGCACCCTGGTCAACCTTGATACCGACCTAGCCATCAGATGGTGAGCAACTCGACGGTCATAGCCCGCGAGTGGGCGCAGCAGCTACCAAAGGAATTCGCTAAGCGCCTCGCCGACGCGTTGCGGGATGGCCCGGACGCCATCCACGCCTTGCAAGCAACGACTGTGCTGCCAATCTCACGTGCTGCAGTCCAACAGGCCCTGCGGTTTGCCGAAGTGGGAGTAGGGCCTTATATCGCCGGAGCGCTTTCCGCGCACCTGGAGTGTCTCGCCGAAGAGCCGATCATCACCCCGGTTTGGACGGGCCCGGAGACGGAAAGGCCCAGCGGCCGGCTGACCCTCGCCGTGCTGGCCGACTTGATTGCCGAGGCGCAGAGCGAGATCTTCCTCGCTAGCTACGCAACACTTCCGAGTGCGGAGGTTCGTGCCGCCCTTGCCGGGTCGGCGGAGCGTGGTGTCGAGATCACGCTGCTTCTCGAGCGACACCACGACAATCCACAGTTCAGCCATCATGGCGAGCCATTCCCAGGACTCGTCGCTCGCCGGCTTTGTTGGCCGGCGCTTTCAGCCCCGGCGGGCGCCTCGATGCACGCGAAGATCCTCATAATCGACCGTCGCACTGCCCTTGTTGGGAGTGCCAATCTCACCGACTATGGGCTTGAGCGCAATCTCGAGTGTGGGCTTCTCATACGCGGCGGCGACGTTCCGCGGGCGATAACGGAGCATCTCCTCAATCTGAGCGTCCTTGAGGTTATTTGAGGCATGGTGCGGAGCCTCCCCACTCCCCAGTCCGCCACAAGCACTCGCGATGCGAATCCCAGACCCGATGGTGGGTCACTGGCGCTATCGAACGCATTACGGCAACGGGCGGGGTACTCGCGGATCTGTTCCTTCGCGCCCACGTCGCGTAGCGTTCGAGAACCAGGATGACCTTGTCCCTGCTGCCGACAAGAGCGACGGGGCCGGGAGGAAGCACAACCGGTGAGACGGGCAACGGCCTGGGGCTGTGCCCGGCTATATCACCGCCGTGGACTTTCGCGATGACATTCGCTCCGCGGTCATTTCCAAGGTGTCGCGAGCTTCTTCATTATCGCCAGGGGAATCGAGCCTGTGCCGCCGTCGTACTCGTCAAGTCCGGTGCCCCTTGGGATGAGGATGTCGCCTACAGCTTGGCGACCGACGAGGGTTTCGTAGAGCCGCCGGTCGACCTCGGTGTCCAGCACAGGCAAGTAGATATTCTCAGGCTTGACGGGGTGAAACTTGCTGCCCGCTCGAACTACGCGCCCCCATCGTTGGGATATACGCGCAGGATTCCAGGGAAGGTCGTGATGGACGAGGTAAGGATTGCCACCGTCCAGGTCAATGCTTTCCGAGAAGCGATCCTGCACGATCATCACGAGCGGGTCCGAACCGTCCTGCGGCTCTTTCATAAAGCGCTCTGCAAGGTGCTTGGGAATCTTGTCGCCGCCCGGGCTGGCAACTGCATTAGCCCCCAGCTCTTTCTTAAGCGCAGCCTCTAGCGAGCGTCGCGTCGCGTCGAACACACAGAACACAAGGATGTGATGGCGAGGAACCGAGTTCATGCGACTTGCCACCCAACGGACTGTGGCCGCAATTTTCGGATGATCCTTCCCGTCGCCGAGCTCGTCTCGCAGTTCCTGACTGAGCCTGGAGAGTGCACTTCCGGTAATCCTCGCAGCCTCAAGCACCTCGAGACTCGGGTCGGCTAGTGCTTGTCCAGCCATTGATTCCCAGAAGCTCTCCGCGGAGGAGACAAGTTGGCGGTTAAACATGTCGCCTTTGCCCCGATCGAGGAGCACAGGAATCGTGCGGGCAACGTTGTGTGCAACCGCATGCGCCCCCAAAGAAATCAGGTCGGGCCTGACGAGCCCAGGAACCTCGACTTGACATAGAGGGTTCAGCCTGGGGTGGTGCGGCAGTTTCGCGAGCATCTTGGCTGGCGGTAGAACCAGCTGATCAATCCCGGCGCGTGCCTCGCCTGCGGACTCGATCACACGTTTGATGAGTTCCTGCGCGAGATGATCGTCTACGAGATCGGTTTCGCTGTGCCCTTCTCCCTGGAATTTGGCGCAGTAGCGAGCGAGTCGGGTAACTGCGCGGCCATAGTTCTCGATCACCGAGCGTTGATGGCTCACGATGGTGCCGCCAGCGACGTCCAGCATCGTCAGCAGATCCTGTGTGGACAGTTGAAACGGCGTGGCGGTCACGAGCAGGCAGCGTTGATTTGCCGCCCAAGCTTCCAGCTCATCGTGAAACCCTCCCCTCTTCTGTAGCCCGCGATGTG
>PMVZ01000348.1 GCA_003166375.1 Acidimicrobiaceae bacterium | reverse complement strand
ACCTCGTCGAGCTTGGCGAAGTTCTCTGGACCGACCCGCCCGACCGCGAGGAAGCCGGTTCTCCGAACGTGGTCGGGGCAGTGGCGTTGCACGCTGCGATCGACACCCTTGCCGAGGTGGGTTGGCCCGCGATAATTGCCCACGACCACCTCATGGGCCAGCTCCTACGCGAAGGTTTGGCGAACATCCCCGGTGTGCACGTGCTCGGGCCGGATCCTCGGACCGACATGTTGCCCGTCGCGACCTTCACTGTCGAAGGTCTCTCGCACGCTCTCGTGGCTGCCCGACTCTCGGCCGAAGATGGCATCGGCGTGCGGCACGGCTGCTTTTGTGCTCATCCCTACTTGATGCGGCTCCTCGGCCTGACCGACGACGAGGTCACCGACTTCCGCAACGAGGTGCGCAGAGGTGACCGCACCCGGATGCCTGGGGCGGTACGCGCAAGCGCTGGTATCAACACGACCGAGGCCGACATCAGCCGCTTGATCTCCGCGGTCACACGTATCGCAGGCGGTGCCGAAGCGCCAGTCGCCTACCTCCAGGATCCGCGAACGGGTGACTTCATCCCCGACCGCGCTTTTGCGCCTTGGCAGGCAGACACCCGGCTCAACGGATCTTCGTGCTTGCCCGGCTAGCGCGGCATCGCCTTTGANNACGACAAGTGGCTTGAGAGCGCGAAGGCGGACCGCGACATGGTTCAAGCGGTGCTGAACAGCAGTAGGGGAACAGAGGGCATCCGCTGTGCGCGTCAACTGCTCTCGCCCGTCCGCTCCTCACGATACCCGGACGGGTATAATCGTACCGGGCCTCTGTGGCCACTCGTTGTACGGTCAGCGGACCGAGAAAGATGAGAGCGAGTCGATCATGGTTCGAAAGATGTCCGTCTCCAGGTTTACACCGAGCATGGGCATCGATGAACCCGTCGTTGTCCCAGTCGGTGAGTCGGACGAGTTCGCAGCGTGGTCGATTCCTGGTGCGACCAACACCCTGTTGGCGGACTTGGCCACCTCGACCTCAGTCCTTGCCTCGGACCGTGAGCTGCTCGCCGTGTACACCACGGGTAGCCGTCCTTCGACAGCCGCAGAAGCACTTTCTTGCTCCTGGAGGCGGGAAACGATGAAAGGAGTTCGAAATGCAGCTTCCCGATGAGGTCGTGGACGATGTCCGTAAACGCCTGCGCCGAGTTGCCGGCCAGGTTCAAGGCGTGGAACGCATGCTCGAGGAAGGCCGAGAGTGCCGCGATGTCGTGACGCAGCTCTCCGCAGCGTCCAAAGCGCTGGAGCAGGCAGGTTTCCGGTTGGTCGCCGCAGGTCTCACCTATTGCTTGGAGAACCCGGACCAAGCCAAAGCGGACGGCTATGCCATTGACGCCGTACAGAAAATGTTCATGAAGCTCGCCTGAACAGCGAACTATTCGAGGAGGCCAGGGATGGACGGTATCGAGGTCACTGTCGAGCTACCGATCGAACAAGCCGAAGCCGTTGTTCGCGAAGCCTTGGTCTCGCAAGGCTTCGGCATCCTGACCGAGATCGATGTTGCTGCCACCTTCAAGGCAAAGCTCGGTGTCGAGCGGCCTCCGCTCAAGATCCTCGGGGCCTGTAACCCACATTTCGCCTACCGGGCCCTCGAGCTCGACCCGTCGGTTGCCTTGATGCTCCCGTGCAACGTCGTGCTTGTAGGTGACGGCGAGCGCACCCATGTCTCGATCGCCGATCCCCGTACGCTGATGCCTGGAGACGCCCTCGCCTTACTCGCCGACGAGGCTGCGGGACGGCTGTCAGAAGCGGCCGGCGTGATCGGTCGGGCGGGCTGAGAGGCGGCCCTCGCACGTATTGGTGCCCATGGTCAGGAAGGTCGCACTGCCCTCACGAGCGCGTCGATGGCGGTCGTTTCACCAGCGTCGCTGACCACGGTGCGTTTGACCTGCTCCGCCCGCTCGATTCGAAGGCCTGAGAGGTCCTCGACGATCTCCTCCGGTGTGAACAGGACTGCCGGATCTTGTGGCCCACCGGTTCCCTTCAGAAGGTTGGAGGTGTCATGGCCGACCACGAGTAGGACTCCACCGGGTGCCAAGGCGGCTGCGGCATGCGCCAGTGCCCGGCGGCGCTGCTCGGCGGGAAGGTGAAGGTACATGACCACAACGAGGTCGAATGAGGCCGTAGGAGGCTGCCACTCGACGACATCGGCCTCGACCCAGGTCACTTCCACGCCACGGTCGGTCGCCAGTCGCTGTGCCTTGGCAAGCCCGGCGCGAGAGAAGTCGGCGCCGGTGACGCGCCAACCCTTCGAGGCGAGCCACACGGCGTTGCGCCCCTCGCCACAGGCAACGTCGAGCGCCCGACCAGGAGCGAGTGCGTCCAGCTCCTCGACGAGAAAGCGGTTCGGCTCGGCCTTCCAGATCAGTTCCTCGGTTCCGTACCGCTCGTCCCAATGCTCGCGATTCACGCGACCCTCCTGGCTTGGCTCCTAACGGAGCGCCCTAACTGTAATGGAATATACCCCAGAGGGTATCAGTTGAAACCAGCGTAAGTCACGACGACAACGGCCCAGGATCCCCCTAGCGCTTGCGAGGTTGAACCATGATCGGGAGCGTCGAAATCTCATCCCAGCTGCCACGCGTCAAATCGGTCCTTGCCGTCTGTGCGCATCCCGATGACGAGAGCTTTGGGCTCGGGGGAGCGCTTAGTGCGTTCTCCGATTCCGGCTCCGCCACTTCGGTGGTGTGCTTTACGCGTGGCGAGGCGTCGACGCTCGGGCAAGACGCGTCGTCGCTGGGCCGCGTGCGAAGCGACGAGCTCCGCAACGCGGCGGTGGAGCTGGGCGTCGGTTATGTAGAACTCTTCGACTATCCGGACGGGGGGCTGGCCGGACAGAGACTGGACGTGTTGGCCTTGCAGGTCTTCGAGGTCGCCGATCGGGTCAGAGCTGACCTGTTGCTTGTGTTCGACGACGGCGGCATTACGGGCCACCCAGATCATCAGCGTGCCACCGAGTCTGCTCTGGCCTGTGCTGAGCATTCCGATTTGCCCGTCCTTGCGTGGGCTCTCGACGA
>PMVZ01000226.1 GCA_003166375.1 Acidimicrobiaceae bacterium | reverse complement strand
GGGCTTGGCCATCGTTCGCGCCGACGAAGACAATCCCGGACGCCGCTTGGCTGATCGAGGTCGCCTGATACCCAAGGGCGTTTACGGCCGCGACAGGCTTCTCGGGTGGTCGGAAGCGCGTCCAGCCATCGGAGCCGAATGCAGCGTCGATGTGGCCGTTTCCCTGCAAGCGACCAACGATCTCGTTCGAGCCATCGGTTCCGGCAAGAAGAAGCTGCCCATTATTCGTCGCGCTCATCGCGTCGATCTCGGAAGGCGGCGATCCCCACATAGTGAGTGTCACTGTGCCGTGGTTGCCAAATCCGGGCGCCGGATGACAGTTCGGTGTGATCCCGTGCAGAACCACAACGAGTTGACCCGATCGGTCGTACGAGGCACCGATGACGTCCACCCCGTCAGACACTTCTGCGGCTAGCAGCGTGTCGAAGGGATACTCGTCGTCGACGCCCGGAGTGCCGACGACACACGGCCTGCTCACCGATCCTGGTCGTGGGGGTCGCGGGGAACGGGGCGTGGATGCCAGTTGCGCCACGCCGAGTCCTGCGAGCGCTGCTACGCAGCCACACACCAGCAGCGACATCAAGCGCGGCCGCATGCGAAACCTTACCCCTGCTCCCGCCCTACAGAACGCACGCCCGGACGCGAGCCCCGCGGCCATTGGCCAGCACGCAGAACGCAGACGGTTCTAGTGCATCATGGTGGCTGGATGCGGCGGGTGCGCTCTCTGTAATTCTCAATAATTCAAGGGTCCCTGGACGAGGTCCGGTCAGGGCCCGCAGAACAATCCCGAAGCCATTCCTGTGACGACGGGATCGCGTGACCTTGACGAGGCCGGTGACGCACTCAAGAGCATGCTTGGAGATGAACCGACGTCGCCGGTGCTCAGGTGCGGCTCGTGGCCGAAAGGAAAGGCGAACGTTGCCAAGACAGCAATCACTTAATGCCATCGGAGGGTTCAGTGAGCAAGACGAGCGAGGGTTGGCTATCGACGAGATGGTTGGGGGTCCGCGGCAGAGGGCCGACGTCGCGGATCGCCGACTGGATACGGAAAGGACCGGCCGAGGCGCATAATGGTGGGCGTGCGAGGAGGATCGCTCGGACTCGAAAATGTTGACCCTTCTCTTTTCGCCGGAGTCCTCGAACCCGATGAGCGCCTGATTTGGACTGGTCGACCGAGGAGAAGGTGGATCACGCAGACCGAGTACTTCACAATTGCCTTCAGCTGTTGCGCCTTGACTATTGGGACTCTGGGCTTGTTGATGAGCGTCACCGGGGGCTACGGTTCGCCGGGGCCCGGCTCCATCGTGTCCATATTCTTCGTTGTTGTCGGTCTGCTGGTGGCCGCTGTCAATATCGGATCAGCGAGGCGGCGCCGAGTCCATTCGATCTACGCCCTTAGTGACCGTCGCGTGCTGTGGATCGTGATAGGACGCGATTCGATCATCCGATCGGTTCCTTTCGCTTCCTCAGTGATCCTGGTCGACAGAAGTCGACGCCCGACGGAAGGAACGGTGAGGTTTGGCGATCCACGCGCTGCCCACCGCCGAGGGTTCACCCGTCTTCGTTGGTATGTGTGGGAAGACGAGAACATGACTCCTATCGCCGCTCAGGCCGGGATCTTGAAGACAGTTCCCCACATCGCGTTTTACGACGTGTCGCCCGCAGAGCCGTTATTTGGAGCGATCAACTTCCTGCGGTCGCAAGCTTCGGCCGATTCAGTTAGGAGCAAGTGGTGCATGACGTCTTCGAGATTGTCAGCCCTAAAGGACGTAGGAAACACGCGGCCTGAAGCGAAGAGGGTCGAATTGGCTAACCCTCCAGAAGGGTTGAGCGGGCCGCAGGGGTTCTAGCACGGTCGCGACGCGATCGACGTTGGACCGCCTTGAGGGGGGCCGCTGGCTCACTCAGCGACATGCCTGGACAGCAACCGGCAGAGCCGGTACTTGGGTGATGTCTGTGGTCGAGAGCAGTGGCGAACCGGCACTTCGCTACTAGGGCCTGACGGACCTCATCCGTCGGATGAGGGAAGCCCAAGCGCCCGCCGAACCGTCACGCGGGAGCAGGAACGAGCCCGGTGTGCGGCATCTAGTCGGTGAGACGCACGGTCACGAAGTACGTTCCCCACCCTCCCTCCGACTCATCTTGCGACAATCGCCCTGCCCGTAAGATAAGAAGGCGGCCAGGAAGGAAGGGGGCGGTGGACAGCTCGGGAGCACGTGCGACGCGAATGGAAGAGGACTCAGACGGGCCAGGACGGCAGTACGGCCTCCGCCAATGAAACTGGGAGAGTTTCACCGATCCAGTATCGCCAGCGGAACCACCGCACTCGATCGACGACCGCCCATATCAAGAGCAAGAGTCCGACGACAGTCGGTCCGATCCAAGGAAGCACCGCGATGGCCGCCTCGCCATTGCTCTGGTCGAGAAGGAAGCGCAACCCAGGGTTAGCGCGAAGTACGAAGAGCGCGATACCTGGCCGCTGCATGTCGAGGGAGAAGACGCCTTCGTAGGTCTCATCCTGCTCAGAGAGCCTGTCGCTGCTCGGATCGTTCGTCACATGCACGTCAGTCCCCGCCGACGACCTGACATGCAGCATCGACGGCGCGGTCTCGGCGCAAACTGAGTTCGGACAACGAAGGAAGACGACATAGTGTCCTGCAGGCAAGGAAAGCCGAACACTCCCGTGATCGGGGATCAGCTTGGCGTTGCCAAAGTAACTCTGAAGGTGGACAACGATGAGCCCGCCGCCTAGGCCGGCTCCAGCTCCGGCGAGCAACAGGACCACGAACAGGGTGCCAGCCCTCATAACGTAAGGCGGTCTTGGCTCTACTGGTCCAGGCCATGGCTCGCTTCCGCCCCATTGCGCGGTCTGGTCTTTTCTCAGGCGACGCCGCCGTGCCCACTCACCGAAGGCCATCATCGTGGCTATCGAGATGAAGACCAGAGAAACTCCTAGAAACNNAAACAGTCGGCTCTGCAAGGCGAGGTCGTGCAGATAAGTGGTCCGTGAGACCGCGATGAGCAAGCCATGGTCATCCAGGTAGTAGTGGTGACCCACGGCGTGGTACTCGGGTTGCCCGGCAAGCCTGTGGAAGGCGGATTCGAAGCCAAATACTCCGAGGATTACGAAGATCGGAACGACCACGTAGCCGGCACGGGGCATGAGGCGAAACATCCGCAGCTGCGATTGCAGGCCGGCTGAAATGTCAAAACGCCGAGTCCCCCGTCGTCGCAGGGCTCCGCGGCTCCCAAGGGCGTAGAACATCCCGAACCAGAGAGGGAAGACCAATGCGAAGAACGGCGCGAACTCGGCGCTTCCCAGCCCGATGTCGCCGGGCAGGAATGTCAGCATATAGAGGGCCGTAGCAAAAAGGAGGGCGATCAATCCCACTACGGCTGCCAATGCGTTGAGACCGGAGACGAGCGGCGTGTCGAACACTCGGATGCGCCGACCCTGAGAGTCCATCGGCTGGCTGGCCCACGCCACGTATGGAGTCTCGCGCAGAACTACGTGGCTTCCGGAGTTGCCTGGATTGCTCTGACGGCGAGAACTCGCAAGGCGAGCTCTGAAGCAACGCACCCAGGAACTTCCGAAGTCAGGAGATGTCTGTGATCCCGCCGCACACTAGCGAGATCATCTCTGAACCGCCCTCCTGCCGCCTGATCGGTCGGTGAGAGGCGCTCCCTCTGCCCGTGGCAAGGCCCTGGTGTTACTTGACGGAGAACAGGTATGAGTAGTATCTTTAAGTAGCACTCCTACTCAAGAGGTGGGCAATGGCAAGGATCTCTGTCTACATACCGGATGAGCTGCTTGAGGAGGCGCGACGCGTCAGGTCTAGCTCCGTGTCCGGCTCGGCATCAGGATCTCGCGCAATGTCTGTCTCCGGTTCCGGGTCAGGGCATCGGTCCTCTTCGACTTCCGGGTCCGACACCGAGAACACCTCCCAACTGGTTCAACGGGGCTTGCAGTGCTTGATCAACGCCCAGGAGCAGAGTCCCGCCTATGCGCAAAGCCCAGCTGACGGTCAAGTGGAGATCGCAAAGTTGCGTGATCGCCTGGTCGCGGAAGCCCAGCAGGATTACGCGTTCGGCTATGCCGCGGCGCTCCAGGCTGCGTCGGCGATGTCGCTCCACGCTGTCAACGCTCTCGTTGATGTGGGATTCGACCTTCGCCGCTGGCTGGAGCCGTTCCAGAACGGCTTCAGGTACGAGGAGCTGGGGAAAGCACGGCCCGTCGAGGACCCGGAAGAGGTGAAACGGTTGCTCCTCGACGCGGGCAAGGCAACACCAGCGCACGACGAACGCTTCAAGACGAACCCCTGGTGGTGGCTGTTCAAGACCGCCGAAGCTCTCGGGAACCTTGCAGACCCCATCGGCTACGACGCGTACAGCTTCACACCGACTCGGGCTCGTGAACGCGGCTTCATCGATGCGATGCGCAAGCTGTGGAGGGCCGTCGAAGAGCCTGATATCGATGCGACAACGCCAGACGACCCTGTGCGTGATTCCAACCCACCTCGCCCCGCCAAGGGTCGCAGGAGCTCGAGCGATGCTGATCGTGCGCAGCCGTGAGCCCTGACGAAACATCTCGTAAACGGCAGACGAAGCCAATCCAGTCCGGAAAGGTCGTGAGGACACGGCCGTCCTCGAACGACGTTCACAACGTCGTCTATTTCAAGCGCCGTCGTGCCGACGATCCGGCCGAGGCGGTTCCCGGGCAGGTGTTTCTCGCCGGCTGTCCGACGAAGGTGAGGGCGACAATGCGGGCCGTGCTCGCCGCGGTGGCCGCCGCGCCGCCGAAGCGGTACTCGGGTGGCGGCTACTGGGAGGCGATGAAAGGCGACATGACCGGTTGGTTCGAGGTGCGTGTCGATGGACCGAAGCGCCACCACTATCGCCTGTTCTGCCGCCTGGACTACGAAGCCGAGAACGCCCCGAAGCCGCTGCTCGTGGTGATAACCGGGCTCGACAAGCCGT
>PMVZ01000091.1 GCA_003166375.1 Acidimicrobiaceae bacterium | reverse complement strand
CAGTTCCCGATTATGTGCAGCTGTTGTTTGGATCCTCTGCTGTCACGGTGGCTTTCGGTGCGGCGGACTGCACATAATCAGAGGTGTTCCAGGAAGGCCAAGAGACGGTCGTTCGGCCGGAACCGGGTCGGCCCCGGGTTCGGGTCGGCCAGTCGTTGGAGTGTGGCCTCTTTGGCGGCTAGGTCGGCTTCGAGGTATTGGTGAGTGACGGCGGGGCTGGAGTGCCCGAGCCAAAGCGCGATGACGGCCAGATCGGCGCCCGATTCCAGAAGGTGGACGGCGGTGGAGTGTCGCAGAGTGTGAGGCGAAACCTGCCGGCCATGTAGGGACGGGCAGGTTTGCTCGGCGGTAGCGACGGCACGGTCCAGACGGTCGCGCACCCCGGAGCGGGTCATCGCCTCCCCGTTTCGGTTGGGAAACACAGGGCTTTCTGGTGTGCGGATGATCCGCTCGAGCCAGGCGCGCAGGTCGGCGGCGGTGCTGGCCCACAGTGGGATGACGCGTTGCTTGCGGCCCTTGCCGTGGAGGTGCAGGGCGGTCTGGCGTTCCAGGAGCACGTCTTGGACGCGTAGGCCGGTCAACTCTGAGACCCGGGCGCCGGTGTTATAGGCCACAGCGAACAGGATTGCGTCGCGTTGGCCACTCCAGCGGCGCCGGTCAGGGGCGGTGAGGATGGCGGTGATCTCGTCCCGGTTGAGGTATCCGAGCACCGGCCGGTCGAACCTTTTGGCTGGAATAGCCAGCACTCGTGCCGTGATGGGCAGCGAGGCGGGGTCGCGCACCGCGGCGTAGCGCATGAAGGAGTGGATGGCCGCAAGACGGGCGTTTCGGGTTCGGGCACTGTTGTGTCGCACGGCCTCAAGATGGTCTAGGAAGTCCAAGATCATCGGGGCGTCCAGATCGACCAGGCTCAGTTGCGAGGGAGGTTTGCCGAGACGTTGCTCGAGGTATCCGAACAGCAGCTCGAACGCGTCCCGGTAACTTTCGACGGTTCGGGGACTGGCGCCACGCTGGTCGATGAGGCGGCGAACGAAGAAGTCCTGGACGAGCTGATCGAATCCGATCTGCGGCGCTCTCATGTCGCACCTGGTCCGCTGAAAGCCTCGAAGCGCTCGGCGACGACGTTCATGAGCTCGGGAACGGCAGACAGATACCAGTAGACGTCGCGGACTTCGACATGACCGAGATAGGTGGCGAGAGCGGCCATCTTGGCGTCGACGTCAACGCCTTCGGCGTGCCAGGTTTGGATGCGTCGGACGACCATCCGGTGTCGCAGGTCATGCACTCGCGGGACTCGGGTTCGGCCATCGGAGTCCCAGCCCAGTCGCCGACGTGTCACGCCGAACGCGTGGAAGGCGGTGTTGTAGCTGAGTCGTTCGCTGTCCTCGGTGCGGAAAAAGGCATCCTCTTCGCCCGGTCGACCGTGGTGAGTTTCCCGCTCGGCGGCGAACTCTCGCAGCGGTTCCAGGGCGGTGGGATGGAGGGGAACCAACCTGGCAAGGCCTCTTTTGCCCGCTCGGACTGTGATCACCCCGCCATCGAGGTCGACATCGCCGCATGACAGGGCGAGCGCTTCGCTGATCCGCAGCCCGGTGCAGGCGAGCAGCCCGAACAAGGTGGCATAACAGTGGGGTCGCAAGCCACCGGCGGGTGCCAGCTGACGAGCGGCGGCCATCAAGTCAGCGATCTCACCGTCGGAGTAAACGTGCGGTGGTTTGCGATGCCCGGTCGAGCCGAGCAGCCCGGCGGCGGGGACCTCAGTGGCTCCGTCCAGCGCGGACAGGTGACGCAGGAATCCTCGCACCGTCGCCAAACGTCGTGCCGGGTTACACGGGTCGCTCGACGCCGTCGAGGTCGCCCAGTCCAGGGTCGTTTCGAGCGGGATCGGCCCCTCGTGTCCGTCGAGGTATCGGGCGAAGGCACGCAGCGCCCGTTCCTGAGTGAGGGGCCGGTATCCCAATCCACGGCGCAATCCGATGTAGTCGTCGACCAACCCTCTGACCGAGCCGGTCATGACGTCCGCCCGGGCCACGGCAGCGCCACGTCGCGTAGGGCCTCGATGTCGACCGCAGCGTAAATCCGGGTCGTTGCCAGACGACTGTGCCCGAGCAGGCCGGCGATCTCAGTCAAACCGACTCCCCGGGCCTGCAGCCCGGTGGCTAGCGAGTGACGCAACAGATTCCCGCCACGCGTAGCCGCCTCGATCCCAGCCCGGCGAAGGGCGTTGTCCACGGCCCGCCCCACGATGCTGTCGCTGACCGGGGCACCGGGCCGCAGGCGCAACAGCACGAACACCTCCCTGGCAGTGGTGTCCGGCCGGCCGCGCTGCAGATAGTCGACCAACGCAGCTCCGACCTCGCCGGTTATCGGAAGCAACGCTCCGTGGCCTGTCTTGCGGGCCGAGACCCGGATAACCCCGGCGCGCCAGTCGATGTCATCCAGGAGCAGCCGGACGACCTCGCTAACCCGCAACCCCAGGCGGGCCATACACAAAATCATCGCCCGGTCACGCAACCCACGCTCTGACGACGAATCCAAAGAGCCGATCAGCTGCTCGAGCGAACCCGGATCCAGATACCGGACGAGACCGCTCCGTCGGTGCGGCACCATCGGGACCGCGGCCTCTAGCCGTTCTCCGCACAGACCCTCGGCTCGCAAGAACCGGAAGAACGACCGAAGCGAGGTTGCCACCAGCTCCAACGTCCGAGGGTTGTATCGCCGTGCCGATACCCCGATGAAACCGACCACGTCACCGACGCTGATCCGCTCCACCTCGACATGGCCATCGGGAAACTTCCCCTCCAAGAACGCACCGGCGAACCGTGCGTAATTCCTCCGGGTCCCCGCGCAAACGCCCCGCGCCCGGCGAAGATGCTCATCGAAATCGGCGAGCGCCTCCTCGAGAGCCCACCCAACACGAACCGACATCCCTTGCTCCTTGTCTTCCGGACTCGATGCCCGGACCACCAAGAAGCGTTGCGATTATGTTCAGCTACGCGACAGCCACCTACTGCTCACGGCCAATCGCCACCCACCGATCACCTCGATCAGTCCGCGCAGCTGCACATAATCGGGAACTG
>PMVZ01000381.1 GCA_003166375.1 Acidimicrobiaceae bacterium | reverse complement strand
ATCCCGGTCATCATGAAGGCCTCCGAAACTGCGCTGCGAGGCGTCCCTGCCCCAATTCGCGAAGCTGGTCTCGCACTTGGAGCGCGCAGGAGCGTCATTGCACGCAAGGTGGTGATACCGACCGCGCTCCCGGGTCTGATCACCGCCGTGCTGCTCGCCTTCTCCAGGGCGGTGGGGGAGACCGCCCCGATCTTGTGGGTGATCGGTGCTTCCAACATGGTCGAGTGGAACCCGAAGAAGGAGATGGCCTCGATGCCGCTCCAGATCTTCCAGTCAGCGACCTCTCCGTATGTCGCACTTCGTGAAGAGGCGTGGGGGATCGCCCTGTTCCTCGTGTTCGTCGTCCTTGTCATCAACCTAGGCAGCCGCCTCTTTGCGGCTTGGCTACAAAGAGAGAGGCGGTAATGGATCCCAGCACGATGATTAGAGTGTCGACGGAGATGTCAGACCAGGAGGGGGATCCTCGGTTAGGCCCGATCTCGATGCGGTTCGAAGATGTGTCCGTGACCTTCCACGGTCGAACCGCGATTCGCGACGTAGCCTTTGAGGTCCCGAAGAACAAGGTCACGTCGCTCATCGGTCCGTCAGGTTCGGGCAAGACGACGCTGTTGCGCGCGATCAACCGGCTGCACGATCTCACCAAGGGTGCGGTCGTGAGCGGCTCGATCCGGCTCGGAGACACCGATATCTACAAAGGTGGGATCCCGGCGACGTTGCTGCGCACGCGCGTCGGCATGGTGTTCCAACGGCCGAACCCGTTCCCCACGATGTCGATCTTCGACAATGTCGTCTCGGGGCTGCGGTTCAACGGGATACGCAAGAAGTCCGTCCTCGAAGAGGCTGCCGAGTCCGCACTCGTCGCCGCGGCGTTGTGGGACTCGGTCTCGAACCGGCTGAAGGCGCACGCATCGACGCTTTCCGGGGGTGAGCAGCAGCGCTTGTGCATCGCTAGGGCACTTGCGGTGGAGCCAGAGGTGCTCTTGATGGATGAGCCGACGTCGTCGTTGGACCCGATCTCGATGCGCCTCATCGAAGAGCTCCTAGGCGAGCTCAAGAGCCGTGTCACGATCGTCATCGTCACCCACAACATGCAACAAGCAGCTCGTGTTTCAGACTTGTGCGCGTTCTTCCTGATGGGCAACGACCGTGCCGGCGAACAGATCGAAGTGGCGCCGACGAAGAAGCTGTTCAGCGAACCGGACGACCCGAGGACGCTGGACTACATCCAGGGCCGCTTCGGCTGAGTGAAGACGCGGGTCGCAGAACAGACCGGAGCAAGTCGCGCGGCCTACCGGACAATTGACCTGATGCCGTCCTAGGCCGACAGCACTTCACCCAACGCGGAGAGGAACCGGTCGTTCTCCGAACGAGTGCCGATGGTCACGCGCAGGCAGCCTTCGAGCCCTGGCCAGTCCGAGACATCGCGAATCAACACGGAGTGGTCGAGCAGGCCTTTCCACACTTTTGAGCCAGAGCGCGGGCTCACGCGAAACAGGATGAAGTTGGCTTTGGAGGGCCACAGTTCGACCGGAAGGTTCGAAAGGGCCTCCGCGACGCGTTCCCGCTCTTCGATAGTGGCTGCCACCCGGTCGTGCATCTCGTGGCTGAAGCCGAGGGCGAGCCGTCCCGCGACTTGTTTGAGCGCGTCGAGGTGGTAGGGAAGAGCGACGTTCGCCAAGGACGCAACCACGCCCGGGTCCGCGATCGCGTAGCCGAGGCGAAGCCCGGCCATTGCCCAGGTCTTTGAGAATGTGCGCACGACGACCAAACGCGGCTCAGACTCGATCAATTCGAGTGCCGACCATGGCGCGAACTGCCCGTAGGCCTCGTCGACGGCGAGAATTCCAGGGACGAGGGCGAGAACGGAACGGACACTGTCGGTCGTCTCGACGCCGCCGGTCGGATTGTTTGGCGAGCAGAGGAAGGTGACCGCAGGACTTGCCGGCCCGTGTGCTCGAGTCGCGGCTGCGGCCGTCCTGGCCACTTCGGCAGGATCGACCTCGAACGCGTCATCCCGTCGACCCGCGATCACAGGCGTCCCGGTGAGGAGGGCGATGTGGGCGTGCAGCGCGTAAGTCGGCTCGAACAGCATCGCGGGCCGGCTTGACCCCCCGTGCGCGAGCAGGAGGCATTGGATCACCTCGTTCGAGCCGTTGGCGCAGAACACCTGGGCGGGGTCGACCGCGTGGTGGGCGGCGAGCGCCGCTCGCAAGGCGGTCGCTTCACGATCGGGGTAGCGGTGCAAAGGGACGGACCGCAACTCGTCGGCCAGTGCTTCGACAAAGGCGTGCGGAGGCGGCTCGGGGGACTCGTTGGTGTTCAGCCTGACATCGACCTCGACCTGAGGCGAGTGGTACCCGGGCCGAAGGGCCGTCTCACGACGGCCCCCACCGGGATCTACGGGACCATTAGTCCCCGTCAGGCTCATGTGCGCTGGCGGTGTTCGTCGTCGGAGCGGAGCATCACCGAGCTGGCGTGGGCGGCAAGACCCTCGGCGCGTGCGATTGCAGCGACGTGGGGGGCCGCGCGACTCAGCGCCTGCCGGTCCGCGGAGATGACGTGCACCCTTCGGAGAAAGTCCTCCACCCCGAGCACGCTCGCATAGCGCGCCGATCCGAACGTCGGCAGGGTGTGGCTCGGCCCGGCGATGTAATCGCCGAGCGATGCAGGCGCGTACGGGCCGAGGAAGACAGCTCCCGCGTTGCGAACGAGCGGGATCATCGCTCGTGGGTTCTCACAGCAGATCTCCAGGTGCTCGGGCGCTATCTCGTTGGATACCGCCATCGCCGTCTCGGGCCCGTCGACCAGCACCGCGTAGCCGCCGCCAGCGAGCGTCGCCTCGATCGCCGCGCGCCGCGGTGACTGCTCGACGAGAGAGGCGACGGCAGCCGTCACCGCGTTCAGTACCGGCTCGGACCAGGTGATGAGCCAGGCGAGCCCGTCGGGGCCGTGCTCGGCCTGGACGACAAGGTCGATTGCGACGTAGTCGACTGGCACCGACTCGTCCGCGATGACGACGACTTCGGAAGGCCCGGCGAACGAAGCCGGCATACCGACCGCGGTGCGGACCTCCAACTTGGCGAGCGACACGCGCCGGCTCCCCGGACCGACGATGACATCGACGCGCGCGACGGTTTCGGTGCCATAGGCCATGGCTGCGATCGCCTGTGGCCCGCCGACACGGTAGAGCTCGTCCACCCCCGCCAGGCTTGCGGCGGCGAGCACCTCGGCCGGGATGGCGCCGTCCGGTCCAGGCGGCACGCAGACGGCGACGGCCCCCACGCCCGCGACACGAGCGGGGATGGCGGTCATGAGAACGCTCGAGGGGTAGCTCGCCAGTCCGCCCGGAACATAGACACCGGCACGGGCGACCGGCAGCTCCAGCAGGTCGACCGAGATCCCGTTGCGCTCGAAGGTTCCAGGGTTCGCCGGCCGGTGGCGATGGAACGACTCGATGGCCTCAGCGGCCTCGGTCAGCGCCCGGAGCAGAGCCGGGTCCAAGCGGCCGCGCGCCGAGTCGATCTCCGAGGCCGGCACTCGGATCTCGTCCAAGTCGACCCTGTCGAAACGAGCCGTGTACTCGCGCAGCGCCGCGTCCCCTCGCATCCGAACATCGTCGACTATTGCGCGGACCTCCGCGACCGGGCCTTCGTCCACGAGATTCGGTCGTGGGAGGGTGCCACGAAAATCGGGCCCGCGGCCACGAAGGTCGAGACGTTTCAGCATGGGTGAAGCGTATCGGTCTCGCTTGAGAAAGTTTCCCGGTCGTGGGCCGGATGGGCGATGATGACGGGATGGTGCCGCAGCGGCCCGAGCCGTCAGAACTGTCCGAGCTGTCCTCGATCGCCTCCTCGCTCGAGCAGATCAGCCGCCGTGTGACTGCGCTGGCAGACGCCGCGACCGGGGCCAAACGGGACGAGGTCGCCGGGAGTCTCATTGCCGTGGAGCGTGCCCTGGTTGGTGCGGTGCGACGTCTCGAGCGGCTGCTGGAAACTGGGAGATGATCCGACAAGGGGCTGCCCCGGACGCGCCGACGGCGCCCTGAGGGCGCCGTCGGGGAGCGGGTCGGGCGGCGGATCCCGAGTCCGCTCCGTTGGAACCAGGTGGCGGGGACCGGTTCCTCTCCATCAAATTAGCGCCCGGTTCTCCGCCTGTGACCGCTCGTCACCAACCTGTCACGAGACTTACAGAGAGACGTAGCCCGCGCCGGGGACGACGTCCGAGCGATCGAGCGTCAGAACTTGCCTCTCGAAGGACAAAGATCGGCGACCTCGCAGATCTCGCAGCGGGGACGCCGCGCATCGCAGACACGGCGGCCGTGGAGGATGAGCCGAAGGCTGATCGCACCCCACTGGTCGGGAGGGAACATCCCGCAGAGGTCTTGCTCGATTTGGATCGGGTCGGCGGAGCCGCTCAGTCCGAGGCGCCGGCTCAACCTGGTCACGTGAGTGTCCACCGGGAGCCCCGGAATGTCGAAGGCCACCGAGAGCACGACATTTGCGGTCTTGCGACCAACGCCCGGAAGGGCGGTCAACTCCTCCATGGACCGCGGCACCTCACCGGCGTGGCGCATCACGATCGCCTCCGAGGCGCCGATGATGTGGGAGGCCTTGGCGCGGAAAAAGCCCGTGGACCGGATCAGCGTCTCGAGCTCGTCACGGTCGGCGCCCGCCATGGCTTGGGGCGTGGGATAACGCCTGAACAGGATCGGCATCACGATGTTGACCCGCTCATCGGTGCACTGTGCGGACAGGATGGTCGCGACGAGCAGCTCAAAGGGATCGCGGTGGGCCAGCGCGCACAACTCGGTCGTCGTGCCCGGGTATGTGACGGCGAGGCGGTCGGCAATCTTGCGGGCACGCGCGAGCGGCCGCCGGCGGCCACGGCCACGTCGGGATCGGGCGCTCGGCTGGCGGGGCACCCTCGGATGGTAGTCACGGTTCAGCGTTGAAGAGACGGTATGTTCACCAGGTGCACCAAGTCGAGATCAAGCGCAGGATGGGAGAGGCGGACATTGCTGCCATCTCGGTCCTGCTCGAGGCTGCGAGCATCGCCGACAGCCATCGCGCGCTCGGCGAGCACCAATGGCTCGACCTCGTGCAAGGTGGTCGTGAGGGCTTCGCCGGCTTTGTCGCACGCGAGAGCAGCCGTGAACGTGTCGTCGCCTACGCACAGATAAGCCGGGGCAACGGTGCAAGCTGGGCCGTCGAGTACGTCGTCCATCCGCAGTGGAGATCCGCGGGCATCGAGCTCCAGCAGGACCTGCTCAGCACAGCGCTCGGCGAGATTGCGGCACAGGGCGGAGGTCATGTGCACATGTGGGTGCCCAAGCCGGGACCGGTCAACGATGCGGTCGCCCACGCTGTCGGCATGCAACGCGGTCGCGACCTCATCCAGATGCGTCGCGCTCTGCCCATCACCGAGCAGAGCTCTGTGATATCGGTCCGCCAGTTTCGAACCGGTGAGGACGAGCTGGCGTGGCTGGAGGTGAACAACCGGGCGTTTCATGGCCATCCCGAACAGGGCTCGTGGGATCTCGCCACCATCACCGAGCGCGAGCATCAGCCGTGGTTCGACCCGAGCGGCTTCCTGCTGCATGAGCGCGATGGACGTCTTGCAGGCTTTTGCTGGACGAAGGTCCACGAGCCCGGAGACGATGTGATGAAAGATCCGGCCTCCCGCCAGCTCGGCGAGATCTACGTCATCGCGGTCGATCCAGACTTCCAAGGCCACGGTCTCGGGCGTCAGCTCGTGCTCGTAGGGCTGGCCTCGCTCTACGGCCGGGGCGTCAGCACGGGGATGCTCTACGTCGACCACGACAACGAGGCGGCTCGCAGGCTCTACTTCTCACTCGGCTTCGCCGACGACCACACCGACCGCGCCTATGTCACCGACGTGCCGGCCGTCCGAGCATGAAGCGGACGGTCATGAGACGACGCCCGTGAGCCGTTACGACCTGGGACGCGAGGAGCTCGCGGCACTGCTCTGTGATGAGCCCGCCTACCGCGTGAGCCAGGTGTTCGACGGCTTTTACCGGCGCCTGGCGGAACCTGGGGAGCTGACCGATCTCCCGCGGGCACTGCGCGACCGGCTCGAGCTTGCGCCTTCGCTGGCATCGGCTTTTCGCCGCGTGGCCGAGAGCGTCGCGGACAGGGGCTCCACGCTGAAGTGGTTGCTCGAGACGAGCGACGGCAAGCGCATAGAGACGGTCCTCATGCGATATCGCGACCGCACGACGGTGTGCGTCTCGAGCCAGGCCGGTTGCGCGATGGGCTGTAGTTTCTGCGCAACTGGGGACGCGGGCTTTGGGCGGCAGCTCAGCGCGGGCGAGATCGTCGAGCAAGTCGTGATAGCCGCGAGGCGCTGCAGATCGGAACGCTGGGGCCAGCTCGGCAATGTCGTGCTCATGGGAATGGGCGAGCCGCTGGCGAACTTCGAGGCGGTCTGGACCGCCGTCCAGGCCATGAACCGTGATCTGGGCCTGGCCGCGAGGCATCTCACAATCTCCACCGTGGGGGTCGTGCCTGGCATCCGTCGGCTGGCGGGCAAGACGCTCCAGGTGAACCTCGCAGTGTCGCTGCACGCGGCCAACGACGTGCTGCGCGACCAACTGGTGCCGCTCAATCGCAGATACCCCCTGGCCATGGTGATGGAAGCCTGCGAGCAGTACCGGGCATCGACCGGGAGAAGGATCTCGTTTGAGTGGGCCTGCATCGAGGACGTGAACGACCGTTCTTCCGATGCCTCCGAGCTTGCAGCGCTCGCACGACCGCTTGGGGCTCACGTGAACCTGATCCCGCTCAATCCGACGCCAGGAGGTCTCTCGAGAGGGTTCAGGGGGTCCGCCCGATCCCGCGTCTTGTCGCTCCAGGCGTGGCTCAAAGAGTCGGGCGTCAACGCCACCATCCGACAGAATCGGGGGCGTTCGATCGATGCCGCGTGTGGCCAGCTGGCCGCGTGCGGTTCACTTGTCGCTGCACGCCGAGCGGCAGCGCCGGAATCCCCGTAGCCAGCTTCGTCGCGGCGCCGAGGTGGGCAATTCGGCGCTGGTAGCACCAGACGGGGTCGCGCGGCCCAGTAACGTGCAAGGCTTCATGGATGGCAACGAACCCCGACTCTGACACACGCCGCGCTGAGCGGACGCGTTCGACCAAGGAGACCGAGGTGACAGTCCTCATCGAGCTCGATGGGACCGGGGCCGCCCTGGCGGACACCGGCCTCCCGTTCTTCGACCACATGTTGGCCCAGATTGGCAAGCACGGCGGCTTGAACCTCGACGTCAAGTCTCGCGGCGACCTCGAAGTCGACGCGCACCACACCGTCGAGGACACCGGAATCGTCCTCGGCGAGGCTCTCGCTGAGGCACTCGGCTCGAAGGCAGGGATTCGCCGCTTCGCGTCAATTGCACTGCCGCTCGACGAGGCGCTGGTCGAGGTCGCGCTGGACCTGTCCGGAAGGCCGTACCTGCACTACGACGTCGCGCTAGGTGAGGCTGCAGCGCTCGGCAGCCCTCCGTTCGAGGTCCAGCTGGCCGAGGAGTTCTGGCGCGCCTTCGCGCACGCGGCGGCGCTCACGTTGCACATCGAACTGCGTCATGGACGCAATCCGCACCATGTGCTCGAAGCGTCGTTCAAGGGGGTTGGCCGTGCGCTGCGGGACGCCGTTCGGATCGAGGGCGGCGGCGTCCCGTCGACCAAGGGCCTGATGTAGGCCAAGACGTGATCGCTGTCCTCGACTACGGCATCGGGAATCTTCGCTCCGCCGAGAAGGCTCTCTTGCGCGTCGGCGCTGACGCTCGTCTTGTCGACAGCCCTGAAGGTGCCATCGACGCTTCGGGCGTTGTGCTGCCCGGCGTCGGGGCCTTTGGCGCGTGCGCCCGGGCGCTTCGCTACTCGGGGCTCGACGAGGTGGTTCGGCTCTGCATCACCGACGGTCGCCCCTTCCTCGGGATCTGCGTCGGTCTACAGCTGCTCTTCGAGGGCTCGGAGGAAGACCCCGAGATCCCAGGTCTCGGCATCCTGCAAGGGTCGGTGCGCGCACTGCGTACGACTGAGCGCCGACCACAGATGCAATGGAACCTCGTGCGGCAGGTGGCGGGCAGAAGCTCGCGGCTGCTCGGCGATGGCGGGAGTCGCTGGTACTACTTCGTCCACTCCTATGTGCCGTTCCCCGAGGGTGAGGAGGTCCCCCACAGCGTCGTGGGGACGTGTGACTACGGAGGCGAGATGGCGGTCGCGTTCGAACGCGGCAACATGTTCGGGACGCAGTTCCACCCGGAGAAGTCGGCATCAGCGGGTTTGCAGCTGCTCGAACGCTTCGCTCGGATCTGCACCGAGGAACCTTCGGGGTCGTGACCTTGGAGCTGTGGCCTGCAATCGACATCCGGGCTGGCAGGTGCGTGCGCCTGCTCCGCGGCCAGTTCTCCTCCGAGACCGTGTACGGCGATCCGCTGGAGCAGGCCGAGGCCTTCGTCTTGGCCGGAGCCTCACGACTGCACGTCGTCGACCTCGACGCCGCGCGCGAAGGCGGCTCGCCGAACCGGGACGTCGTGGTCCGTATCGCGTCATCTTTCGGCGTGCCCGTGCAGGCCGGTGGGGGAGTTCGCGACGAGACCGCCGCCGCAGCGCTGTTTGGCGCCGGGGTCGCGCGGGTGGTGGTCGGCACGGTGGCAGTCGAGCAACCCGAGGTGCTCGCCAGGATGGCCAGGCGTTGGCCCGGCCAGGTGCTCGTCGGCCTGGATCACCGGCCAGCGGCTGGGCCGAAAGGCGCGTTTCGGCGCGAGGTGGCGGTCCGCGGCTGGGTCGACTCGGGAAGCCTCGACCTCGAGACCGCTCTGCAGCGCCTCGAGAACCTGCCTCTCGGGGGTGTGGTGGTGACAGACATCGATCGTGACGGGACGGGGGCCGGCCCGGACTTGGCAGGACTCGCGCAAGTGCTGGCTTTGACAGGACTTGCGGTGGTCGCTTCGGGCGGTATTGCCGGCACCGCGGACCTCGTCGCACTTGCAGGTCTTGGCACCGGCGCCAGCCGGCTGGCCGGGGCGATCGTGGGCCGGGCGCTATTGTCGGGAGCGCTCTCGATCTCGGAGGCGGTTGCCGCGTGCGAGCAGTGAGAGTCATACCTTGCCTAGACGTCGATGGCGGAAGGGTCGTCAAGGGCGTCGAGTTCCAAGGGCTTCGTGACGCCGGCGATCCTGTGGAACTGGCCGCCCGCTACGACGCCGAGGGCGCCGACGAGCTCGTGCTGCTCGACATCACCGCTTCGTCGGACGATCGCGCCACCATGTTGCACGTCGTGGAACGTGCCGCGGAGGAGGTCTTCATTCCCCTCACCGTCGGCGGCGGTGTCCGCTCGGTCGCGGACGGCCGGGCGCTGCTTCGAGCAGGGGCCGACAAGGTCGCGGTGAATTCCGCCGCGGTCGCTGCGCCCAAGCTGATCGACGCTTTGGCAAGCGAGTTCGGGGCACAGTGCGTTGTCGTGGCGATCGACGCCCGCCGCAGCGATGACGGTGGCCACTGGGAGGTCTTCACTCACGGCGGGCGGCGTCCCACGGGCCTCGACGCGGCGAGTTGGGCAACGATATGTGCCCGCCTCGGCGCCGGGGAGATCCTCATAACCTCGATGGACCGCGACGGCACCGAGGCTGGCTACGACTTGGAGCTGACCAGCCGGATCGCGAGCTCGGTGCGCGTGCCGGTCATCGCGAGCGGGGGCGTCGGCAGGCTCGAGCATCTCGTCGAAGGCGCTCTCGTGGGGCATGCCGACGGGCTGCTCGCCGCCTCGATCTTCCACTTCGGCCGCCACACCATCGCCGAGGCGAAGGAAGTGCTCGCGGCCCGCGGGGTCACCGTCCGGCCGCCCGCTGCCTGACCGGTCGTCCCCGCTCCAGCCGAACGTCCAGCTCCGCGAGTGCCGCCCTCAAGGCCGCCTCCACGTATTCTGGGCGGTCGCCCCGAGCGAAGACGAAGCCCAGATAGCGGTTCCCCTCGGGCAGTGGGACGAGCATCCGGCCTGGGGCGATCGTCAGCTCGATGCCGACAATTCCAGGCACTGCGAGAGCCCGTTCGCGTCCGGCGACCTCGGCGAGGATGCCGCCGGCACCGATGGGCAGCATCAAGACGCCGGCTGCGGCGTGAGCTCGCCGCAGCGAGTCGACCGGCCGGCCCAGCGCGTGCGCCAGGATGAGGTACTCGAGGCTCATCCCCGTCCCGAACTCCAAGGTGCGTGAACAGAGTCCGCCGATCGAGCGAGCGGCAACCTCGATCACCCAAGCTCGCCCGCCGCGGACGCGGAGCTCGGCATGGACGGGGCCCTCCCTCAAGTTGAGCGCTCTGGTGGCGGCCTGGGTGGTCGTCGTCACGGCTCTCAGCTCGGTCGCACCGAGCCTTGACGGTGTCACGTACAAGGTCTCCTCGAAAAAGGGGCCTTCAAGAGGGTCGGGTTTGTCGAACACGGCCAGGACGCTCAGTTCGCCGTTGGTGAGCACGCCTTCCACGACCACCTCGGGGCCGTGGACGAACTCCTCCACCAGCAGGGGCTGATCCGGTGAGGCTCCCGCTTTCACGGCGATCGATCGGGCACGGCCGACCGCAACCAGAGCTTCGGCGACGGTATCTGCCCTGATCACACCCTGGCTCGCGGACAACGACGTCGGTTTGACAACGCAAGGCAGCCCGACCAGTGCGGCGAGCCGTGTCAGCTCGGCGTCTTCGGCAGTTGGGGAGAGGGCAGCGAACGCGGGCTGGGAGATCTCGGCTGCACTGAGCAACGTGCGCATGCGGAGCTTGTCCCGCGAGGCCGCGACGGCGTCGGGGGGATTGCCGCGAAGGCCAAGGCGCTCCGAGGCGCGGACGGCTGCGAGGGTCCCCTGGTCGTCCACGGCCAGCACTGCGTCGAGCGGTGTGACGCCGTCGAGCGCCACGATCGCTTCAGCGGCACTGTCGGGATCGTCAAGGCAAATCTGCAAGGACCCGCTGGCTCCGGTTAGAAGCAGTGCTTCGTTGCACCCGATGATCACCTGAAGCTCGAGCGCCCTGGCGGCATCGAGGAAGTCGGAAGCTCGATAGGAGGCGGAAGGGACGAGCAGGAGGACGCGATCCACATCCCTATGATGCCGAGTCGGGTCGAGCTTGCCCGCGGTCGACGAGCTGTCTCGGCCGCGTTCTTCCGCACTTGGGACAGATCCCGACGTCTCGCAGTTGTGGCGTGGACGGTCCGAGGCCACGCCAGCCCGTCGGCCGCACTACCGTTTCGGTCGTGGAACTACTCGAACCGAGCCGGTCCAAACCAGATTCTGACGACGTGAAGCAGCCGGTCACGATGCTGAACGACCGCGTGCTGGTGCACGTGCCGGCCTCCGAGGGCGAGCGGCGGTCGCGTGCCGGCATTCTCATTCCGGCCACGGCCTCGGTGGCACATCGGCTGTCGTGGGCCGAGGTTGCCGCGGTCGGCCCGAATGTGCGCGCGATCCGGGCCGGAGACCGCGTCCTGTTCAATCCCGAGGAGTGCTTCGAGGTGGAAGTTCAGGGCGAGGACTACGTGATCCTGCGCGAACGCGACATCCCGGCGGTCGCCTCGGAGCGACTGGAGGACGGGACAGGGTTGTACCTGTGACAGGTTCGCCGGTGGGGTTCACCGATGAGGAGATCGCGAGCATCCGTTTCGATGAAAACGGGCTCGTGGCCGCGATCGTGCAGGATCGCTCGACCCGGGAGGTCTTGATGCTCGGTTGGATGGATGCCGAGGCACTGCGGAGGACGCTGACGACCGGTCGCACGTGGTTCTGGAGCAGAAGCCGCCAGGAGTACTGGTGCAAGGGCGAGACCTCAGGCAATCGGCAATGGGTTCGGGCTGCCGCCTACGACTGTGACGGCGATGCGGTGCTCGTCACCGTCGACCAGGAGGGTTGCGGGGCCTGTCACACCGGCGACTGGAGCTGCTTCCACCACCGGTTCGGCAGCTCGTGGCCGTGACCGCCACCGGGCCGGAGGAGCGTTCGCGTCCGGGCCCGACGCTGCTCACCGAGAGCGGCGGTGCGCAAGCCAGCCCTGATTTCGAGTCGTTCTGCGAGCTCGGGCGGGACTATTCGGTCGTCCCGGTCTGGCGGGAGCTCGTCGCGGACAGCCTCACTCCGATCGGTGCCTTTCGCGCGATGGTCGGGGACGGGCCCGGGTTCCTGCTCGAGTCGGTCGAACACGGCGAGCGCTGGAGCCGTTTCTCGTTTGTCGGGCGCTCGCCTGCGGCCACGATGGTGGCGCGCGGCCGCCAGGTCGAGGTGACTGAGGGTTCACTTCCGGACTCGGTTCCGCGTGACGACGGTGTGCTCGCCTGCATCGAGTCACTTCTCGAGAAGTTCCGGTCGCCGTCGATCGAGGGGCTGCCTCCCCTTCACGGCGGTCTCGTCGGCTATCTCGGCTACGACGTTGTTCGCGAGGTCGAACACCTTGCGGAGCCGCCGGCTGACGACATTGGTCATCCCGATGCCGTCATCTCGGTGATCGGTGAGCTCGCCGCCTTTGACCACTGGCGCCAGCGGGTCACGCTCGTCAACAACGTGCTTCTCGAAGGGGACAAGGATGAGAGCCGGGATCCCGCCGGGCTCAGGTCCGTCTACTTCGACGCGCTGCAGCGCTTGGAGGCGATCCGGAGCGATCTGGAGCAGCCGGGGCGGGAGCGGCTCGCAACGCCGCCATCGACCGGGGCGACGCTCCCGGACGGCACGGTCCGGCGAGGCACGAGCGCCGAGCTTTATCGCCGGGCTGTCGAGGCCGCCAAGGAGTACATCCGTGCAGGCGACGCGTTCCAGGTCGTGCTCTCGCAGCGCTTCGACTTCGACCTGGGCTGCGACCCGTTCGACGTGTATCGGGTGCTCCGGCAGGTGAACCCCAGCCCGTACATGTTCTTCCTCCGCCAAGGGGGCGTCTCTGTCGTCGGCGCGTCGCCTGAGCCGATGGTCCAGCTGCTCGACGGGCGAGTCGTGTCACGACCAATTGCCGGAACCCGTCGGCGGGGTTCGAATGACGAGGAGGACCGCAGGCTGGAGGCGGAGCTTGTCGAGAACCCGAAGGAGCTCGCGGAGCACGTCATGCTCGTTGATCTCGCCCGCAACGACGTTGGCAGGATCGTCCGCTTTGGTTCCGAACGAGTCGACGAGCTGATGACCGTCGAGCGCTACAGCCACGTGATGCACCTCACATCGGAGGTCTCCGGAGAGCTGCTGGAGGGCCGGGGACCGGTGGATGTGTTGAGGGCGACTCTTCCCGCCGGAACAGTCTCCGGCGCGCCGAAGGTACGGGCTATGGAGATAATCGACGAGCTCGAACCGACCAAACGCGGCCCTTACGCCGGGGTCGTGGGTTACATCGACTTCTCGGGCAACCTGGACACCGCGATCGCGATTCGCACGCTCGTCGCGACAGCGGATGGGAGGGCCTCCGTGCAGGCGGGCGCCGGCATCGTCGCCGACAGTGACCCGGCTGCCGAGGACGAGGAGTGCGCGGCGAAAGCCGCAGCCGTGCTGGCCGCCGTCGCCGGGGCTCGCCAGCTGTCTGCGGAGAGGTGGTAGCTCTGAGCCAGGCACCCGCACTCGATCTTCAGCAGTCATATGCCTGCATCCACGAGGCTGCCTGTGCGCTCGAGACCGTACGGGATGCCGTGGTAGTGCGGGGCCCGGACGCGCGCGTCTGGCTCCAGGGCCAAGTGAGCCAGGACCTCGGGACGCTCGCCGTCGGTCACTCGGCGGAGACGCTCGTGCTCTCGCCCCAAGGCAAAGTGGACTCGTACTGTCGCGCCACGATGCTCGCGGACGACGTCGTGCTGCTCGACACCGGGACCGGTTACGGCGAGCTGCTGTTGCAGCGGCTCCGGCGCTTCCGCTTGCGCGTAAAGGCAGAGCTCGAGAGCGGGACCGTTCGTTGCCTCGAGGTGCGCGGCCCGGGTTCGGCTGCGAGCCTCCGAGGCTCGGGACCGGAGCTCGGGGCCATGCCTGATGACGTGCGAGCACCAGGCCTGAGCGACGGTTGGACCATTGCAGTCCCGGTGAGGTGGCCCGGCCTTGAAGGCGTGGACGTGCTGGCGGCGGCGGAGGCGCCCGGCTGGCCACGGCCTGGGGTGCCATTGGGCGACCCCGCGGCATTCGAGGTGGCACGCATCGAGGCCGGCGTGCCCGCGATGGGCCGCGAGCTCACCGAGAGGACGATCCCGCAGGAAGCCGGAAGCCTCGTCGAGCACACCGTGAGCTTCACGAAGGGCTGTTACACGGGTCAGGAGCTCGTCGGCCGCCTCGAGGCAAGGGGCGCCAACGTGGCGCGGCGGCTCCGGGGCGTCGTGCTGGACCCGGCCGGTCAGTGCCCGGAGGATGCGATTCTCGTCTCGGGCGAACGCGAGCTCGGGCGTCTCACCAGCATCGCGTGGTCGCCAGGGTTTGCTGCGCCCGTCGCCCTCGCCTATGTGCGCCGAGACGTCGTGCTCCCGGCCGTGGCCAGGGCGATGCCGGGCGGTGCCAACGCGAAAATTCGCGAACTTCCGCTCTCGATCGGATAGACAGAGTCCGTGGTAGCGATCCCACTCGCGGTTTTCGCGGCGCTGTGCAACGCGCTGACCACGATCTTCCAGCGGCTCGGTGTCGAGTCGGCTCCCGATCCTCGCCTTCGCGGCCTCAAGCTGCTGGGTCACGTCCTGCGACGTCCGATCTGGTACGTGGGATTCGCCGCGATGATCGGATCGTTCCTGTTTCAGGCCACCGCGCTCGGCTTCGGCTCGCTCAGTGTCGTGCAGCCGCTCATGGTCACCGAGCTCGTCTTCCTTGTCGTCATCTTGCGCGTCTGGTTTGGTTCGCCGCTCGGTTGGCGCGAGGCGATCGCGACGGTGCTCACCGTGGCGGGACTGGCTGGCTTCCTGGCGATGAGCAACACCGGTGGAGGGACCACGTTTCCCACGACAAGTGGCTGGGTGATCGTGACCGCCGTGTGCTTCGCAGCGATCGCGATCTGTGTGGTCTGCACACGCCTCAGATCGCGTTCGTCGCGGTCGTGGAGGTCGGCATGGTTCGGGGCCGCCGCGGCGATCTCCTTCTCGCTGAGCGCCGCGTTCACGAAGGCGACGACGATCCTGTTCTCGAATGGCTTCTGGCAGATCTTCGAGCACTGGGAGCCCTACGCCATCGTCGTCGCGGGGCTAGCCGGTCTTGTGCTCACTCAGGACGCCTTCCACGCCGGTCCGATCACGGCTTCGCAGGCCACGCTGACGATCGTCGACCCGATCGTGAGCGTCGTGATCGGTGTCGGCCTGTTCGGTGACGACCTGCGCGGGGGGCTCGGTGCTCTCGCCTTCGACGCGTCGGCGCTCCTTGTCATGTGCGTCGGACTGTTCGTGCTCACGCAGTCGCCGCTGATAGCCGGATCAGCCGCTGAGGAGCATCTCGGGAGATCCCGGATCGCCCACACCCAGCGGAAGGTCCGGGAGGTATCCCGAACCGGCCGGTAGGCTCGCGTCGGTGGCCACATATCTCGACCGCATCGGGGCGTGGCACCGTGATGTCGCGGCCACTGATCGGCGCGACCTGAGGGACCTCGCAGCGAAGGCTCGCACCGCGTCGCCACCCCGAGACTTCGCCGAGGCACTCACGGCACACGGGGGCAGGAGCTCTGGCGAAGCAACGATTGCACTTGTCGCGGAGATCAAGCGCCGGTCGCCGTCCAAGGGCGACCTCGCCCCGGATCTCGACCCGGCAGAGATCGCCCGGGCGTACGCGGCGGGCGGTGCGTCCTGCCTGTCGGTGCTCACCGACGGTCACTACTTCGGCGGCAGCCCTGAGGACTTGAAAGTGGCGCGCGGCACCGTTGGGCTTCCCGTTCTGCGCAAGGACTTCACGGTCTCGGCGGCCAACGTCTACGACGCCCGCATCATGGGCGCCGACGCCGTGCTGCTCATCGTTGCGCTGTTGGACCACGGCGAGCTTGCGGAGCTGTACGAGATCGCCGGGGATCTGGGCATGGCTGCCCTCGTCGAGGTCCATGACGAGGACGAGCTCGAGCGGGCGCTCGAGATCGGGGCGACGCTCGTGGGCGTGAACCAACGCGACTTGCACAGCTTCGAGGTGGACAGGGCACGGGCCGAGCGCGTGGCGCGTCATGTCCCCGCCGGCGTGTTGAAGATCGCCGAGTCCGGCGTGGAGTCGGCCGCCGATGTGGCCGCGCTGGCGCAAGTGGGGTTCGAGGGCGTTCTGATCGGTGAGGCGCTGCTGCGCTCGCGCGACCGACGGGCTGCCGTTGCCGAGCTTCTTGGGCGGACCGTGCCATGTGGGTGAAGATCTGCGGGATCACCAGCGAGGAGGACGCCCTGATCGCTGTGGCTATGGGAGCCGATGCCGTCGGCTTCGTCTTCGCCCCTTCACCCCGCCAGATGAGCCCGAGCGC
>PMVZ01000260.1 GCA_003166375.1 Acidimicrobiaceae bacterium | reverse complement strand
CTCACGGTGGTCGGCTTCTCCCGTCAGTGAGCACGATCAGTTTCGCGTGAGCTAGGCGGCGGCCCATGGCAAACAATCAATGGGAACGCCATGGCAGTCCTCACGGTGACTGCGGTCGTCTGCGCACCGGGCATCATCTGGCGAACTGAGGATGGTGCCTAGCCGGTCGTGGGTCAGCGGCCGCTGTCAACCCTCGTCGTTGCCGAGACCCTCATCCGCCGGACCGTCGGGTGACCAGTAGATGGTCGCGGACCACCACGGGCCGTCGCCGGTCATCTCTTGATGGATGGTCAGGTCCAGGAGGTCCATGGGGCCGATGTCGCGCTTCTCAATCTCGGTGGCCACACGGCGGAGCAACTTGGGCAGGTCGGTGGCTCCCCGGCGAAGCGGGTTAGCGAGGGAGAAATGCTGACACGACCATTTATCCGTCATGGGTTCATCATGCTCCGATGCGGCGGTGCCTCAGGATTTCCAGAGCGCGACCACGCTTCCATTCGGACGCAGCTCAAGAATCGCACCGACCGACGTGAAGGTGTTGCCGGGGTTGGTGTCGACGTAAATGTCCCCATCCTTCGAGACGGCCACGCCGGTCCCGCCGACGAAGATGTTGTCCTTTCCGAGGGCCGCGTCGAGTGGTGAGAAGCCCGCCATTGGTGGTGGGCCTATCGGCTCCCAAGCGCCCGAAGGCAATACGCGGAAGATGCCGTTCCGCACAGAGAGCACGACTGTTCCGCCCGCTGCCTCGGTGAGCGAACCCCAGAATCCATCTCCACGGAAGACACTCACGAACCGGAGCTTCCCGCTTCTTGTCATTTCGTAGAGACCCCAGCCTGGCCCGCCTGCAACGAGCAGGTCACCCTTCCCGTCGAAAGCCAGCCGCTCGGAGTTGAGGAAGTCATTCTGATTCCCAGGATTGCAGTCCCAGCAATAGTTCCGCATGGGCAGACTCTTTCCGACGACCCAGTGCAGTATCGCGTCGGGACCGAGGCGGTAGACGGCGTTCGCGGCGACGTAAAGCTCACCGTTCGGACCGATGCCTAGGCCCGCCGGCTCCTCGGTGGACGGCTTATTGAGCGAGACGCTCAGCGCAGGCATTGAACCCTGCTCGATTTCCCGAGTGCCGCCTCCGACGATGGTCTTGATGACACCGTCGGGAAGTACCTCGCGCACACGGCCATTACCGCTATCGGAGAAGTACACCGTACCGTCCTGAGCGACCGCAATGCCGGAATTGCCTTGGACGTTGATTCTTGCGCGTACGGCCGGGCCACCATCTCCCGAGAACCCACGCTTGCCGTCACCGGCCAACACCTGGAACTTGCCCGAGGGCAGATGGCGGAGAATCTGGTCCCTTCCGCTGTCGACGGCGAGCAGGTCGCCATTGGGCGCGACGACGAGCGTGGTTGGGGCCTTGGGCGAGACGTAGGAACCGGACTGGGTCGCTGAGACCGTCTTGGTTGGCGACGAGGCGCGGGTGTGGCGTGCTCGGCCACTCGGTCGGCTGACGAGGGCGTAGCTGACAGCGCTCACGACCATGGCGAGGAGCAAGAGGATGCTGATGAGCAACCGGCGTCTGCGTTGTCGCTGGCGCGCCTCCTTGATGAGCGCCTCGGCATCAGGCAGGTCGATCTCGACTTGTCGGGGTTCCTCGATGACCTTCATGACCGCTCCTACGACACTTGCTCGATGATCTGTGCCAACCGCTGTCGACGCGCTCTGGTGGGCCGCGCCGGGTGTACCGCCGGAAGAATGGTCTCAACCGCGGATTTGTGGTGGCCCATAGGAGCTGGTGCCCCCATAGTCGATGCCGCGGGGATGGACGTACCTTGGAAACCCGTAGTCGTAGAAGGCGGACACCTTGACGATTGGTCCGATATTCACTGGACTGCCTGGGCTACAGAGCGGCATTCCAGGCCACACGGCGGCGAGGCTGACGTTGAACGACCGTGCTACGCCGGGAAGTTTCACTTGTAACGAGGTGGCCTGCGGACACGTCGTCTCGTTATCTGTTGGAAAGTCATGGGAGGTCACGATGAAGCCTGCTGAGGTCGCTTCGCCTGAGCCGAGTTGCACCGCAGAGGACGCCCGGAAGCCAGGGCCTGGGCCGGAATGACCGACAGTTGTCGAAAGCGGCGCGCCGGACCTGCTGAAGAAAGCGACAATCGGAAACCCGACCAAGGTGCATGGCACGCTAGACGTGTCTTCGACTGGTATAGCCATCAAGCCCGTCCCAGCCGCGGCCGCGCTATCCATGGGTCCGACGGTGAGCTGCGAAGGGAGGCAGATGGCCTCAAGTCGCTTGCTAGCAGACGTTGAAGTCGCCGACCGCTTGGCCGGAGAAACCAAGTGGGTAGCCAAGATAGCCCCGGCGACTAGGAGAAGCAGCACGGCGACAACTATCAACAACCACCTGCGTCGCTGGCGCTGGCGTGCCTCCTTGATCAGCGCCTCGGCCATGAGCGCCTCGGCTCCTGGGAGGTCTGTCGTTGCCTGCCTGGGGTCCTCGATGAGGGTCATAACCGCTCCTAGGACACCTGCTCGATTATCTGCACCAGCTCGTCAGGGCGATAACCGAACCGCCGGGCGAGCGCGACTAGCTCGCGGGCCTTCTCCACAACAGCGCTGCGCTGGGGGGCCGCACCGGTGACCGACACGCCGCGGCCACGGGAGAACTCCAGGATGCCCTCGTCGCGGAGCGTGTGCAGCGACCGGAACACCGTGTTCGAGTTCACTCCCAGCACCGCGGCCAGGTCCCGCGCCGGAGGGAGCCGCTCACCAGGTTTCGCCTCACCGTCCACGATGGCTCGGCGGATGGCAGCAGCGACCTGTTCGTGCAAGGGCACAGGGCTGGTGGGGTCGATTTCCACCTTCGGAGTGGTACTACTCACACTGTGACTATACGCTCGCGCAGTCCGGCGTCAAGTCGTCGTTCAAGGTGACGTTCCGCGACACCGCGGCAACCGTCGGCGGTGCCATGATGCCGATGGTGCGCAAGCTCGGCGCGGTCGTGACGGTGGCCCTGACTGTGATGCTCGCTGCCTTGACGAGTCTGGGGCTGTCCGGCGCTCCGGCCGCTGCCCGTTTCACGGCGCAAACCTCCCTTACAGCGTCGACGACAACAAGCGTGCCTATTGTCCCGGTGAAGGTGCAGGTCGTGGCAAAGGGTCGATTCTCGGGTCTCGTGTCGGGGGGAGGATGGTTGTACTCAGTCCAACTCCCTCAGCGGGGGTCACAGTTGGCGAGAGCCATGGTGGTACGGCTCGACCCCGCCTCAGGCCACATTGTCGCCCGCTCAGTAGTCCTGCCGGGTGCCGCGCCAGCAGGCGCTTCCTCGCTTTCGTTCGTCGACAACGCTCTCTGGCTCCTGGCCGGGCTGTCGAAGGGCGAGGGGCTACCGACCGAGCTGGTGGCGCTCAACCCGTTGACGCTCCGGCGAGAGCGCTCAGTGCCCGTGAACAGTTCTCTGGCTTCCGGTGCCCTGGACTCCTTGACCGGCTCCGGCCGTGGCCCGCTCTGGGCGGCACTCGGTTGCAAGTTGCTCCGGCTCGACCCCGAGACGGGGCAACTGCTCCAAGCGGTGACAGTGCGCGCGGGCACCCAGTGCGAGATTGCCATGGACATTGAGACGAACCGGCTCCTAGTCGAAGCCGGTCCTACAGGGCTTCGAGGACAGCCACCCGCTCCGACGCTGCTACTTCAAGAACGGAACGGGAGTAACGGTCGTCTATTGGGGAGCGCCATCATCCCGAACCCACCAAATGGATGGGACTGGCTTTCTGCCTACGACGGCAACGTCTGGCTTTCGGGAGGGGACCCTGGGAGCTGCGGCTCCATCTACGACTACCGGACCTCGCCCCTCAGGCTGTTCGCTTCCTCCCATGGGCAGGAGTGCGAGGACCTGCCCGTAGGAGTCGATGGTGGGCCTGGCGCGTCCCTCCCGCACACAAGCCAATTTCCCCTGGTCGATATCTCCGGTGGCGTGGTGTGGGTGGCGAGCGATGGTGGCGTCGATTGCTTCAACCCCCGCACGGCTCGCTTTGAAGCGTTCCTTCAATCAAGGTCC
>PMVZ01000016.1 GCA_003166375.1 Acidimicrobiaceae bacterium | reverse complement strand
GGTGCCACGACCGACGCGTTCGCGAGTCTCCTCCTGCCGCACCAGCCCGCTCGGTACCGGCACCCAAGACCACCCGCGGGTTGAGGCGGTCGTTCCGCACAACACGATGAGGAGCGATCGTCGACTCGGTACGCTGCTCCAACGCCCACAGCTCTACAGGAACTTGCGGTCCAACTCGGCGAAGAACGACGCAGCACTTCGAACGCTCTTGGGGCAGCGTCGAGCTTCTTGTCCGTCGTCTCAGTGGCAACGGCTTTGACGAGTGCCTTGTAGGTTACGAGCTGCTGATCGACAGCGGCAGCGTCTGCAAGTCGGTCTGCCGTGGGCAAGAATCGCCGGATGAAAAGCAGAGCGCCCGATAATGTCGGTCTGGTCCGCGCCCTGCTGTTCGACCTCGGCGGAGTGGTGTTCGAGATCGACTTCAAGCGAGCATTCCGAGTCTGGGCTGACCGCGCCGGCTGTGATCCCTCCGAGCTTGAGCGACGGTTCTCGTTCGACGAGGCCTACGAGCAACACGAACGAGGAGAGCTTGACGCTGCGGGCTACTTCACCGCGTTGCGCCGGAACCTCGGACTTCGTCTCTCCGACGAGGAGATCGCCTCCGGGTGGAATGACATCTACCTAGCCCCCGTGCCAGGGATGTCAGCGTTGCTGTTCGCCGCGAGTCACCGTTTTCCGCTCTACGCGTTCACGAACTCGAACCCGACGCACCAGAACGCGTGGGCCGGGCGCTTCGCGAAGGAGTTATCTGTCTTTCGTTCCGTTTTCGTCTCGTCGGACCTCGGGCTCCGCAAGCCCGATCCTGAGGCGTTCACCGTCGTCGCGCAGCGAAGTGGATTTCAAGTCTCTGAGCTCTTGTTCTTCGATGACACCCCAGAGAACGTCGACGGTGCCCGGACAGCTGGGATACAGGCCGTGCTCGTCGAGTCGAGCGCCGATGTCCACCAGGCCTTGCTCCGCTTCGGCATTGAAGCCGCAGCTCCAGGCGAGGTATGCCCCTGACATTCGGCTTGGGCATCGGGCACGCAGCAAACGTCCGATCAGAGCGGCGACATGTCCAGGACCGTCCAGACCCTTCCGTCCGTCGTTCTCAACAGCGATTCGTGCGGGATGAGGAGCCAACCGTGTTCGGGGTCCAAGAACGAGAAGATTGCGCCTTCGGTTCCACCGGGCGCGAAGTCACGACTTGCGACATCGCTGAGAGTGATCCCCTTCCATGTACGGCCTGCGTCGTTGGATACGCACACCTCGTTGACGGTCGCCATGTAGAAGGTCGTAGGAGACGCAGCCGCCAAGTTCGCCGTCATGTCAAGCGTGGGAATACCTGAAGATCGGGGCCGCCCGGGATGAGCGCTTCACTGCGGCGCTGCCAAGTCCGACCACCGTTCACCGAGAGGAAGAAGGCCTTCGGACGGTGGAACATACCGATCCCACCGACCGGCCGCCACTGCCATCGTCGTGTACGCGACGAACCGCCAGGTTCGCATCGACCGCATCGTCGTACGGTTCAAGCGCCGGCGACTCCGCGCCCCGCTACTGAATGTGCACCCCGGAGATCGCGCGGGCTATCAAGAGCCTCTGGATCTCGCTCGTTCCTTCAAAGATCGTGTAGGCCCTCGCGTCGCGGTGCCAACGCTCGACGGGATGGTCGCGCGAATAGCCGCAGGCGCCGAGGATCTGGATCGCCTGTTCAGTCACCCAGACCGCCGTCTCGCCGGCGAAGAGCTTCGCCATGGAGCCCTCTCCGGCCGTGAAGGGCTTGCCCGTCATCGCCATCGAGGCGGCCCTCAGGTAGAGAAGGCGCGCAGCGTCGACACGGGTCCTCATGTCGGCGAGCTTGAACGCAATGGCCTGATGCTCGATGATCGGACGCCCGAAGGTCCTGCGTTGCTTGGCATAGTCGAGCGCGTGCTCATACGCGGCGCGTGCGATCCCGACCGCCTGGGCGGCGATGGAAGGGCGAGTCGCCTCGAAGGTCGCCATGGCAGCCGAGGACTTCCCATGCCTCCCCGCGCGGGCACGGGCGACCCGCTCGTCGAACCGGTCCTTGCCCCCGAGGAGGCACGCCCCGGGAACCGTCACGTCGTGCAGCATGACCTCGGCCGTGTGGGACGCCCGGATCCCCATCTTCTGGAACTTGCGACCCATTGAGAGCCCCGGCGTCTTCGGAGGCACGACGAAGCTCGCCTGGCCGCGCGCACCGAGCTCGGGCTCCACTGAGGCCACGACAACGTGGATGTCGGCGATGCCGCCATTGGTGATCCACGTCTTGGTCCCGTTCAGAGTCCAGGCATCGCTCGTGGCGTCGTATACGGCCCGGGTCTTCAGGCTGCTCACGTCCGAACCGGCGTCGACTTCGGACACGCACAACGCCGCCAGCCGAATGTCACCGGCCTGACCGAAGCACTGCGGAGCCCACTCGGCTACCTGCTCGGGAGTGCCGGCCGCGACGATCCCGGCCACACCGAGAGTCGACCCGAGGATCGCCAGGGCGATGCCCGCGTCACCCCAAGCCATCTCTTCGTTGACAATCGGGAGCAGCAGCCCGGTCGGGTCTGCGAAACAGTTCGCGACGAAGTCGAACGAGTACAACCCGATCCTGGCGGCCTCCTCGATGATCGGCCAGGGAGTCTCTTCGCGCTCGTCCCACTCGTGGGCCGCCGGACGTGCCACATTCTCGGCGAAGCCATGCACCCACTTGAGAACCTGGAGCTGGTCATCGTTCAGCTCCATCGAGAACTCACCCATCGTTCACCCCGGTCCGGATCGGGAGCCACGTCCTCGGCGCATCCGACATCTGCGGCCGATCGGCCGACACCACCCGACGACCATCGGAGAGAGGCGATAGCTGCCGTTCAAAGAGCCAGGTCCGGATGCGCGAAACAGCGCGCGTCGGCGACCTCTTGCCGAGGCGCGAAAAGCAGACGGTTCGACAAGTGGAACCGAAGATTGGGGCCGCGCCCGGCAGAACAGGGCCCGACGATTGCGGGCCCACCGCCAAGCAGCAGGCCCACCGGGAGTGCGCGGACTCAGCGCGCCCGGACGTTGGCTGCCTGCAGCCCCTTCTGGCCCTCCTGAACGTCGAATTCGACTTCCTGGCCCTCGGTGAGGGTCCGGTAACCGGACATTTGGATAGACGAGTGGTGGACGAAAACGTCCACGCCGTCGGACTGCGAGATGAAGCCGTAGCCCTTCTCGCTGTTGAACCACTTCACTACTCCGGTCGCCACTGTGGCGTTCCCCTTTGTCTCAGATTGCAAGTAAACGAGAGCGCCGGGGCGAGACTGCCTGATCTGGAGTGGCCGATATCCGAGGTGGTGCCCCGGGGACCGGGTCACGACCCGACATGTCGGCAACCCGCGTGACATCACGATCCAGTTGCTCTCGACCGACAACGTAGCAGAGCATCACAGGCCCCGGTTAGCCGAGATCGACACGGGTCGGCCACCGCCTGCCCGGCGCCGGCTACCCGGCCCTGAGGTGGCCGAACCGAGATTCAGCGGCGGATCCTCGTGCCCCAGGCAGTGTCCTCGACGGCATAGCCGAGCGCGACGATCTCGGCGCGCAGCACGTCGGCGGTCGCGAAGTCACGCTCCGCGCGTGCCTGGTCGCGGCGGTGGCCGAGCTCGAGCACCGCCTCGGGAATTTCGACAGCGCCTTTCGCCTCGAGCCCGACGGCCCCGAAGCATTCCAGGACCGCCCGGGTCAACTCCGCGGCTCTTGGCGCCTCACGGGCGTCGAAGGCTACGTTCGCTCGCCTGATCGCGTCGAACAGGACCGCAGTGGCGCCCGGCGTGTCAAGGTCATCCTGCATCCGCTCCACGAAAGCATCCCTGACCTCGGGATCG
>PMVZ01000019.1 GCA_003166375.1 Acidimicrobiaceae bacterium | reverse complement strand
GGCGCCCCCGGTGCCCAGTTCATCCTCGTGTCGGAGCTGGGTTTCGCCGAGGACCTGAAGACTGAAGCGGCCGCCCGCCTCGACGTCCACCTCATCAGCCTCGAGGAGATCTACTCGAGCTGAGCTCTCGCCTCCAGGACACGGACCAGAGCTTGAGGATCCCGCCGGCGACCTACCAGTCGGTGATGTCGTCAACCTGCCCGGGCTGCGCTCTATCGAGCCCTCGGTCTCCAGAGCACCTATCAGCGCTTCGGGAAGACCGAAGAGGTGCGACCTGCGGACATCGCTCAGTACCGTGGACCTGGAGCATGTCGGTGTCGGTCTCACTGACGTAAATACCTTGGTCACAGCTCCGAGAGGCGTGGAGCTGGAGCGTGTCGGAGGGGGGACTCGGTACAAAACTCCGCGCCGCGTCGCCGGGACCGACCTCTGGCTATGGGTACCTTGACCTGGACTCCTACGCGTCTCTTGCCTCGAGAGTCGTCTGGGCGAGTCCTGTACCCCTTGAGTGTCTTGTAGCAGGTGCTACAAGTGGAGCGTGGCTGAAGTTGCTTCCCGAGAACTACGCAACGACACCCGAGGGCTGCTGCGTCGAGTTGAGGCCGGAGAAGACGTCGTGATCACCGTCGACGGCCGACCGGTCGCGGTGCTGCGGCCAATCGGCCCCCGGCCGAGGTGGGTATCACGTGGTGAGTTCGTGCACCGTTTCTCAGGCCGCCAGGCCGACGCCGCCCTGGCTGAGGACCTCCGTGAGCTGGCCGCCGACACGACCGACGACCTGCGTTGAGCCGCGGCATAGCCGATACCAGTGTGTTTATTGCCAGGGAGTCCGGGCATCTCCTCGCCGAGACCGACCTACCCGACGAGTTGGCGATCTCCGTGATCACGATCGGCGAGCTGCGCTCGGGGGTATTGGCCGCTGTCGACGTCGAGACCCGCGACAGACGGCTGGCAACCTTGAGCGAAGCGCTGACCCTCGACCCCCTGCCCGTCGACCAGGCGGTCGCCGAGGCTTGGGCGCGGCTACGCGTCCTGTTGCGCGATATGTAAGAGCGCATGCCGGTCAACGACTCCTGGATCGCCGCGACGGCCATGTCGCTAGGGGTACCGGTCGTGACCCAAGACGAGGATCACGTCGAGGTGCCCGGGCTCAAGATCGTCCGAGTCTGAACTACCAGGGGATGTCCCACGACAACGCATTTCGCGTCGGAGGGGCGTTTGCAGCCATAACTACACGGAGAAGGACCTTCTCAGCAGCATGGCGTTCGCAGTCGGCGGCGTAGCGACCGTTCCGCTTCCAAGACCCGACAGTCAGTTTGAGAAACGTGGCCGTCGTAGGGTTCAGTTGTGTCGATTTGGCCGCGACGGTGCGAGGCGTCCAGGAAGGCAGGACCGCGCGGTGGCTGGGCGAACAAGCCCCCGATCTGCGGCTGGTACTGGCTCACCGAGCCTCCCGATCGCGGGAATGCCTATCGCAACGCCTACTACCACTATTGCCAGTTGCCCAAGGACCATGAAGGCGATCACGTTTGCAAGGACGGCGCGACGCGTCCCCGCCCGCCCGAAGCCCCGAGGAGAAGCTGAGCGATCTTCCAAAACTGACCCGGTATCACGCCCCTGGCCAGTGGATCACACCGTCTGCTTAGAAGCTATTCGGGGCCGAACGCTGTGCCAACCAGGAACTCCGCAGGTTACTGACGGACGAAACAGCCGCAGTTAGATGGTGCGGCGAGGACACGCTGCTGACGCGCGCTCACTCAGTTGTTTCGGCTGGCCGTGCGACTCCGAAGGTGGGTGCTTCCGGCGGCGGAAGGACGTAGAAGGTTGCCGTCCAATCATCCCGATGCTCCCCGTTAAGGGTCACCCTCCAGGTGTAGACGCCGGGTGCCAGCGGTGGCCCAGGCATGAGCTCGAGGAGCAGGTTGCCCGACCCTGGCGCACCGCCAGGGAGCAGAGGCGGTATCGGAACTCGGATGTGCTGCTCTATTCGCATCGGTTGTGGCCCCGCCGGCCCCGGCAACGCGACCGCCCCACCGTCCTCGTCGACGAGTTCAACAAGGAGCGTGATGTCGCGATTGCACAGATGCCGGTCGACTTCGAAGAAGATGGCAACCACCTGCGGTGGCACGACCTGGCCCATCGGCGAGGGCGTCGGGCTGGTTTGGGACCACCCCGCGTTCAGAAGGTCGAGCGTGCCCGCCTGCGGGTTTGTCTTCCCTTTATCCGCGAGCAGGACGTTGACTTTCAAGCGAGTGACGGCTCTCTCACAGAAGGGCCCCATCCGCGCTGGACCGAGCTATCGGCAGGTCGCAACGAAGGCAGAGCACTTCCCACCCGCCGTACGGTCGTGAAGCCGCCAGCGTTGGCAGACGCGGTCGCGATCTGTGGCTGAGGGCTGGCGAGGCGAAGGTAGTCGGCGCGCGACGTCGCAACTTGGACGTCGACACCTTCCGCCATCGACTCTTCGAACTCGTTGTCAGTCATGTCGAGATCGTCATTCATCGGTGTCATTATCTCTCCCTTTGACCCCATCGAACTACGCGCCCGACGTCGGGACGGCAAACGCCGTCCCGAGACGCCAGATTCCATCATTTGCATCGACGGGATACAGCACCACCTTGATGCTTCTTCCGGCGAAGGTCAACCCCACGACGAGCAGCCGCCAACCACGGTCGGGGTGACGATGCCACCGAGCGCGAAGAACACTGGTGAGCACAACGGCCTCTCGAACCTCAGCGGCCGTCACCCCTCGGCCCAGAATCTTTGCTTCTACTGCCGGTGGGATCTCCACCACGGCGATATAGACGACTCCCGAGGGCACAATCTCCCAACTGTAGAGTCTCGGCCCTTCGGCAGTCCCACCATCACGAGGTACGGGTCGGCCGCAACGGGAGCCGCCATCGCGTGGAGGATCAGTGCTTCTCGGCCAACTCGTGGAGGCGTTGAGGGAGCTACGGCGACCGCCAGCATCCACGGCCGGTGAGTCGCTTATTGCTCGCGAGGTCTGCCGAGTCTGGGAAGTGTTTACCCAGTTCAGGCTAGGTATCCTCCCGGTCATCGTGAGGTCTGTAGAGGCTAGTTGCGGCTGTCGCGCAGAGTTGTGATGACATCGCGATGACACTGCGCAGCCTCGGGTCCGTGACAGATGCGTCGGTCTGGACGGCGATAGCGGCTGGCGCCACCGGCCTTTGCGGCTCTTGTCACGGCATGGATGGCATTCAAGACTCGCAGGGTCGCCGGCAAGACGAAGGAAGCGGCGGACGCCACCAAAGAGGCAGCTGAGGCGGCAGTTCGTGAAGTCTAGGCCGTCGAGCGCCAGCTTGAAGTCTCGACTCAGCCATGGCTGGCGTGGGTGGGTGACCATGGCTTTCCCGAAAACGACAGCAGGCGCTGAGGGAGCTGCGGCGGCGGTTGAGGGACTAGTCCGACCTCGCCACCTAATGGAGTTAGGGAATGGCTACCACCGGCTGCACGACGCCGCGCGGCAACGGGGAGGTCCTGAGGAGGCGCAGCCCGGTCGCCGGGGCCCACCTGAGCACCACACCCGTCGTCGCGGGGGAACCGTTCAAGTTCATGCCGTCAAAGAAGTCGCCGGCCGGACCGGGCTCGAGCTCCTCACCGGTGATGACACAGCCCTGCGCGCCGCAGGCGGCACCCGACGCCGCGAAACGGCCCCGCGGCGCCTGCACCTTGGTCCAGGGCAGCCCGACGCCAACTGTCGAGACGACGAAAAGCCCGCCAGCGGGGAGGATCCCGTCCCACGAGCCGGCACTCGCTGTCTCCCCCGAGGCGATACAGGCTCGGGACGACATGCAGGCGACGCTGGTGAGGATCGTCCCTTGCGGCGCGCCGCGCCAGGAGCGCCAGGTCATGCCGGCGTCTGTGCTCGTGAGAATGATCGCGCGAACCGGGCCGTAGCCGTTCGGCCATCCCGTATCGCCGACCGCTACGCAATGGCGCGCGTCTGGGCAGTCCAGCTGGTCGAGTGCCGGGGTCCCGCTCGCCAGGTCGACCGTTTTCCAGGTGCGGCCGGCGTCGTCGGTCCTGATGATGAACGAGGGATGAGTTTTGTCGGCGCCGACCGCGAGGCAAACGCGAGGGGTCGGGCACGTGAGGCTCCAGAGGCTTATGTTCGAGCCTGGGATGGCGTGGAGTGTCACGTCTTGATCGCGGGCAACAGTGAGCAGCACGGCGGTGGACTGGCAACGGCAGCGCCGCCGAGCAGCCAGTGAGAGTTCGCGAACCGCTAGGGCGAAACATTGCCCCGCGGGGACGCACGCCACCGTCGCGGAATACAGGGAGGCGACGGAGGCCTCGATGTTCTCGGGTAGGCGAAGATCGGACCAGTGCCGACCGCCGTCGCTTGTGACGGCGAAACCGTAGTTGTCGTTCGGGACGATGCAGTCAAGGTTGCTTGCACACGCGAGTGGTGAGACCAAGGGATACTGCCCGGGAAGGGCGCGACCTCGCCAGGCGACAGACGATCCCCGGACGAGTCCCAACACCTCGTCGCCGCCATTGCCGGTGCCGGTGATCACGCAGTCGCCAGACGAGCACGAGGGGCTGCCGGTGGACACAGGAAGGTTCGGATCCGACGCGACAAAGTTCGCGAAGCCGACCGACGCCCAGCCGAATCCGCCGCTCAGCTTGACGAGCAAGGAGGTCGGAAACGCATTGGAGGGTGCGCTGCCCGGCGTAAGCCCCTCCACGACGGCCTCGGCAAGGTTGCCAGAACGCACCTGGTCCATTGCCGTGGCGGCGCCTTCGATGTTCGCAAACGAGGCGACCGCCACGAGTACGCACAGCGGCACCAGAGCGACCAGCGCCTTGCGGTGGGATTTCTGGCCCACCGGTCGCTCGTGGAAGCGAGCGTGCAACGAGCCGACCCCTTTTAGCCGGTCCGCCATTACGACCCCCGCCCATAGCACCACGCCGATGCAGATGATCGAGACCGTGAGCCCTGGAGAACCCGACCCGTCGTAGTCGCCGCTGATCATCTCCCCGATGAGGGCTAAGAGACCGAGGTAGAAAACACAACTGAGCGCTCCGAGCATGAGCCGTTCGCGGTCTCCCGTCTCGAGATCGTTCACACTCCGACGGGCCAAGGTGCGTGCGGCCACGAAGAGTACCAACACCGCAACGGCTACCACCGACAATACGAGTACCGCCCGCCACGCCTCGAGGTGGGCAACCCAGTGCGTTCCCGGCCGGGGCGCGGGGGTCTCGAGCCTGAGCGGGTCGAGGGTCAAAAAGACGATGGCGGCAAAAACCGCCGCACCGAGCGCGGTAAGAAACCCACACAGCAGGAGCAGCGCCCAACGGACCCACCCGGGAGCGGGCCGGCGCTCTCGCGCACGCTTCGGCCAGAGCTCCCTCTTCCAGATGCTTGGCTGCCGCCCAGGCTCGGGATCGGGCCGGGCCGACGGATCCTCGGCCACGCTGCGAGCCTAAGACCCCGGCAGCCGGTTAGAGAAATGGGGAACCGCACTCGGTGTCTCGCGCGCCACTAGTGAACTCAGCGCCACAAGCTCCGAGCGGCCTAGCGGTGGGCAGGCGCTCGCGGTCCTCGGTCAGCTCGCGTGGGCGCCCAGAGAGTTGCGACGGCAGCGGCAGGATCCGACCTCGGGGCACGTCTAGGACATGTGGTGACGGCTTGCATCAGCGTCACAACAAGGGGCGTCCGG
>PMVZ01000319.1 GCA_003166375.1 Acidimicrobiaceae bacterium | reverse complement strand
CGCGTGCGATGCGCCCTTAGGCGCGTGCCTCGCCCGTCAGCAGGGCTTCGGGTTCCAGGGTTCGGGCAAGTCCTTGGGGTTGTCGAAGACAACCTGGCTCTCGGGCGTAGTGGTGGCCACGGTCAGAGCCAGGGTGGTCGTGGTGGGCGCGGAGCTGGTCTTGGCCGAGTGTGTCGTCGAAGTCCCCGGTTGGCTCGTCGTGGTCGCGCCGGTCGACGACCCGATCGCGAGGAAGCTCGAGATCATCTGACGGGCGTAGGGCTGTGCCGCTATCAGCACGTCCATGCCGTCGATGGTCGTGCCGTAAGTAGGCAGGACCTCTGTCGCGAGGCTGGCCGAGGCGACTCCTCGAAAGCCCATGCCGAGAGAGATCATCTCGCGACTTCCGAAACCCGAGTCAACTTGCAGGTCATCNNGCCTGCTGGCGCTGGATCCTGCTCCAGTCGCTCATGCCGTCGTAGTTCCAGGTCCCGCCCTTGAAGTAGTAGAGGTGGCGGCTGCGCACAAGGGCTAAGGCGGTGGTCCCGTTCACGGTCTGGCACCCGACCGTTGCCACGTTCAGGCCTGAGTCCGGATCGCGGACCGGATATGGGAAGTCGAGGGAGATGCCGCCGAGGGCGTTCACCATGCCCTCGAAGCCCNNGCTTGGGCCGGTGTTGAAGGCAGCATTGACCCGGTTCGAGCCCCCTGTGCCTGGGATCGGGACATATGTGTCCCGTGGGATGGAGAGCATCTCGATCTGGCGTGTGGTCGGAACGAGCCGCACGACGATGATCACGTCGGCCCGCTGTCCGGTCTGAGTGGTCGCGCTGCCGAAGGAAGAGGCCTGCCCGGAACTATCGACGAAGGCCCGGGAATCGGAGCCCACGAGGAGGATGTCGATCGGTGCCCCGGAGGTTTCAGGTGTGATGCTCGGAACCGGGACCCGCTTGATCGAGCCCAGTACCGAGTTGACGTAGAACCAACCCCCGACGCCGCCGATGAGCACCAGGACCAGCAGGATCGCCACGCCGATGACTACGCGCTTCGGCCATCGGCGGCCTTTGGTGGCGTGATGAACGGCCCGGCGACCCCCTAGTGAGCTGATCACCGGATCTCTGGGCACGTAAAGCGAGGATACCCACAGTCAGCTGGAGGCCGGGGTCACTCGCTGGTCGCGTCGGCTTCGGGCTCTGTCTGAGGTTCGACTTCGGGTCCCGATTCGGGCTGGCCCGGTCCCCGGGGGTCTTGGAGCTCTTGGCCAGCGGTCGTGGCAGGCTCGCTCTCGTCCTCGGGGCGACCCGGCAGGCCGTCCTCGGGCTCGTCGTCGCGCGTCGGTGGCGATGGCGTCTCGGGTGAGCCGACCGGTTGTCTCATGACGGGCGGGCGCAACGTCATGAGCATGCCCAGGCCGACGACGCCACCAAGCGAGGCGAGCTTGCCGAGCTGATCGGCTCCCGTGGTGCCGTAGCTGAGCGTGACGTGATGTGCTGTCGGCACGACTGCCATCAGATTCGGTGAGACCTCGTACGGCCCGAGGGCGCCGGTGGCGTGCCAATTGGGGAAGTAGGGCACCTTCACGAGCACCGGGGCGCCGAGGCGCCCGACGTTGAAGCTCACAGTCGAGTTCGTCAGGCGGGCGTCTGTAACCGTTGTCGGTTTGACGGGCACCCCCTGGGATGCGGGGAGAACTGACCCGACCCGAGCCCTGGGCCAGTTAGGAGGCCCGTTCAGCGCGAGCTCGACGGGCCAGTAGGTTTCGTCCTCCCACCAGACCAGATTCGTGTCGAGCCACTGCTTGGCGGAGCCACCGGATTCGACGACCGGGAGATAGTCGAGTGGTGCCACGAGCTGTGAGCCTTTGACGAGGTAGAGGTCCCAGACGGGATGGCTCACCGTTGCCTGGTTGATCGCGCCAGGGAAGCCCGGGGCCGACGCGATCTTGACGAGTCCCGGGACCCTCTTGGCGGCGGCCTCGACCTGCGGCGACGCGGCGAGGAAGTAGCGCACATCGGCGAACTGGAGATGTCGGATCCCGTCGGCGAGGTTGAAGGTGGGGTAGTTCAGGAACGAGACGGGGTTCGAGGTTTCGCCCGGGAGTGAGTACTCGGCTTGGTCGAGAAAGTGAAACGGCGTCGTCGTCGAGGACTCGAACAGGACGCCGTCGATCGTGTCCATGCACCCGTTGGTCCAGTAGGGCAGCGCCATCGTTGCCTCTGTCGAGCCGAAGGGGTCGTTGGTCTCGGTGATGTACTCGTACTGCAGCCGGCCGCACCCATAGGTCCGGCCTGCCTGGTCGAGCATTCGCACGATGCCCTGATAGACAGGCCAGCCCGACTTGCCCTGGAAGCCGGTGTAGTTCCAGGAGATCCAACCGGGCACTTCGATCTGACTGGTGCCGGGCTGGAAGCCCGGGATCGCGATGCCTCCGGCGACGAACGCGCCGATCACGCAGGCGATGCTGCCGAGCACGAGCGCGCCCGGCGCCTGCCAGACGTCGTACTGCAGCCAGATGCCTCCCAGTCGGAACAGCTCTCCAATGCCGTAGGCGGCGAGGAGCGCCGTGAACAGGAAGTAGAACGGCAGCCACCTGCCGTTGTAGACGAAACCGGCCGGTAGCCACTGGAAACCGGCAACCGATGCGACCACCGCGACGCTGAGCGCGATAGGCGTCCGGTCGCGAAGGATGATCGCGATCAGGACGCCCAGGCCCGCGGGAACGATCATCCAGATATAGCCATGCGGGAAGATGTTCGACCAGACACCGGTCACCCTCGTGTAGCCCATGGACGAGCTGTAGGAGAGATCCGCACCGAACGGGACGAGCCAGAACGCCGCCAGCAGTGCGCCGACCACGCCGGCGGGGACGAGGACTCGCCACGTGTTCCTGTTCCAGTGGCTGAGCGCCAGCAGGACCGCGATGGCCGCATAGCCAAGTGCCGGGACGACGTGGCAAAGCAGCGTCACCCCGTACAGCGCGGCCGCGAGCCAACGGAGCCGGCCGGTTCGGAGCGCGTACGCGAACACGCCGAGGAAGAGCAGTCCCGACGTAAGCGCGAGAGAGAACGAGAACTCACCGGCGAGGGTTGAGGTGACGTTCCCACCTTCGATGGTGTAGGAGGTATTGAACAAGAAGGGCAAGGTCGCCACGGCCATCAGTGCCGGGATGGGTCTTCTGAACCCGACCAAGCATCCGAAGGCCCAAGCCGACACAGGCAGAGTGACCGGGCCGAGGACCGTGACGAGCTTGAAGGCGACGGCGTAGGGGAACACGACCGAGAACGCGGCAACGAACAACGCGGGAAGGGGGAAGTAGAAGACGTAGAGCGGGAAGCCTTCGAACCACTGCGGGTCCCACCCGGTGATGCGCCCCTGGGGGAGCAGGTCGTGGATCAGGAAGTACGGCGTCACGATGTGACCGGCGTTGTCGCCGCCCACGTCCATGTTCGGGCTGAATATAAGACCTGGTCGCAGCTGCCAGATGACGAAGATCGTCGCTCCGACTACTGCGACGAACCCGAGAGCCTTTGTGATCACCTCGCAGCGTGTCGGGCGCACCGTTTCGCCGATGGCCTGCACGGCGGCAATTTATCCCGGGGCGGCGGCCCGATGGCCGCACCCTTGCGGTTCCGACGCCCAGAAGGGCGCCTCACGATGGTAGCGTCGAGCCCTGAGGGGCCGTTGGCGCAGCCTGGTAGCGCGCTTGCATGACACGCAAGAGGTCACAAGTTCAAGTCTTGTACGGCCCACGAAGAAACCGCAGGTACCAGGCAGAACGGCGAGGGTTCCGTCTACCGCCGAGCGAGCGACGGACTGTGGATCGGGTCGGTTTCGATCGGATGGGAAGACGGCAAGCGCAGGCGCAAGGTCGTTTCCGGCAAGACGGCCGCGGAGGCCCGTAAGAACCTGCGCGGTGTTCAGCGGAACGTCGACGACGGGCTCCCCGTGACAAACGACAAGATCACTGTTGACCAGTTGCTCGACCGGTGGTTCCGTGACGTGCTGCGCCGCCAAGCAGCGTCACCCGCGCTAGCGAACTACCAGTCGATAGCGGATCACCACATCCGCCCGACGTGCCGCCAAAGTCAGGCGCGAACCAGGAAGCATCGCCAGTTCGCACCGTTTCTTCGCGGGCGATTCGCCTCATAATCTCTGTGTATGACCGGTCACCTTGCAGCTGACCCCGCGATCCTTCGCGAGATCGTCCGAATGTAGGCGGCGACCGAGTTCGGTGCCGCGGTGGGATTGAGCGGGTACACATTTCCGTTACCCGCGTTGAACCAGGACTGATACGCGACATCGTGGCTGGCTACAAAGTCACCTACGTTCGCCACGTAGTTTCCGTCGTCGCCCTGTCTTATCACCGTGCCCCATTCGGGGACGCTCAACGGCTTGTGATGCTTCGCTGCGAAGGCGTACACCTCGTTGAGGCCCATTGGTTCGCTTGCGAGTGCTTTCCACCGGGCCGGAGAGCCAACGGGCGGCAAGCGAGAGCCTTCGTCGTAGAGACTGATGCCGACGATGTCAACATAGGCGTTGCCGGGGTAATAGTCGGCGAGTGGAATGTCGCGATGGCGGGCGTTGACGTTCCAGTCGAACAGGAAGTGGGCGGAAGGAAAGGACCGCATCGCCGTGACCTCTTGAGCGAAACACTTGCCCCACTGCTGCCACTTGGTCTTGTTGTCCCCGAGGCTGCCGATTTCCCAGGTGCCGTTCATCTCGGCGCCGAGGCGGATGACCGAGTAGCCGAAGCCCGCCGCAA
>PMVZ01000070.1 GCA_003166375.1 Acidimicrobiaceae bacterium | reverse complement strand
CGTAGCGCTTGGTCAGGTGGTTTGCCTCGATCATGGTGCTTCCTTTCGTCGGTGTTCTTGGTTCTGGAGGCAGCCTGCGCTCGGTGCCTGAGGTGCCGCTGACGTGGCCCTGAGGTGGGCATGTCAGCGCAATCACGCCGCACCTGGTCATCGGTCGTACCGTGGGGGCGTGGAAGTAAGGCTCTTCGGCGAGTTCGAGGTGCTCAGAGGGGGTGTGGCGATACCCGTTCGTGGCGCCAAGCAGCGGGCCCTCCTGGCTCTCCTGGCGCTCAACCGAGGGAATCCAGTGAGCGCCGATCGTCTGATCGATCAGCTCTGGGGCGACGGGCAGACGGCAAAGCCGGCCAACGCCTTACAGGCCCAGATCGTCCAACTGCGCCGAACTCTCGGAGCTTCCGCCATCGTCACCTCCGAATCCGGCTACGCGCTCGATATCAGTGCCGCTGACCTGGACGCAGCACGATTCGAGGACTTGGTAGCCGAGGGGCGCCGCCTGAGCACTGAGGGCGAGGTGGCCCGGGCGTCCGCCGTGCTCGGTGACGCCCTCCGGCTGCGTCGCGGCGAGCCATTGTCCGAGTTCGCCTATGCCGGCTTCGCCGATGCCGAGCGGGCCCATCTCAACGAGTTGGCCCTGGTGGCAACCGAGTACCGCGTCGAAGCGGACCTGGAGCTCGGCCATCACAACGAGCTGGTGGGCGAGCTGGAAGCGCTGTGCCGAGACCACCCGCTACGCGAGCGCCTTTGGGAGCTGCTCATGTTGGCGCTCTACCGAGCGGGACGCCAAGCCGAAGCGTTGCGGGCCTACACCGAGATCCGTGACCGACTGGTCGACGAGCTCGGGGTCGACCCGGGCTCGAGCCTGCGCGAGTTGGAGGCCCGCGTCCTTGATCACGACCCGTCCCTCGTTGCTGAGCAATCGCCAGCGCCCCGTGCTCCGGCGCTGCCGTCGGTAGCAGGGAACCTTCCCGAGGCATTGAGCAGCTTCCTCGGGCGTGACGTCGAACTGGAACAGGTGGGGGAAGCGATAGCCACGAGCCGTTTGGTCACACTGATCGGACCCGGTGGGGTGGGCAAGACCCGTCTGGCGGTTGAGGCCGCAACCCGCCTGCAGGAACAGCATCCGGGCGGCACCTGGTTGATCGAACTGGCTGGCGTCGCCGATCCCGAAGGGGTCGCCCCGGCCGCGGCCGGCACGCTCGGAGCCGTGCGGCCTGCTCTGGGTGACAACCAGCCACCTGGATCGACGGCCGAGCTCATCGCCCGCCACCTCGCCGGCCGCTCGCTCGTCGTCGTCCTCGACAACTGCGAACATGTCATCGACGAGGCTGCGAACCTCGCCCACACACTGGTCGGAAGGGTACCCGGCCTTCGCCTCGTGGCCACCAGCCGCGAGCCGCTCGGTGTTCCCGGCGAGATCCTCATACCCATAGCCGGGTTGGCATCCCCGGCTGCCATCGAACTCTTCGTGGATCGTGCTCGTGCGGTCCAGCCGGGATTCGACGGCGACGGCCCGGCCGAAGCGATCATCGACGGCATCTGCCAACGACTCGATTGCCTGCCCCTGGCCGTCGAGCTTGCCGCCGCCCGCCTTCGAGCCCTCCCTCTGTCCACGCTGGCTGAGCGACTCAGTGACCGCTTCGCGCTGCTCACAAGCGGCGCCCGCACCGCGTTGCCCCGGCAACAGACGCTGCGTGCCGTCGTGGACTGGAGTTACGACCTCCTCTTCGAAGACGAACGGCGCCTGTTCGCCCGGCTGTCAGTCTTCGTCGGCGGGTGCGAACTTGAAGCCGTCGAGGCCGTCTGCGTCGACGACGAGCTCCCGAGCACCGACATTCTCGACGTCATGAGTCGGCTGGTGGACAAGTCCCTCGTCACGGCGCCGACTCCCGGCGAGACCCGGTTCACACAGCTGCAGACGTTGTTGGAGTACGGCACAGCCCGCCTCGACGATTCCGACGAGGCCGACACGGTCCGCGCCAGACACGCCGCCTACTACCGCCGCTTCGCCGACAACGCCAACGAACGTCTACGAGGTGCCGGAGCGCCCGAGTGGAGCGAACGCCTGACCCCGGAGTTGGGCAATCTGAAGGCTGCGCTCGATTGGCATCTGGGCGCCGGGAACATCGATGCCGCACTCTCCATGGTCTCCGGAATGGCCTGGCTGTGGTTCGTCAACAGCGATTTTGCCGAAGGCGCCCGTTGGCTGGCTAGTGCGCTGGGCGCCGGAGGGAAACGCCGTGCTGAGCTGCACGCCACCGCCCTCGCCTGGCACGGCTACTGCATCGGCATGTCGTTCAGCCCGGCGGCGGGCGTCGCCGAATGTGAAGAGGCGATTGCCGTCTTGAGGCCGGGTGGCGACCCTATTCGCCTGGCCGAGGCGCTCCTGCTCGGAGCGTCGGTACTAATACGCGCCCACCAGTTCAGTCAGTCGCAGGCAGCTTTGGAGGAAGCACAGAAGCTGCTCGGCCCTGATGACCAACGGTGGCTGCTCGGTGCACACGACACGACGGAGACGCAGATGCTCCTCGGGCCTCATGAGCACGGTTGGCTGCTTGGTACACACGACATGTTGGTCAGCTGGAATATGGCGTCGTTTGGGCGTCTCGACGAGGCCGAGGCGGCGGCCCTCTCGAGCATTGAGCGCTTCGACGCAGCAGGCGAAGTGTTGCTGGTCGTCAACGCACTGAATGCTCTCGCCGGAGTTACCGCGGCAAAGGGTGACTTCGAGGGCGCGTCAGGAGCGTACGAAGCGCTGTTGGAACGGTGCCGGGCTACCGGGCAGCACCCCTACCTGCCCTTTTGCCTCGTCTCGTTGGCCGGTGTGCGGGCTAGACAGGGTGACGCCGCTGCCGCCGACCATCTCTACCAAGAGGCGATCGGGTGCTGCTACAACCCGTGGCTCTCGGCCGACGCCATGGTCGGCCAAGCGGCCGTCGCCCGTCACCTCGGCGACCTGTCACGGGCGAGGGGATTACTCGACACCGCCTCGGAGCGTTACCGGGACGCCGACCATCCCGCCGGCCAGGCCCGGGTGCTTGCCGGACTGGCCTGGTGGGCAATCGGTGCAGATCAACCCGCCACTGCAGTCATCTTCGCGGCAGATGCCGTCACTGCCGCAACGGCAATCGGGGATCCCGAATCCCAACTGCTCGCCGATTCCGCCTTGGCCGCGGCCAACGCGATCGCTGATCCCACTCAGCGCAACACCGACAACTTCGTCGCGTTGGCCCAACAGCGAGCCTCGGGTCTCACGCATCGCTCCCTCACCGACGAGCCAGATCTGGTGGACCTCGCGACTCGGCTCGCACCAGCCACCACCTGAACCGGCAAAGCCACCGCTCGAGTGCCTTTCGAGCAGGCCCTCTCGAGCCGTGGCCTTGGTACCTCAGCACCACCTCAGGGCGGCGTCAGCTCACAAGCGCAACCTGATAGTCATGCATCGCGACCCAGAACAGCCC
>PMVZ01000194.1 GCA_003166375.1 Acidimicrobiaceae bacterium | reverse complement strand
GTGACGCAGTCGTCGGCGCGCTGGATCCGGTCGCGCCAGCGCGAGGACGGCACGTGGGCGAACTTCTACGGAGGGCCACCCGACCTCTCGACCACCGTCGAGGCCTACGTAGCGCTCCGGCTGGCCGGTGACCCGGTGGACGCTGCGCACCTGCAGCGCGCCGCTCAGTTCATCCAGAGCTCGGGTGGTGTCGAGCGCACCCGGGTGTTCACCCGGATCTGGATGGCACTGTTCGGCCTGTGGCCCTGGGTCGAGCTGCCGGTGCTCCCGGCGGAGCTGATCTTCCTCCCGAGCTTCGTCCCGCTCAACATCTACGACTTCGGGTGCTGGGCACGCCAGACCGTGGTCGCCCTCACGGTGGTGAGCGCGCACCGGCCGGCGCACGAGCTGCGATTCGGCATCGACGAGCTCCGTAGCGGCCTCCCCGGCGCGTCCCCGGCACCGCTCAGCACCTGGCCGGGCCGGTTCCAGGCGCTCGACCGTCTCCTCAAGGCCTACGAGCGCCACCCGGTCAAGTTCGTCCGCCAGGCCGCCCTGAGGCGGGCCGAGCGCTGGATAGTGCAGCGTCAAGAGGCGGACGGCTCGTGGGGCGGCATTCAACCGCCCTGGGTGTACTCGTTGATCGCCCTCCGGCTGCAGGGCTACGCGCTCGAGCACCCCGTGATGAGGGCGGGGATCGAGGGCCTCGACGGCTTCACGATCGAGGACGACGACGGGAGGCGGATCGAGGCCTGCCAGTCCCCGGTGTGGGACACCGCGCTCGCCGTCACGGCTCTTGCCGACGCCGGGCTCCAGCCGACCGACCCGGTATTGCGGAAAGCGGCCCGCTACCTGCTCGACGAGGAGATCTCGGTCAAAGGTGACTGGTCTGTCCGGCGACCCGGCCTTGCGCCGGCCGGGTGGGCCTTCGAGTTCGCCAACGACAACTACCCGGACATAGACGACACGGCCGAAGTCGTGATGGCGCTCGGACGAACCGATGAGCCGGCTGCCGGCGCCTTGGACCGAGCGGTCGCCTGGATCGAGGGAATGCAGTGCCGGGACGGGGGTTGGGGGGCCTTCGACGTCGACAACACACAGACGCTGTGCCGGGAGCTTCCCTTCTGTGACTTCGGGGAGCTGATCGATCCTCCGAGCGCAGACGTGACCGCGCACGTCGTGGAGATGCTGGCGAAGCTCGGAGGTTCCAAGGACGTGGTCGAGCTCGGCGTGCGGTGGCTGTTGCGGGCTCAGGAGGACGACGGGTCCTGGTTCGGGCGTTGGGGCGCGAACCACGTCTACGGCACGGGCGCTGTGGTCCCGGGGCTCATCGCCGCCGGGTTGACAGCCGACGACCCCGCAGTGCGCCAGGCCGTCGCCTGGCTGGAAGGCCACCAGAACCCCGATGGCGGCTGGGGCGAGGACCTGCGCTCGTACAGGGACTACTCGCAACGCGGCCGGGGGCCGTCGACGGCATCGCAGACGGCTTGGGCCCTGCTGGCGCTCCTGGCCGCGGGCGAGCGCTCCGAGGCGACACAGCACGGTGTGGCTTACCTCGTCGCGACCCAGCGCGAAGACGGCTCGTGGGACGAGCCGTGGTTCACGGGAACCGGCTTTCCCGGCGACTTCTACATCAACTACCACCTGTATCGGCTTGTGTTCCCGGTCACGGCCCTGGGGCGTTTCTTGAACGGAGAAGCCCACGGCTGATCTCAAGGTCCTGACGGCGCTGCGCGTCGAAGCCTTCGCGGTGGGCGGCGCCGACGTCATCATCGGCGCCGGGCCCGACCGCGCCCGGCGTGCTGGCGAGGAGCTTGCCGCGAATCTCGACGTGAAGACCGCCGTCGCGCTTGTCGGGGTGTCAGGCGGTCTGTCGCCTGATCTGCACCCGGGTGACCTCGTCATAGCCAGTGAGCTGCGGAACACCGAGTCGTCGGTATCGCTCAGCCTCCCGGGCGTGTCGTTTCTCGCCGCCGAATTCCGCCGTGCCGGCCTTGGCGTCCACACCGGGCCGCTCGTGTCGTCGCCGCGATATGTCCGGGCCCGCGAGAGGCTCGAGCTCGCCGCCTCGGGCGCTGTTGCCGTCGACATGGAATCGGCCTGGGTCATGGGCTACCTGCCGAACAACCCGCTTGCGGTCATCCGCTCCATCTCGGACACCAGCGAGTGCGGCCCCGTGCTCGGCGGTGCCCGAGCGCTCGGGTCTCTGCTCGCTGTGAGGCGGCCACTCGAACGCTGGGCACGTGCCTGTGGTGAGCACGAGGTGCTCCTCGCCGCGCCTCGGTCGTTCTGCGCCGGTGTCGACCGCGCGATCGAGACCGTCGAGCGCGCTTTGTCGCTCCACGGAGCGCCTGTCTATGTCCGCCGTCAGATCGTCCACAACCTGCACGTCGTCCGCGACCTCGAGTCCAAGGGGGCGGTGTTCGTCGAGGAGATCGACGAGGTCCCCGAGCACGCGGTCGTGGTGCTGGCAGCCCACGGTGTATCCCCGGCTGTTCGCCAGCAGGCCGCCCAGCGCAGGGATCTCAGGGTCATCGACGCGACCTGCCCGCTGGTCGCCAAGGTGCACACCGAGGCGCGTCGTTACGCGAGCCAGGACTACAACCTCGTCCTCATCGGCCACCCCGACCACGAAGAGGTCATCGGGACACTCGGTGAGGCACCGGACCGTTTTCACGTCGTGGAAGGCGCGGACGACGTCGGCCGGCTGGAGCTCGCGCTCGAGCCGAGGCGCCCGGTCGCGTACCTCACCCAGACGACGCTCGCCACCGACGAGACGGCCGAGATAGTCGCGGCATTGCGCCGCCGGTTCCCCGAGATCACCGCGCCACCTGCGGACGACATCTGCTACGCCACACAGAACCGCCAGGACGCGGTCCGCCAGATCGCTCATCGATGCGATCTCATGGTTGTGGTGGGCTCGGCGAATTCGTCCAATACCGCTCGCCTCGTGGAGGTGGCCCGGCGCGAGGGCTGTCGCGCGGAGCTGATCGAAGACGTCTCACAGCTGGAACTGGGCTGGCTCGCGGGGGTCACGAGCGTTGGCCTCACCGCCGGCGCGTCGGCTCCCGACCTCCTCGTCCAAGAAGTGCTCGACACTCTCCGCCTGCTCGGGCCGGTACGCCTGAGTGAGGAGAGGACTGCAGAAGAGACCGTCCGTTTCTCTCTCCCGACTCAGGTGCGATGATGCCGATCCCTCTCCGTCAGAACATCCGTATCGGTGCCCACCTGGTTCGGCACCGCCTGAAGAAGACCAAGTACTACCCCTTCATCGTCGAGATCGAGCCCCTCTTTGCGTGCAACCTGGCGTGCCCCGGCTGCGGGAAGATCCAGCATCCGACCGAAGTCCTGCGCCAACGCCTTTCGGTGGAGGACGTGCTCGAGGCCGTATCGGAGAGCGGCACGCCCATGGTGTCCATCGCCGGCGGCGAGCCACTGCTCCATCCCGACATCGAGCGCATGGTCCGGGCGCTCATAAGCCGCAAGATCTACGTCTACCTGTGCACCAACGCCGTGCTCTTGAGCAGGCGCCTCGACCGCTTCAGCCCGTCTCACTATTTCTCCTGGGTCGTCCACCTGGACGGCCTGCGCGAACGGCACGACGCGGCAGTCGACAGGGCGGGCGTCTTCGACACGGCCGTGGCGGCGATCCGTGAGGCGAAGACACGGGGCTTTCGGGTGACGACGAACTCGACGTTCTTCAACACCGACTCGCCGAAGACGGTTCGCGACGTCCTCGACTTCCTCAACGACGATCTCGGCGTGGACGCGATGATGATCTCGCCGGCGTACGCATACGAAAAGGCGCCCGATCAGGAGCACTTTCTCGGGGTCGTCCAGACCCGCCAACTGTTCAAGGAAGCCTTCGCCGACAAGCGGAGGAACAAGTGGCGCCTCAACCATTCGCCGCTCTTCCTCGACTTCCTCGAGGGCAAGGTGGACTTCCAGTGCACGGCCTGGGGCATTCCCAGCTACTCGGTCTTCGGCTGGCAGCGACCGTGCTACCTCATGGCCGACGGCTACGCGGCCAGCTACCGCGAGCTGGTCGAGACCACCGACTGGAGTGCTTACGGACGAGGCAAAGATCCGCGGTGCGCCAACTGCATGGCTCACTGCGGCTACGAGCCCTCGGCCGTCATCGCGAGCCTGGGCTCGCTCCGCCAATCGCTTCGCGCGCTCATGAACACGCACTGATCGACATGAGCGTCATCACCCACCCAGCCGAGTCTGTGCTTGCCACGGCCGTCTCACCGGAGTGCCTCCGTGAGATGGGGCCCAGCGAGCTCCGTTTGCTCGTGGCGGAGATCCGCCAGTTCCTCGTCTCGAGCGTCTCGGCGACCGGTGGTCATCTGGGCTCGAACCTCGGAGTTGTGGAGCTCACCGTCGCCTTGCACCGCGTCTTCTCCTCTCCCGACGACGCCCTCGTCTGGGACACCGGTCACCAGGCCTATGTGCACAAGCTCGTCACCGGCCGGCAGGACCGCTTCGTCGGCCTGCGCCAGAGCGGCGGCATGTCCGGCTACCCGAACCGCTCCGAGTCCGAGCACGATCTCGTCGAGAACAGCCACGCTTCCACGGCGCTTTCGTATGCGTACGGCCTCGCCAGCGCGCGGCGGCTTCACCGGAACCCACGCCGTGTGGTCGCGGTTGTCGGCGACGGCGCGTTGACCGGCGGCGTCGCGTACGAGGCGCTGAACAACATCGGGGTCTCGGGCGCGAACGTCGTCATAGTCCTCAACGACAACGGGCGTTCCTACGCTCCGACGGTGTCGAGGATCTCGTCCGCAGGCCGGTCCGTTGCGCCAGGCCGCGGCAACGGCTCAACGCCGGGACGTACCCCGGCGCGCGGCTTCTTCGAGGCCCTCGGCGTCAGCTACCTCGGGCCAGTGGACGGCCACGACCTCGAAGCGCTCGAACGGGCGCTGCACCGGGCGGCGGACCAGCCCGGGCCAGTCGTGCTGCACGTGCATACGACCAAGGGCCGCGGCTATGAGCCTGCAGAGCTCGACGAGGAGAAGCGCCTTCACGACGTCGGGCCTTTCGATCTGGAGACCGGTGTCGCGCTCGCCGTGGCCGGACGCCGGCTGAGCTACACGGAGGCATTCAGCTCGGCGATCGTGCGCGAAGCGGCGGCACGCCCCGAGATCGTGGCGATCACAGCCGCCATGCCGGGACCGACGGGACTGATCGAGTTCCGTGACTGCTATCCGGAACGTTTCTTCGACGTCGGCATCGCGGAGCAGCACGCCGTGAACGCGGCGGCCGGCATGGCCATGGGAGGCCTGCGACCTGTCGTGGCGATCTACTCCACGTTCCTCAACCGGGCCTGGGACCAGGTCTACTACGACGTCGGCCTGCACCGCCTTCCGGTGGTCTTCTGCCTGGACCGGGCGGGCATCACAGGCGACGACGGGCCCAGCCACCACGGCGTGCTCGACCTCATGCTGCTCACCAAGGTTCCCGGCATGACTGTCTTCGCGCCTTCCTCATACGAGGAAGTCGGCAACATGCTGCACGAGGCCCTGACGATCACCTCGGGCCCGGTCGCCATCCGGTGGCCGAAAAGCGAAGCCTGCCCGACGTCCCAGGTGGGAAGCGGCATCCGGGCACGCAAGGTTCGCGCAGGGTCGCAGGTTTGCCTCGTCGGTGTCGGCAAGCTCGTCGCGGCTTGCGAGCACGCCGCCCACATCCTCGCCGGCAAGGGCGTCGACGCCACCGTGTGGGACGCGCGCGTAGCCTCGCCGCTGGACCCGGCCATGATCGAAGATGCGATGGCCCACGAACTCGTAGTGTCCGCCGAAGACGGGATCCTCGAAGGCGGCGTGGGGTCACGGGTCAACGCAGCTCTCCGCGGTGCGGCGCCGGCCGGCATCGGTCCAGCGGTCGTCAACTGCGGTGTCCCGACCGCCCACCTGCCGCACGGCGAGGCATCTGACATCCTGGCGTACCTCGGTCTCGACGGCCCGGGGATCAGCCAGGCGGCGCTCGACCACCTTTGAGCCTTTAGCCCGGGCGCTTCGCTCCCGCACCTTCGACCTCGGGCGCCTGTTCGCCGGGGAGGGCCCGCAACACAGCCAGGGGAGCTCGCGTAACCTTGCTCCAGCACCCGCAAGCACCCGCTCGCCCGCGCGCGAAGCCCTTTCAGAGAAACGAGGAACACCATGGCCCAGGTCGTCCCCGCCGAGGAGGCCGCGCCCGTCCACGTCGCAGATGCTCACGTGTTCTACTCGTGGTCTGCGCAGGCGCTGATCAAGCCGATGGTCATCGCAGGCGCCGAGGGCTCCTACGTCTTCGACGACGCCGGCAAGCGCTACCTCGACTTCTCGTGCCAGCTCGTCAACACCAACATCGGCCACCAGCACCCGAAAGTCGTCGCAGCCATCAAGGCACAGGCGGATCGGCTCTGCACGGTGAGCCCGTTGCATGCCAACGAGGCGCGCAACGAGGCCGCCCGCCTGATCTGCGAGCTCGCTCCCGCCGGCATGAACAAGGTCTTTTTCACCTGCGACGGCTCGGAGGCCGTCGAGCACGCTTGCCGCATGGCCAGGCTCCACACGGGCCGGATCAAGCTGATGGCCAGGTACCGCTCTTACCACGGGAGCACGACGACGGCCACCAACCTGACCGGCGAGCCGAGGCGTTGGCCCAACGACTACGGGAGCGCGGGGGTCGTGCACTTCTTCGGCCCGTTCCTCTACCGCTCGCCTTTCCACTCCTCCAACGAGGAGGAGGAGTCGAAGAGGGCGCTCGAGCACCTGGAGCAGGCCGTGCTCTTGGAGGGGCCTTCGACGATCGCAGCCATCGTCCTAGAAACAATCCCCGGTACCGCCGGCATCATGCCCCCGCCTCCCGGCTATCTCGCCGGAGTGCGTGAGATCTGCGACCGCTACGGCATCGTGTTCATCGCCGACGAGGTCATGGCCGGGTTCGGCCGGACAGGGAAGTGGTTCGCGTTCGAGAACTACGGCGTCGTTCCCGACCTCGTGACTTTTGCGAAGGGCGTGAACTCGGGCTATGTGCCCCTCGGCGGTGTCATCATCTCCGACCCGATCGCGGCGAGCTTCGCCGAGCGCGTCTACGCGGGCGGCCACACCTACTCGGGCCATCCGCTCGCGTGCGCGGCCGCGGTTGCGACCATCAATGCCATGAAAGAAGAGAGGATCGTCGAGAACGCCGCCTGGATCGGCGAGAACGTGCTCGGGCCGGGTCTCACCGCGCTCGCGAGCCGCCACGCGTGCGTCGGCGAGGTGCGCGGCCTGGGTGTGTTCTGGGCACTCGACCTCGTGAGGGACAAGGCGACCCGCGAGCCGATCGCGCCCTACGGCGGCACGAGCGCAGCGATGACGGACCTCGTGCGAGCCTGCAAGGAGCGTGGCCTCCTGCCGTTCACGAACTTCAACCGGCTGCACGCCGTGCCGCCCTGCAACGTGACCGAAGCCGAGGCCCGCGAGGGGATCGAGATCCTGGACGAGGCACTCTCGGCCGCGGACGCCTATTGCGGGGTCTAGGTTCGCCGCGGGTCTTGCGGCTGGTCACGCGGGTGCGCCCGGTACCATTTATCAGTCGGCCTGACGCTTGGGGGGACCACGGATCTACGAGGAGCGTCCTCGATGCGAGCCTTGTTCGGAGCGCTCGCCGGTACGCGCGCGCCCGCTCGTATTCGCGCCCGCGGCCGTTCCGGGACGCGTTTGGCCGTGAGAGGACTTCTCAATCTCGCAGCGATCGCCGTGCTTCCGCTCTCGGTTGCAGCCTGCACGAGCAGTTCGCCGTCCACCGCATCCGGCCAGGTGACGATCACGCTCTACAACGGCCAGCACGTGCAGACGACCGAGGCGCTCGTCGCGGCCTTCGAGAGAGCCACCGGGATCGACGTCGCGGTCCGCAACGACGACGAAGACGTCTTCGACGCCGAGATCGTCGCGGAGGGACAGCGGTCGCCCGCCGACGTGATCTTCTCGGAGAACTCCCCGGCTCTCGAGTACCTCCAAGGCAGGGACCTCCTGGCGCCGGTCGATCGCTCGACGCTCGCGCGCACCCCGGGCAAGTACAACTCACCCCAGGGCGACTGGGTCGGGATCTCGGCGCGCGTCAGCGTTCTCATCTACAACCCGGGCCTGATCAACAAGAGCGCGCTCCCGACCCGTGTCCTCGAGCTCGCCGATCCGCGATACAGGGGCGAGCTCGCATTCGCGGCAGGCGAGACCGACTTCCAGCCCGTCGTCACCTCGGTGCTTCGCACCTACGGGAAGGCCACGGCGCTCAAGTGGCTGGACGGCATCAAGACCAACGCGGGGGGCCACGTCTACCCGGACAACGAGTCGATCTCGGCCGCGGTGAACCGTGGGATCGTCGCGTTCGGAGTCGTCAACCAGTACTACTGGTACCGGATGCGCGCGGAGATCGGCGCCGCCAACATCCATTCACGGATTGCCTACTTCGCACCGCGAGACCCTGGCTATGTCCTCGACATCTCCGGAGCAGGGATCTTGAAGTCGTCCAAGCACCAGGCGGCTGCGCAGAGATTCCTGGCCTTCCTCGTCTCCGAAAAGGGCCAGGAGATCATCGCCCACTCGATCAGCTTCGAATACCCGATCGCGTCGGGTGTCCAGACTGCGCAAAGTGAGACGCCCTTTGAGGAGCTCGAACCGAACCCGGTCGACGTCGGCGAGCTCGGCACCGGGGCCCAGGCGATCGCTCTGTTGCGCGACGTGCAGCTCCTTTGAGCGTGGGCGCTCGATCGGCCAGGCGGCCGAAGGTCCTGGTGGCCGTGACTCTCCTTGTCGTCGCCGTGCTCGCGCTCCCGCTCGCCTTCCTGCTCACCGAGGCGGCCGGTGCGGGTGCCTCCAACGTCTGGCACCTGATCTGGCGTTCGCTGACCGCGAGCCTCTTGTGGAACACGGTCCGCCTCACCGTCGTCGTCACCGTTCTCTGTGCGGTGATCGGGACCCTTGCCGCATACGGCGTAGAGCGGACCGACCTTCCCGGCCGAAGCGTCTGGGCGGTGCTCGTCGTCGTCCCATTCGCCATCCCGGACTTCGTCGTGAGCTTCGGC
>PMVZ01000044.1:26407-28382 GCA_003166375.1 Acidimicrobiaceae bacterium | reverse complement strand
GGGGTCCATCGGTCGAATCGCTGTCCACAGGCGAACCATTAGAAGAGAATTCTGGGTCTCTCGCAGGACGAGCCAGAGGTGCCGGAGGAGGGGTCTCGCCAGGGTAGAAGCCATCGGAGGGCTGCCCTCTGCCGATGTCGTGTTCCACAGTTGAGGTTGTAGCGCGTCGGCAGGCAGGGCGTGGCGCGTGGCCGTTCGCGGGCCTCTCAGCGGGTCCCACTTCGCAAACTCGGCTCCAGCCTGTAGTTTGACCGGAGCATGTCTAACCGTCTCGACATCGAACTGACCAGCGTCCGGGGTGACGGCAGCTACACATGGCGCGCCGCCGGAGCACGTCAGCCCAAGGGCGTCATCGACGCCAAGGTCCTTGCCGACGACGCGAAGGTCGGAGATGTCTTACGCGTGGAGGCCGAAGTCGAGATCGATGGGATCACGATCCTGTGTGTTCTGCCCCCGAAAGAGAAGGCGGCGCCTTCGGGACGGATCGAGCTGCTCGGTTCCTCCAAGCCGGTTCAGGCAGTGACGACCGTGCTCCTCTCAGAAGGGGGCCGGGGCGGCGACCGCCGCGATCTCCTCGACAGCCCACGCCGTGGCGATCGCAGCGCCTCGCGAGATCGCCGCCCGGCGCGCGGAGGAGAGCGCCCGGTTGCTCGGCGCCCGCAACCGGCTGCCGGCGAACTCGAAGCGGCCGGCGAGCGCCGACCCGAACGGCGGCCGCGTCCGGACAGCGGGCCTGGAAGCAGGTCTCCTCGCACCGCTGAAGGTCGCCCTGCAGCCTTTGGCAGCGAGCGACGCCCCGAACGGCGGCCCCGACCCGAAGGAGCACCCGCTGACGGGTCCGTCCGCACCGCTGAAGGTCGCCCTGCAGCCTCTGGCAGCGAGCGACGCCCCGAACGGCGGCCCCGACCCGAAGGAGCACCCGCTGACGGGTCCGTCCGCACCGCTGAAGGTCGCCCTGCAGCCTCTGGCAGCGGGCGACGGCCCTGGACCCCTAGCACCACCCGCCGTCCCGGAACCCCCGCCGGCGAGGGAGGCCTTACGGGCCCTGGGCAACCCGCGGCCTCGCGCTCGAGCCAGCCACAGGCTGTGCCGCGGCGAGCGGTCCCCCGCTTCGAACCGGGAACGGCCCATCGCGATTTCTTGCTTGCAAGCCTGGCGTCCGAGCAACGACCCATCGCGGAACGCCTGGCGGCCGGAGGCATACCGGCAGTTCGTCGAGCGATCGCCGCAGAGCGGGAGCGGGCTCGTTCCGAAGGCAGGCCCGAGGTCACCGGCGAGGCGATCCTCGCCCTTGCCGAGCAGCTCGCCCCATCCGTCAAGCAAGCGATCTGGCTCGACCGAGCGGAAGCGGCCGTTGCGCAGCTTGAGCAGATCTCCCTTCGCGATCTTCGAACGACGGTCGTCGCGGCAGCCCCGCGTGACGAAGCATCCAGAGATCTGGACCGCAAGCTTCGTGAGGAGCTCGACCGGCGGGTGAAGAAGCTCCGCTCCAACTGGGAGGAGCAGATCACCCGCGCCCTCGAAGAAGGCCGCGTTCTCCAGGCGCTGCGTTTTTCGGCTCAACCCCCAGAGCCGACTGCACGGTTCCCGGCGGCCCTTGTCGGGCGCCTCGCGAGCAGTGCGGGTGCCGCTATGAGCGCGAGCACTCCCGTGGAGCGCTGGCTGGCCATTCTCGATGCTGCGGTCAGCTCTCCGATCCGGCGCCAGATCCACCCTGAGGGCCTGCCTGACGATCCGTCGGGGGAGGTCGTGCGCAAGGCCCGAGTCGCTGCGGGCAGTCTCCCGGCGCTTGCACCCATGCTGGGGCTGCCTATGCCGCCGCCACCCAAGCCGCTCCGATCAGCTCGGCCCGCTCGTCCACCACGGCCGCCCCGCCCCGTGGTGCGCACCCCCCGCCGAGCCGCTCCGACCGGAGCGATGGCGAGCGTCGAGACGAGAGCAGGCGCTGCTCTGACGGAGGCTCCCGAGCCCGCAG
>PMVZ01000044.1:8041-26362 GCA_003166375.1 Acidimicrobiaceae bacterium | reverse complement strand
GCCCCGGGGGAGGCTCCCTTGGAGCTCGAGAGCTCAGCAGATGACGCCTTGCCCGAGGCTGAGCCTGAGGAAGCTCCACCGGCTTCTGCCGATTCGCCAAGCTGACGGCCGGCGGCCGCCTCCTTGCTTCATCGCCCCCCATAACGGCTGTCGCTGGACGTCACTACAGCTGCCGGTGCATGACTAGAAGGCGCGCGACGAAACCCGAGCTTTCCAGGAAGCTCTTCGACACGCGCATCCCCGGGAGCACACGCACGTCGACACCGGTCGCGCCGCGCCGGGCGGCCCAGTCGACCACCGCCGCGAGAAGCTTCTCGCCCACGCCCACTTCGCGTGCGGACGGGTCGACGTAAAGGACCTCGACCGTTGCGAGACGCGACGAGTCCGGTAGCTCATCGAGTCGAGCAACCGCGACACCAACTGCCACATCGTCCAACGTCCCCAGCAGGGCCAGCCACCGGTCGTCGTGGACGATGGCTGCCAAGTGCGCCTGGACAGGCTCGGTGAAGGCCTCCTTCAGTACGTGAACGCTCCCGCCTCGTTCGACGGCGAGGGCTTCGAAGGACGCTCGGCAGAGCTCCGCGAGAGCCCGTAGGTCGCCTTCGGTGCTAACGCGAGCCCGAACATTCATCGTGTCGCTGTGATCTTCGTGCTTGGCCGGCTCACGCCGTAGCGCCGTCACGTTCGGAGCTCAGCTGTGCGATGCGGTGCAGCACCGTGCGTCGCCGACGCGTCGCAGATTCGTGCTTTCGCACGACCTCGAGCTCAGCCGCCGTCAGCGAGGCCAGCCTCTCCACGACCTGTGAAGCGGCAAGAGTGTCGTAGGCAGGAATCGGAAGTTCGCGACCTGCGACATTCGCCCCGAGGTCCAGCGATCGGCGGGACCCGGTCTCGCCAGCGTCCTCAGAGCCAGACGGCCCGGTTCGCGACTCGTGGTCCAGACTCCCCGCAGAACGCCTTGGCGTCGATGCCGGGGTTGTGGACACGATGCTGTTGCGCGCGACGAAGGCGGGCGAGCCCTCCCCCGAAGGGCGGGTCTCTTCGCGCGACGGACCGGACCAGGGTGTTCCCAACCGCCGGCGAGCCTCTCCTACGGCGAACCTGCCGGCCAGCCGGGCGACGGCGACCCGCTTCAAGGCAAGCTCGCGCCCTCGTTCGGCGAGCCGGGGCATTTCCTCGACGAGAACGAGGGCCGCGCCTAACGGCGCGTAGACGAAGCAGTCGAGCAGCGTCTCGAAGCTGGGGCGTTCTTCGGCCACAACCCGACGCTACCGCAGGCTCAGCGAGGCCGGCCGCGCCCTCTCAGACGCAGTCTCGGCAAAGAAGGCGCTTCTTGTCCGCGAGCTGTGTCTGGCTCTTCACGAGGAAACAGGACCGACAAACGAACTCCCCCGGCTGCTTGGGCAGTACGCGAAGAGAGCCCTCGCCGCGCTCTTCGGAATCGGAGGCCTCCTCCTCTTCGTCCTCGTCGTCGTCGGCGACGACGAGTCGCTCCTTCAAGATCACGTCGAGGCTGGCCTCGATGTCGTCGTCATCGAGATCGTCGTCATCCTCGTCTTCGGTCTCGATCGGCACGATCTCGACTTCAAGGCCGACTCCTGTAGAGCCCACGACCTCGTCGTCATCGTCGAGATCGTCGACGAGCGCGACCTCACCGAGATCCTCGTCGTCGTCTTCAAGCAGATCCGCGTCCGCCAGGTCCTCGAGGTCCGCCTCGTCGGCATCGGGCGCCTCGAGATCGTCAACCTCTATGGGTTCTTCCAGGTCCGCCGTGTCCTTGGTGTCCTTGCGCATCAACGTCCTTCAAGTCTTCCCAACCGGAGCCCGCGATGTCCCGGAACCGGTTCCGAGGTCGCGGCCGGATGGACTATACGGCACCAATGCTTGGTTGCGGCGACTTCCGGCGAGATTTTCCCCGGCCAGCTGGAACTCGGCGCTCCGGCACCGGGCGGTAGGACCCAGGACGCCTTTGGGGCCACCCTTCTCGCCTGCCCGGGCGATACGCCGACATGAGGCGTCGACGGGGGCGTTCTCTACTCGACTCCTGGGTCCCCACCACTCGCAACACCCCCAGATGCTTTTCGAGCAACTTCCAGATGTCCCGGGAGTTGCGCTCGGCTTGAGGGGACCCTCTAGTTATTACCCCCGTGGGAGTGCGAGTCAAGAGGAGAAGAGAAGTCCCCCGTCACAGGCTCGGCGCGGATCGTCCACGCTTGGACTGCGATCGCTGCTCGGCCTCGAGGCGACCGAGGCCGGGCTCGCTGTGGTCCACGAAGCTCATGGCATCCGCGATCGCGCGGTGGCCCGCTTGCCCGGCGATGAGCCCGTGCATCTCTTGGGCGATTCTCCGGTAGGCCGGATGTCCTTGGGGACCGGACCGCAGCTCGAGCACGTGCATCGCCTCGCGGGCGTTCAGCTGCAACACGAAACGGATGTTGAAAGCCAAGGCCACCGCGTACGCGCTCTGATCCGGAAAGCAGGGGGCAAGGGCGTCGTGCAGGCTCTTGGAGCGTTCCAGCGACTCGAGGAACCGATCGGAGAGGCCCGCCGCTTCGACGAGCGGGGGCACCTCGAAGCCGAGGTCGGTGCCGAGCGGCTGCCACTCGACAGTGAGCATGCGATGGCGTTGGAGGTCCCTGAAGGCGCCGTAGTCCGCCACGATGTCAAACCGGTATGAAGTGCGCTCCAGGGCTCTTCCGGGCCGGTGGCGACGATTAGAGCGGTCTCCGACGTAGGCCTGGAAGATCGCCCGCCGCTCTTCGGGCCCGAGGGCAGCCACACGCCGGGCAACATCCTCCTCAGCGAGGTTGAGGTACGGATAGCACATCGCCACGAGCACCTTGTCCTCGCCCGCCGGGTCGAAGTCGGTGAGGGTCACCGATTGGCCTGGCGCCGGGACCTCGACCGGCCATAGCTCGTGCACCGCGGCGTCCATGGCTTCGCGGGAAGCCTGAAGGTACTCGGTCCACGCTCCGCCGCGTTCGGGCCGGTCGATCCTGGAAAGGAAGGACGGGATCACCTTGCGCAGCTCGACGAGGATGAGGTCCGCGTACCGGCGGGCCTCGGGAAGCGGGTGCGACCTCATGCGGAGCAGGAGTTGCTCGTAGCTCTGCCCTGATCCGAAGATCCCGACGTTCGAGAGTGAGCCGGCCGGCAGGAGGCCCCGCAAGGCGTCAAGACAGCGCGCCCGGACCGCCTGCCGGTGGGCGAGCTCGGACACGCCTCCATGCCTCGGGTTCTCGCGGCTGACGAACGACTGGAGCGCCGGAAGGAGCTCCGCATAGGTGTCGAACATGCGGTCCATCTCGCCCACATAGCGGGCACCGAGCGAGGACTCCAGGACGGCCTGATCACGGTGGTAGCGATAGTGCCCGGACGGCAGGCGGCTGTCGTAGGGGATGTAGCGCGTGGACTGCTCGAGATAGGACATGAGCCGCCCCCGCTCGAGGATCTTGGTCAACACGTTCGACGACTGCTCGCAAGCGAGATGGACCCCGCCCAGCTGGGCGACGGAGTCGTCCCCGTACTCGCTGAACACCCTGGCGTAGAGCTCCTCGGCGCGCCGCAGCCCAACCGAGGCGTCGAGGCTCGCGTCACCGGCCACGTCGAGATCTTCGACGAACTCGTCCAGGAAGAGCCGACGCAGGCTCTTGGAGGACCGTGAGTAGCGCGCGAACAAGGCGCCCTTCACGACCTCCGGCAGGTTCACGAGCGCGAACACGGGGCCCTCGAGGTTCGTGAAGTACCTCCCGAGCAGCTCCCGCTCCCCGGCGGTGAACTGCTCAACGCCCGCTATAGACATGCCCAGACGACATTACGGTGCGGGTTGGCCCCCGGCGCGGATGGTCCCGTGCTCGACGGGAATCGTGACCACCGACGACGCAGCGACCACGTCGCGGAGCAGGCGCTCGGCCGCGGCCCGAGCGTTCTTGGCCGTCTCCGGCCGGGCAGCGACCATCGCCACTTGCCGGAGAAGGTCGATGACCTGCTTCACGTTACGGACGAAGTCACCTCCTGACATGAGCGGCGCAGCCTTTCGGCCCCGTTTGCCGGAGCCAGCGTTCGGTTGCAGGACCTGGCGAAGCTCGCGGCCCCTTGCCCAGTCGTAGATGAGGGACGCGAACCCCGAGTCGACGCCTCGCGTCACCGGCAGATGCCCGGTCCTCTCCTCACCCGAGAGCGCCTCCGAGAGCTCCTCGATCGCCTCCAGGCGCCCGGCGACTTTCGCGTTCGGTGCAGGCGACGGAGCATCGTGCTCCCTTCGTGCCTCGTAGCACAAGCCCGAGGCGACCGCGGCCAGGCTGGCCGGATCGAGACCGTCGAGATGGCCCGCCTCCAGCGCCTCGGCAACAAGCAGGTCGGCCTCGTGGTAAAGGCGTGCGAGCCGAGATCCCGCCTCGGTGACCTTCCAGCCGTCGAGATACCCGCGACGCTCGAGTACCCCCAAGACGGAGTCGAGCTCGCCGACAAGATCCTCCTCTCTCAGGAATTGCGCGAACGAGGAACTGACGAGGGTATAGGCAGCCTCACGACTGTGACGGCGGACGAGGTTGACGGCGAGGTTGTAGGTGGGCCGGAACGAGGACGACAACGCCCGCGGGCGACCTCCCGCGATCCGGGCAACGTCTCCGAAGGTGTGGAACGGGGAACACAGGACCGCTGCGTAACCGATCTCGTCTATGCCACGCCTGCCCGCGCGGCCTGTCAGCTGCGTGTACTCGCCCGGCGTCAGCTCCTGGTGCCCCCTGCCGCCGAACTTGGTCACCTCTTCGATCACCACGGACCTCGCCGGCATGTTGATCCCTAGAGCGAGTGTCTCGGTGGCAAAGACGACCTTCACCAGCGCCTCGGCGAAGCATGCCTCCACCGCTTCCCTGAACGGCGGCACCATTCCGGCGTGATGGGCCGCCACGCCTGCCTCGAGGCCGGCTGCGTAGACCGGGTAGCCGAGCACCGCCAGGTCGTCATCGGTCAGCGGATCCACGTAGGACTCGACGATCGCGCGTATCCGGTGTCGCTCTTCGGGCGTGGTCAGGCGCAAACTGGCGTCCAGGCAGTGCCGGACCGACTCGTCGCAGCCGGCCCGTGAGAACACGAAGTAGATCGCCGGCAGGAGCCGTTCACCGGCGAGGCGGTCGACAACTTCGACCCGTCGGGGGCGGTACGGCTGCGCTCGCCCCGAGCGCGATCGGCCCCCGGGCACGGTCGAGCTCCCGGCCCCGCCCGGCGGGCCGGGCCGGTTGGCACCCCTTCGGCCGTTTCCCGCACGACTGATGAGGTCGTCGAGCCTGACGGCCTCCGGGTTCGGCCTGCCGTCCACGAAGGTCGGTAACAGGTGAAGGTTCTCTGCGAAGCGGTCCCCCACCACGAACAGGTCCTTCAGCTCGACGGGCCGGTGCGCCTCGATCACGACACCGGTAGTGCCGCGCACCTCGGAGATCCACGCGGCCAGCTGGTCAGCATTCGCCACCGTCGCGGACAAGCACACGAGCGTCACGTTCAAAGGCGCGCCGAGGATGACCTCCTCCCAGACTCCCCCTCGGTAAGGGTCCTGGAGAAAGTGAACCTCGTCCAGCACTACGTAGCGCAGGTGAGCGAGGCGGCCCGGCTCTGCGTGGATCATGTTGCGCAGCACCTCGGTTGTCATGACGACGATCGGTGCCTGACCGTTGATGGAGTTGTCCCCTGTCAACAGGCCGACCCGGTCGGCGCCGTACTTGCGCCGGAAGTCTCCGTACTTCTGGTTCGACAGGGCCTTGATAGGCGTCGTGTAGAACACCTTCGCGCCTTCTCCGAGGGCGAGGTGGACCGCGTACTCGGCCACGACCGTCTTGCCGGAACCTGTCGGTGCGCTGACCAGGACCGACTGGCCCTCGTCGAGGAGGTCGAGCGCATCGAGTTGGAACCGGTCAAGGGGATAAGGATGTTCCGCGACGAACTGTTCGCGGGACGCGACGCGGGCGCCAGGCGCGTTCATGTGCTCCTTCGCGAGCGGCGGGTCATTTGCGCAGCATCTTGCCGATGATGATGGACGCCTCGTAGAACAACAACAAAGGGAGTGCCAGGGCAAGCATCGAGAACGGGTCCGAGCTTGGTGTCACTATCGCTGCGAAAAGCACCATCCCGATGATCGCCCACCGCCGCCACTTGGAGAGCTTCGCCGGGGTGAGCACTCCTGCCATCTCGAGCGCGACGAGCAGGACCGGGAACTCGAAGGTCACACCGAATGCCACCATCAGCAGCAGGATCAGCTGCACGTAGGAATTCGGCGACAAGATGGCGACGATGGTCTTGCTGGGACCGCTCACGTCGAGCAAGAAGCGCATTGCGTGCGGGAAGGTGAGGTACGCCACGAACGCGCCGAGCGCGAACAGGCCGGCCGTGGCGAACGTGAACGGCAGGGCGTATTTCTTCTCGTTCGCCTTCAGGCCCGGGGTAACGAACCGCCAAAGCTGGTAGAGCGTGACGGGCAGGGCTATCAGGAGCCCGCCGTAGGCCGACACGTTGAGACGGAGCGCGAACCCCTGCAGGGGCTGAGTGACATAGAAGGAACACCTGCCGGCTGAGCTCGTATGGGTCACGGCCTGGCAATAAGGCGCCTGCAACACAGCGAGGATCTGGTCGTAGAGCACGTAGGTGACGATGGCTCCGACCGCGATCGCGCAGATGCAGATGATGAGGCGCCGGCGAAGCTCCCCGAGGTGCTCGCCGAGGGTCATGGCGTCCGGTGTCGGGCGCGGGTTCTCTCTTCGGGCGCGAAGCCTGGCAAGCCTCGCCGGTGCGGCCATGGCTCAGTTCATGCTCGGCTCGTCGAACACGAAGACCGTGTCGGCGGAGAGCGAGCCCGACGCGGACGACGACGGCACCGAGGGTGGCCTACGCGTCGATGACGGGTCTTGTCTTCCGAGCAACGGCTGCCAGTTCGATTGAGCCTCCTCCCGCCCGCCCTGCGCGAGCCGGGGTCCTCTGGCCCCTCGCGCCGAGCTCACACCTTCGGCGCCGTAGACCGGTTCGGCAGCCATTTCGTCGACGTCCGAGGCGGCGCTGGCGACCGAGGTGTCCGTCTGCCCAGAGACCAGCCCTGTCAGGTAGCCGGTTATCGCCCGCGACGGGCTTGTCGGGATATTCGGCAGGTCGAGGTCAGGGACTGCGGCGCGAACTTCCTGCTCGAACTTGTCGCGCATGCGGTTCAGCTCGCGCCACATTCCGCCCAGCTGACGCGCTACACCGGGCAACCTCTCGGGCCCGACGACGATGAGCGCGATCACTAGGATCAGGAAGATCTTGGCCGGGTCGAGACCGCCCACGATGCCGATCCTACTGTGCCGCCGGCGCGACAACCGGCCGGGATCGAGTTGTGGTCACGTGCCCAAGGTGCCCCGCGCTTGTTCTGCGGCGGCGGGCGACAGCGAATCTCATGGCCACCGGAGGTTACTCCTTCGCTTTGCCGAGTCCGGGTGCCGCGCCGCCGACCCGGCTAGAACCAGTGGAAGTACGGGTGTCCGAAACGCCACACGATCACGAACACCCTCCCCACCACGAGTGAGGCCGGCAAGGTCCCCCAGACTCGGCTGTCGGCCGAGTCACCGCGACAATCGCCCATCACGAAGTAGTGCGCCGGGGCGATCTTGGTGAGGGGGATGTTCTCCGCGGCTTCGGCGCACAGCCCGGCGAGCGGGGGCAGCCAGGGTTCCTTCAGTGGCTGCCCGTTTATCAGAACCGTGCTGCCGCGAGAGGAGATCGTCTCGCCCGGCATGCCGATCACACGCTTGACGAGGTCCTTGTCCTGGGTGCCGACATCTTTGGGGGGCCGCTTGAAGACCACGATGTCGCCTCGGTGGACCGTGTAGCCCAACTTGATCACGACTATGCGATCGCCGATCTGCAACGTTGGCAGCATCGAGCCCGAGGGGACGTAGAACGCCTGGACGACGAAGGTGCGCAAGCCGCCTGCCACCAGAACGGCGAAGACGACGATGACCATCCATTCGACAATGCGCCGCTTCTGGTTCCGGTTCCGCCTCGAGAGCGAACTGCTGGGGCCAGGCACGTCAACTGCGCGCTCCACCGGCTCTGTGGGACGCACTTGCGACCCACCGGTCGCGACCGTCGGAAACTCAGGCACCAATGGCGCGGAGGGCTCCGCCAAGTTGCCCGCGTCTATAGAGGCCTCGCGCGCGTCTGTCACGACCAGCAGCCTAAATCGACTCGATGAGTCGTTCGACGCGCTCGTCGTGTGAGCGGAACGGGTCCTTCAGCAGAACCGTCCGCTGAGTCTGGTCGTTGAGCTTCAGGTGCACCCAGTCAACTGTGAAATCGCGGCGCTTCTCCTTCGCCCGTTTGATGAACTCGCCTCGAAGCCGGGCCCGGGTGGTCGCCGGAGGTGAGTCCATGGCCTTGGTGATGGCCTCGTCGGTCGTCGTGCGTTCCACGCGACCTTTGGCCTGGAGGAGGTAGAAGACTCCGCGTTTGCAGTCGACGTCGTGGTATTGGAGGTCGAGCAGCGCCACCCTGGGATGCCCGAGGGGAAGCTCGTGGCGCGCTCGATATGCCTCGACCAGGCGATATTTGATCACCCAGTCACACTCGCGATCCAAGCCGAGCGGGTCGATCTCGATAGCCTCGATGCAGTGCCGCCACATCGCCAGAGCGCGCTCCTCAAGGGCCGGCAGACCGCGTCGCTCGTGGTAGCGAAGTGCCCGATCCAGGTACTCGCGCTGGATGTCGAGGGCGCTGAGCTCTCGCCCGTTCGCAAGTCGGACCTCGCGCCGGCAGGTGATGTCATGGCTGATCTCGCGGATGGCCCTGATGGGGTCCTCCAGCGTGAGATCGCGGACCACGATGCTCGGGTCTTCCAGCATGCGCAGCAGGATGCTCGTCGCGCCGACCTTGAGAAACGTCGCGTACTCGCTCATGTTCGAGTCACCGACGATCACGTGCAGCCGCCGGAAGCGCTCAGCGTCCGCGTGCGGCTCGTCGCGCGTGTTGATGATCGGCCGGCTGCGCGTCGTCGCCGAGGAGACCCCCTCCCAGATGTGCTCGGCGCGCTGAGAGAGGCAGAACGTCGCCCCACGAGCGGTCTGGAGCACCTTGCCCGCTCCGGAGTAGATCTGCCGGCTGACGAAGAACGGTATGAGCACCTGGACGAAATGCGAGAAGTCGTCCCGACGGCTGGTGAGGTAGTTCTCATGGCAGCCATAAGAGTTGCCGGCGGAGTCGGTGTTGTTCTTGAACAGGTAGATCACCCCGCGGATGCCTTCTTCGCTCAGGCGGCTCTCTGCCGAGGCGATGAGACCTTCGAGAATCCGCTCACCTGCCTTGTCGTGCGCGACCAAGTCCTCGATCGAGTCACATTCCGGGGTCGCGTACTCGGGGTGGCTGCCCACGTCGAGGTACAGCCTCGCCCCGTTCTCCAGGAAGACGTTGCTCGAACGTCCCCAGCTCACGACGCGCCTGAAGAGGTAGCGAGCCACCTCGTCCGGACTCAGCCGACGCTGGCCGCGCAGGGTGCAAGTGACGCCGTATTCGTTCTCGAGCCCGAAAATCCTGCGGTCCACCTAAGTCCACGGTAGCCTCGAAGCGGATGCCGCCATCCGACCGCATGGTCCACTTGACCACCGTCGTGGGCTCCTTCCACGGCCACGTGCTCGCAGCACGACTGGGATCGGAAGGGATCCCGGTCGAACTGCGGGGCATGAGCGATGGCCCCTATCCCCTTCCTGCGAACGTCCAGGTGTTCGTCCATGCCGACCAGCTCGAGCTTGCGCAGGCGCTTCTGCTCGCCGATGCCGTCGACGCGGCGTTCGATGAGCGCTACGCCGACTTGGGTCCCGAGGACGCAGGTGTGCTGGATCTTCCGCCGATGGATCTTCCCGGCACCGGCCGTTCTCGCAGAGCCCGCACGATTCTCGTCCTCGTCATGGTCGGGCTCGTCCTGGTGGTCGGCGTCGTCGCGTCTTTCCACTGAGCAAGCAGGCGGGCGTCAGCCTGGCGCGCCAAAGCGCCTCCCGCATGTCTTTAGGCGCCAGCAGTGCCCAGCCTCGGCCCAACTAGGCGTCGTCGCCAGGCAGGTCTCCGGTGTCGTCCCCCGAGCGGTCGACGGGGCCCGGCGTGCTCTCGCCCTCGGCGCGTGGCGGCCTCGCCGCAGCGACCTCGGGCGGCTCGCCACGAGCGAGCAGTTCGGTTACCTCGTCATCGGGGACGCGCCGAAAGGCCCGACGCCAAGGCCCATGCTCCAGCACCGCGAGCTCGAGATCATCGGCGCGTAGCGTTCGAGTCGGGCCCGACAGGCTCGCTACGCACGCGACGACTGCCTCGCCCAGGCTCCAGCCCGGGCGGAATTTGGCCGCCATGCGATGGGTGATCGCGTCCGCCTCCCCGCCGAGCACCGTGAAACGTTGCTCGTCTGCCACAGTGCCGTCATAGGCGATGTGGAACAGCTGGTGTGCGGCGCCGACCGGGTCGAGCTCCGCGACGAGGATCTCGACCTCGAGAGGCTTCATCTCGTGGGTGAACACCTGTCCGAGGTACTGGGCGTAGACGTTCGCGAGCGAGCGCGCGTCCACGTCCTCTCGTGAGTAGGCGTAGCCCTTGGTGTCGGCATGGCGCACACCTGCGACCCGTAGCTGGTCGAACTCGTTGTAACGGCCCACGCCAGCGAACGCGACGCGGTCATAGATCTCGCTGATCTTGTGAAGGGTGCTCGAAGGGTTCTCGGCAACGATGAGGACGCCCATGGCATAGGTGGTCCCCACGAGCGCGCGCCCTCTGGCTATCCCCTTCTGGGCGTATTCCGCGCGGTCTTTCATGACCTGCTCGGGCGCCACGTAGTAGGGCATCGTCATCAGGGCGCGCCTCCCTCGCCCCGCTCGCGGCGGCGCTCAAGGACCTTGAGGAAGTACTCGGCGACCTCGGTGTCCTCGAGGCGGCGGTAACCCTCTGCGTCGACGGTTGCGACCACGGGGTAGATCCCCCGGAGCGGGTCCGGCCCCCCGGTGGCGGTGTCCTCGTCGGCCGCTTCGTACAAAGCCGCGACTGCGATCTCGACCGCCTCGTCGCGTCCGAGGCGGTCGCGGAAGCTGAGCTTGACGGTGTTCTTGGCGTCGCGTCCACCAGACCCGGTCGCGTGGAAGTCGGTCTCCTCGAAGCGGCCTCCGGTGACGTCGTAGGTGAAGATCCGTCCTTTCTTCAAGCGCAGGTCGAAACCAGCGAACAGCGGTATGACGACAAGGCCCTGCATGGCCATCTGCAGGTTCGCGCTGACCATCTGCCCCAGCTGGTTCGCTTTGCCCTCGAGGCTCAGGCACGTTCCTTCGACCTTCTCGTAGTGCTCGAGCTGGGTCTGGAAGAGCCGCACCATCTCGATGGCGCTGCCTGCGGCGCCGGAGATCGCGACTGCGGAGTGCCGGTCCGCAGGAAAGACTTTCTCGATGCTGCGGTGAGCGATCATGTTGCCCTCGGTCGCGCGCCGGTCGCCCGCCACGACGACACCGTTGTCGTAGCGCAGCGCCACGACTGTCGTGCCATGAGCGACTCCAGGAATCAGCGTTGCCGCGAAACCTGCAGGCTGGCGACCTGCGGCGCCGACGATCTCCGAGGCCGCGCCCGAGGAGACTTGCGCTCCGGCAGCGCGCGTCCGGCGGAGCAGCTCCACGAAGCTTGGTCCCGGGTCGCTGCCCGAGGGGAAGAGGGGCAAGCTCATGTGGGCCACCTTTGCTGAGACTCTGCTCTGCTCACTCCCCACCTTTTTGGACGTAGTTGCGGACGAACTCCTCCGCGTTGTTCTCGAGGACCTCGTCGATCTCGTCGAGCAGGTCGTCGATCTCGGCCTTAAGCCGGTCGCGTCGCTCTGTGGTCGCCGGCGCCTCGGTTTCGGCCGCAGTCGCCTCACGGCTCGTCGTCGGTCGCTTCTTCAGCTCGCGCTCTGCCATCACCGTTCCTTATGAGCCCAACCGCCTGAGCAGCTCTGCCGGAGTGTCACATCCTTCGAAGAGCGTATCGACATGGAGCGCCGTCCCTTTCAACGGCTCCATCATCGGGACGCGACGCAGTGACTCCTCCCCGATGTCGAACACGACGGAGTCCCAGTTGGCCGCCACGATCGCCGACGAGAAGCGCTGCAGGCAGCGGCCGCGGAAATACGCCCGCGTCGTCTCCGGTGGTTCCGTCGTTGCGCGCGCCACCTCTTCGTCGTCGGTGAGCCTTTCCATCGCCAAGCGTGCAAACAGCGACTTCGCAGGACGCAGGTCGTGGTACTGGAGGTCGAGCGCAGCGAGTCTCGAGTCGTCCCATTCAAGGTCGTGACGCTCACGGTATGCCTCGATCAGCCGGAGCTTGGCAACCCAGTCGAGCTGGTTCGCCAAAGATCGCGGGTCGCTCTCGAGGGCCTCTAGGACGGTCTCCCAGCGGTCGAGCACACGGCGAGCCACGCCCTCGTCGCCAAGTGCCTCGACGCCGCGTTCGGCGGCGTACTTGCGGGCAAGGTCGTACAGCTCCCACTGCAGCTCGACCGCCGTCAGTCTGTCGCCCGAGGCCAGCTCCACTTTCGTGCGCATCGTCGTGTCGCGCGACACCGAGCGGATGGCCGCAACAGGTGCCGCCAGCCTGAGGTCTCGGCTGGCGAGGAAGTTGTCCTCGATCATCGCCAGCACGAGAGCGGTGACGCCCACCTTGAGGAAGGTGGCGACCTCCGCCAGGTTCGCGTCGCCGACGATCACGTGCAGCCGGCGGTACTTCTGCGGATCGGCATGTGGCTCGTCACGGGTGTTGATGATCGGTCGCTTGAGCGTCGTCTCGAGACCAACCTCCTCCTCGAAGAAGTCGGCGCGCTGACTGAGCTGGAATTGCGTCACCTGGCCCGCGTAGGGGACCTCCTCGCCGATCTTGCCGGCCCCGGCGTAGACCTGACGGGACACGAGATGCGGAGTGAGCTCGTGGACTATCCGTGAAAAGGGAACGGCTCTGTCGACCAGATAGTTCTCGTGACAGCCGTAGGAGTTGCCCTTGCCGTCCGAGTTGTTCTTGTAGATGACGATCTCCTCGCCCGGAGGCAGGAAACGGTTGGCGGCTTCCATCGAGCGCGTGAGCACCAGCTCCCCCGCCCGGTCGTGGACGACAGCTTCGAGAGGGTTCGAGCATTCGGGCGTCGAGTACTCCGGGTGAGCGTGGTCGACGTAATAACGAGCGCCGTTGGTGAGCACGGCGTTCACGAGGTGCGTCTCGATCTCCGGTGGCATCGAGCCCTCGCGCGCATGGCCGCGAGCGTCGCGACCAGGCGACTCGTCCTCGAAGTCCCATCCGACCCTGCGATCGAGTCGAGCGACGTACGCGTTGATCAAGAGCGTGGACGCCGTCGTCGGGCTCATGTCACCAGCGGTGTCCACGTGCACGCCGTACTCGGTCTCGATACCGCAGACCTTCGTTATCGCCACTCTCGGACGCTACCGCACTGCCTGGCGCGGGCTGCAGCACCGGCGCCAATCCGCAGGTCCCGCCCCTCGAGGTGGCACTCGGCCGCCAGTGCTATGCCGCGGCGGGCCCATGAGCAGCACCGGCGGGCACCGGCGACAGCGCCCAACGGGCTCACAGATACTGTCCGGTACCCACCCGCTCGATCGCACGCCCACCGCGCTCTTCTCCGCCTTGGCCCACGAGGGTGCGAATGTACACGATCCGCTCACCCTTCTTCCCCGAGATCTTTGCCCAGTCATCGGGGTTCGTCGTGTTCGGCAGGTCCTCGCTCTCCTTGTATTCCTGCCTGATCGACTCGATCATGTCCGCAAGGCGGATGCCATGGCCTTCCCCTGAGATCTCGCGCTTGATCGCGAGCTTCTTGGCGCGCCGGACGATGTTCTCGATCATCGCCCCGGACGAGAAGTCCTTGAAGTACAGCGTCTCTTTGTCACCGTTCTGATAGGTGACTTCGAGGAAGCGGTTCTCGTCGTCGGCTCGGTACATCTCGGCCACCGTCTGCTCGATCATGGCGGCCACCGTCTTGTCCGCTTCGCCACCACCGAGGGCGGTCACATCGGCGGCGTCGAGTGGCAGGCTGTTGATGAGGTACCGGGCGAAGACCTGCTGGGCCGCGCTCTCGTCGGGCCTCTCGATCTTGATCTTCACGTCAAGGCGCCCCGGGCGCAGGATCGCCGGATCGATGAGATCCTCACGGTTCGAGGCCCCGATCACGATGACGTTGCGCAGTGCCTCGACCCCGTCGATCTCGGCCAAGAGCTGGGGGACGACCGTCGACTCCATGTCAGAGGAGATCCCACTGCCCCGGGTGCGGAACAGCGAGTCCATCTCGTCGAAGAAGACGATGACCGGCACGCCTTCCTCGGCCTTCTCCCTGGCACGTTGGAAGACGAGCCTGATCTGGCGCTCGGTCTCGCCCACGTACTTGTTCAACAGCTCAGGGCCCTTGATGTTGAGGAAGTAGCTCGTGACCCGGGCGTTGCCCGTGCGCTCACCGACCTTCTTGGCCAGCGAGTTCGCCACTGCCTTCGCGATCAGGGTCTTCCCGCAGCCTGGAGGGCCGTAAAGCAGGATTCCCTTCGGCGCCTGCAGGCGGTACTCCGCGAAGAGCTCCCGATGCAGGTACGGCAGCTCGACTGCGTCGGTGATGGCCTCGATCTGGCTGTCGAGCCCCCCGATGTCGGCGTAGGTGACATCGGGCACCTCTTCGAGCACGACCTCTTCGAGCTCGGGGCGCGGCAACTTCTCGTAGAGCAGCATCGTGCGCGGGTCCAACAGCAGCGAGTCACCCGCTCGCAGCTTGACTCCCGCGAGGTACTCAGAGATCTCGGCCACTTGCTCCTCGTCCGCCCGCCCGACGATCAGCGCGCGGCGGCCGTCTTCGAGCACCTCTAGCACGGAGACGACCTCACCGCCCAGCTCCGGGTCTCGAGCAAGCACGACGTTCAGCGACTCGTTCAGGACGACCTCTTGGCCTTTGCGGAGCTCGTCGACTTCGAGGCCGGGGTGAATCGCGACCCGCATCTTGCGACCGCCCGAGAACACGTCGACGGTCCCGTCGTCATTCCCGCTCAGGTAGGTGCCGTAGGCGGAGGGCGGCTGAGTGAGCTTGTCGACCTCCTCGCGCAAGGCGGCGATGTGCTCCTTTGCCTGTTGGAGCGTGAAGGTCAACTTCTCGTTCTGGGACACCGCATGTGCGAGCTGGCCCTTGGTCTCGAGCAACCTCTCCTCGAGCGTGCGCACCCGCCCCGGTGCCTCTTGAAGTCGGCGCCGGAGCTCGGTGATCTCGTCCTCGGCCTGCTCCGCCCGGCGGTGCAGTTCATCCCGCTCGTCGTCGTCTGGCGGGAACCCGGTGTGTTCGTCGTTGTCCATCGGCATCACCACCTCCTCACACGGCGCGATCTTCGTCCTCCGTCGGGACCCTACACCGGTGTCGCGCGCGTTTGACACCACACGGACACCTCGTTACGTTGCGCCACGTGAGCCGGCGGGCACCCTAAGCTTCACCGGAGACGAAGGAGCGGTCGTGACCCGTTGCGGTCAACAAGCGGCAGGCGTTCCGAGGAGATGAGTGGCTGATGAGGGTGTGGATTGACCAGGACCTCTGCACAGGAGACGGGCTCTGCGAGGAGATCTGTCCCGCCGTGTTCACTCTTCTCGACGACGGCTTGGCCTATGTGAAGCAAGGCGACACCGTCCTCAACGAACCCGGCGGCTCATCCCAGATGGCGGCAGTTGCTTCTGATCTCGAAGACGCCGTCACCGAAGCCGCCGAAGAGTGCCCTGGGGAGTGCATCTTCATCGTCACCGAGTGACAAGCAGGGCATGTAGCCAAGGGGCGGACGAGCTCAAACGGGCCACTCGCTGCGGGTGGGCCTCCGAGCGACGTGGGCTCGGGTGGCTCAGGCCGCCAACAGGCGCGCGTGGGTGATAAAGCCCGTGTGCGCGACCATCCGGTGGTCGGGACGGACCGAGCGCCCCTCGATGTGCCAGGTGCGCCGCAGGATCTCGAAAGTCTCCGCCATGGCGAATGCGCTGCGCTCCAGCGCTCCGCGCAGTTCCGCCGTCTGGTTGATCGTCGGCAGGTAGGCCAGGAAGATCCCGCCGGGCGCGAGCGCCTTCTCTGCGTGTGTCACCACTTGCCACGGCTCGGCCAGGTCCAGCACGACCCGGTCGAGGCCGTCGGTCTCGATCCCCAGGTAGACGTCGCGCTCCAGTACCGAATAGGGCTGATCCGGGCCGAGAAACGCCTCTACGTTCGCCCGTGCCCGTTCGGCGAAATCCGGTCTCAGTTCGTAACCGGTGATCACCGCGCCCGCGCGCAGCATCGCCATGGACAGTGCGCCCGAGCCGACACCGGCTTCGAGCACACGCGCGCCCGGGAATATGTCGGCAGCGATGAGGATGGCTCCCAGATCCTTCGGGTAGATCACCTGAGCGCCGCGCGGCATACCGACCACCACATCGGCGAGCGTTGGGCGCAGCACGAGGTACCGCGCGGAGCTCGTGACGCGGCCGTCGCGCTGGTGGGCCTCGACCTCCTCGCCTTCGGACCGGCCGATCACGCTGTCGTGCTCGATAACCCCGGCGTGGGACTGGAACGACCGGCCGGGATGGAGCGTGACGAGATACCGGCGGTCCTTCCGGTCGACAAGCAGGACCCGCTCACCCGCGGCGAGTGCCCGGCCTCGTGCCGGAGGGGCCTCGGGGCTCACGACAGCTCCTCTTCATCCCCTTCCGAGCGACGGCGCACAGCTGACTGGTCGCCGCGGCGCGGTCGCCGATCTCGGCCGGACCGGGCCTGTTTCTTCGCCTTGTGGGCTTCTCTGGCTGCCTCGGCCCGGGCCGCCCTGGCGCTGGCGCGGGCATAGCGGCGGCTCGCTTCGCGTTTGGCTTGCTGCTTCGCCCTGCGTCGCTCGAGCTCGGCAGCCTTCCGGGCGGCCTTCTTCTTGGCACGCCTGCCGCGAGGAGGAGCCGGAACATGGCTCACGATCAGTGACTCCCCGAGCCGGAGCTGCTCGACGCTCACCCGGGGCGACGNNACAGCCCCGGTCTCGGCCCTGCACCGTCATACGCGACGGATCTCGAGCACCGACGCCCGCCGACTGCCGCGTCGGCGGCCCAGTAGGTAGACGGCCGCCACCGCGATCACTCCGGCCGCCACCAGCGCACCGATCGCCGGAGGGGCGGCGTCGGTCGCCAAGGACTGGGCGTTACTGCCGAGCTCGCGCAGCTTCTGCTCCACATCCGACAGCGATACGCGTCCCGAGTCATCAGTCGCCAGCGGCAACTGTCGGACCAGGCGGACCGTCATCACCCTGCCTCCGTTCGCTTCATTGTCCTACCCTCGTTTCGCCGCGGCACGGCCGCGGGAGCGCAGGAGCACGAACCCAGAACCACCCACGACGACCAGGCCGAGGATCGCAGTGATCGGATAGGGCACCCAGGACCACGTGCCTGCGAAGGCCGTGCCCGTCTCGTTCTGCAGCACGCGAAGAACCCCCAGCAGCAGCAGAACGGTACCGATGCCGAGCAAGGTCGCGGCAGCGCACCCGAACACCAATGTCCGTCCGATGGTCTTGAGGGGGGTGACCGTCTCCTGGATCACGTATCGACGGAGAAGGCCGAACAGCTCGGCTCCCTCCTTCCGTGGATCTGCGTGCTTGCCGTCACCTTTTTCCGACATGAAACCGCAGGCTATCGGGCCGGCCGCCCGGCCGCTAGCTCAGTTGAAGGACCGCGGACCGTTCAGGGCTCCAGCGCAGCCCGAAAGAACTCGCGCAGGTGCTGGAGGCGCCGATCCAACTCACCTTGTCCGAGTGGGTCGGTCTGCAGCAAGGCCTCCAGGAACGGGATGTCGCTGAAATACGTCAGCAGTGCTCCGTAGCCGGTGAGCACGAGCTGGAGGGCGTCATGCGACCGGAACCGGCCCGCTGACATCTCGCGCTCGAAGAAAGCGACCGCTCGTTCGAGCATCGGACGGAGCGTGACACCGAGCTCGCCAGCCATCGCGCCGCCGCCTTCGAGTGCTTCGCGACGGACCAGGCGAACGAATTCGGGGCTCTCCGCGAAGAAGCGGAAACCCGTCGTAAGTACGCGGTCCACCTGCTCCCAACCGTCGCGTGGCCGGTCGGTTGCCTCCGCCACCCGGACAAGCCAGTCCGAGAACGAGGCTTCGAGCACCTCGCGGTACAGGGCCTCTTTGGAGGGGAAATGATGCAGCAGGCTTGGGCGCCTGATGCCCACGAGCTCCGCTATGTCATTGAGAGAAGTCCCGTCGAAACCGTGCTCAGCGAAGCACCACAGCGCGGCATCGAGGATCGCCTGGCGTGTCGGCACCCCCGGCTGACG
>PMVZ01000044.1:0-7963 GCA_003166375.1 Acidimicrobiaceae bacterium | reverse complement strand
GGGTGCTCATCTGGCTCATGACAGGCATCCGACCCCGCCAATGGGTCGCCGTCCACCGCAAGCACCACGCCTTCACCGACGTCGAGGGTGACCCGCACTCACCGGTGCTGCTCGGGTTCTGGAGGGTGCAACTGACCAATGCAGCCCTTTACCGCAAGGTGGCGCGTGACGGGCACACGACCGAGCGGTATGCGAAGGACCTGCCGCCGGACCGCTGGGACAAGCTGCTCTTCGACCACGCCTTCATCGGGCTCGGCATCGGCATCGCGATGCTCTGCCTCGTGCTGGGCTGGCGCATGGGTCTCCTCGCCGCCGCCGTCCACGCGATGAGCTACCTCGCGCTCAACGCCGCGATCAACGCAGTCGGGCACAGCTTCGGGACCAAGCGCTATCCGAACACGGCTTTCAACAATCAGTGGCTTGCCTTGGTGACCGGCGGTGAGGGCCTGCACAACAACCATCATGCGGCGCCGACCTCGGCAAAGCTGGCACTTGGTCATCACGAGCTCGACCTCGCCTGGTGGGTGATCCGGCTCATGGTGCTTGCGCGGATGGCGACGGTGCGCCTCACCGAGACCCGTTTCGTTTCGAGGTCATCGTCCTCGACGATCGGCTGACCTCGCGACCGGCCCGCCGTGAATAGGCTTAGGGACAATGCCTGAATCGGAACTGGAACAACTCTGCGTCAACGTCGTCCGTGGCCTCGCGATGGACGCTGTCCAAGGCTCGAACAGCGGTCACCCGGGCACGGCGATGGCGTTGGCACCCCTTGCCCACGTCTTGTTCTCGCGCGTGCTGCGTCACGACCCCGACAGGCCCGAGTGGCCCGATCGCGACCGGTTCATCCTGTCCAACGGGCACGCGTCGATCCTGCTGTACTCGATGCTGCTCCTCAACGGCTACGGGCTCGACATCAAAGACATCGAGCAGTTCCGCCAATGGGGGTCCCGCACTCCCGGTCACCCGGAAGTCCACGCGCTAGCGGGCGTCGAGGTCACGACGGGGCCGCTGGGCCAGGGCTTCGCCAACGGCGTCGGCATGGCCGTCGCCGAGCGCTTCCTGCGCGCGAAATTCGGGCCGGAGGCGATCGATCACCACATCTTCGTGTTCTGCGGCGACGGTGACTTGATGGAGGGCGTGAGCCACGAGGCCGCCTCGCTCGCAGGCCACCTCGGGCTGGGCCGTCTCGTTTACGTCTTCGACGACAACCACATCACGATCGACGGGCCCACCGACCTCACGTGCTCCGACAACGTCGTCAAGCGCTTCCAGAGCTATGGATGGCACGTCGAGATCCTGGGCGAAGTGGCAAACGACCTGGACGCCCTCGAGGCGGGCCTGCGCCGGGGCATGGCCGAAGCGGACCGCCCGTCGCTGCTGGTGCTCCGCAGCCACATCGGCTGGCCCTCGCCACATCGCACAGACACCAAGGAGGCCCACGGGGAGCCCCTCGGTGCTGAAGAGGTGCGCCTCACCAAGGCGCTCCTCGGCCTGCCCGTCGACAAGGACTTCTACGTTCCGGACGAGGTCCCAGAGTTCTACGCCGAACGTGCCGGTCGCGGCCGAGCCGCGCGTGAGGCCTGGGAGAAGCGCCAAGCCGTGTCAATCGGCGACCGGGAGCGCTTCGAGGCTTGCCTTCGCGGGCGGGGGCTTCCCGGCTGGTCCGACAGCCTTCCCTCCTTCGAGGCCGGCACCAAGCTGGCCACGCGCAAAGCCATCAACAAGTGCCTGACCGCGACCAGCGGGCAGATCCCGGGCCTCGTCGTCGGCGCCGGCGACCTCACGGGCAACACCGGCACCGACTTGGGACCCGGGGCCGAGATCCAGTCCCACGGGCATCCCGGAGGCACCCAGGTCCACTTCGGCATCCGCGAGCACGCCATGGCCGCCTCGATGAACGGGATGGCACTGCACGGCGGTGTGCTGCCGGTCGGTGGCACGTTCTTCGTCTTCAGCGACTATGCCCGCCCGGCGGTCCGCCTCGCGGCCCTCTCGCAGGCCCATGTCGTGTACTTCTTCACACACGACTCGGTCGGCCTCGGCGAGGATGGCCCGACGCATCAGCCCATCGAGCAGCTCGCGTCCTTGCGCGCAATGCCGGGCCTGCGCGTCATACGCCCGGCGGACGCCAACGAGACTGCTGCAGCGTGGAAGCTCGCCGTCGACTGCGATGGGCCCACGGCGCTGGTGCTGAGCCGCCAGGATCTCCCGGTGCTCGCGGAGACGAGCGTTCTGGCAGCCGAAGGGGTCGGTCACGGCGCCTACGTTCTGCTACCTGGTCGCGAAGCCAGCGCGGCACCCGACATCGTGCTCATCGGAACGGGCAGCGAGGTTCAGCTGTGCCTCGGGGCCGCACGACTCCTCGAGCCAGAGGGCATCGCTGCGCGAGTCGTCTCGTTTCCCAGCTGGGAACTCTTTGCTGCACAAGAGGTGGGCTATCGCGACGATGTCCTGCCGCCTGGCATCCTGCGACTCGCTGTCGAGGCCGGGGCGTCCTTCGGTTGGGAGCGTTACGCGGACGCGTCGGTGTCGATCGACCGCTTCGGCGCTTCGGCACCGGGCTCGCTGAACATGGAGAAGTTCGGCTTCACGGCTGATGACGTCGTCCGGAAGGCCCGCGAGCTCCTCGGGACTCGCGCGAGATAGCGGGGAGAGCTATGACGAGACTGCACGACCTCTACGACCGCGGGGGCCAGAGCCCCTGGCTCGACAATCTGAAGCGCTCTTACCTGACCTCGGGTCGTCTGGCCGAGCTCGTCTCCGCCGGCGTGCGAGGTCTCACCTCGAACCCGACGATCATGGCGAAGGCGATCGCCGCCAGCGAGGACTATGACGAGGCGTTCTCGGCCGCCCTCGCCGCAGGCCAGACCGTTGAGGATGCCTACTGGGACCTCGTGATCGCTGACGTCTCAGGGGCTCTCGGTGTGCTGCAGCGAGTGCACGACGAGAGCGGCGGCAGCGACGGTTTCGTGTCGATCGAGGTCTCGCCGCGTCTCGCCCACGACACCGACGGCACGATGGCGTCCGCACGCCAGCTCCACGGCCGCATCGACAAGCCGAACCTCCTCGTCAAGATCCCTGCCACCGAGGAGGGTCTGGGAGCGATCGAGACGATGATCGCCGAAGGCCGGAGCATCAACGTGACCTTGATCTTCTCCCTCGAACGCTACCGCGCGGTCATCGAGGCCTACCTCTCAGGCCTGGAGCGGCTCTTGGGCCACGGAGGTGACGTCTCCAAGGTCGCTTCTGTGGCATCGTTCTTCGTCAGCCGCGTGGACACCGAGGTCGACCATCGCCTCGAGCAGATCGCCAAGCAGGACGCGGGCTCCCCCACTGCGACGCTCGCCCTCGCCATGCGCGGCAGGGCCGCGGTCGCCCAGGCTCGCCTCGCGTACGGGGTCTTCCTCGAGCTGTTCGCGGGTCCCCGGTGGGAGGCGCTCGAAAAGGCGGGCGCTCGCCCGCAGCGCCCGCTGTGGGCCTCCACCTCCACGAAGAACCCCGCCTATCCCGACCTCGTCTACGTCGACACTCTCGTCGCGCACGACACCGTCAACACGATGCCGGAAGAGACGCTCCAGCATTACCTCGATCACGGAGCCGTCCAGCCGATCAGCGAGGCCGACCTCGCGACGGCCGAGGCAACTTTCGAGAGCCTGGCTGAGTGCGGGATCGACTTGGCCGACGTTGCCGAGGTGCTCGAGACCGAGGGCGTCGCCGCCTTCGCTGCCTCCTTTGACGACCTCCTCAGCAAGCTCCAGGAGAAAGCAGACGCGATCGGGACGATCCGTTGACCTCCGAGCTCCTGCGGCGGCTGGAGGCACGCGACGACACGCTGTGGCCCGAAGGCAACGTCGCCCCCAACCGTCTCGGCTGGCTCGACATGCCACGGCGCATGCTCGACCAGGCGCGAACCCTGAAGAGCTTCGCCGCCAGCATCGATCAGGACACGATCGTCTTGCTGGGCATGGGCGGATCCTCGCTCGGCCCGGCGGTCCTCGCCGCGATCAGGGACCGGCTCGGTGGCTTCTCGGGCCGCCGTGTAGTCGTCTGCGACACGACTGACCCTTCGACGGTCGCGGGCCTGCCGCTCGAGGACGCCTTCATCATCGTCTCGTCGAAGTCCGGCACGACGCTCGAGCCGAGCGTGCTGTTTTCCTACGCTCGCAGCCGCGTCGCCGACCCCTCCCGTTACGCGGTCGTCACCGATCCCGGCACTCCTCTCGGCCTCGAGGCCGGCGAGCTCGGCATCCGCCACGTGTTCGAGAACCCGCCAGACATCGGCGGCCGGTATTCCGTGCTCTCGTTCTTCGGCCTGGTCCCGGCAGCGCTGATGGGCTATGACGTGGCCGAGTTGTGCGAGCGTGCTCTCGACGCCGACCGGGAAGAGGCCGTGGCCCTCGGTCAGGAGATGGGCGGTGCGGCCTTGTCCGGACGAGACAAGACCACCATCGTGGTGGGTGATCAGATCCGTTCCTTCGGCCTGTGGGTCGAGCAGCTCATCGCCGAGTCGACAGGCAAACAGGGCCGCGGCTGCGTGCCCGTGCCGACCACAGAGCCCGAGCGCGGTGAAGACCGGCACGTCATCGGTGTCGCGATCGACCAGCCGGGGGGTCTCGGAGCGGAGTTCTTCCGTTTCGAGCTGGCCGTCGCGATCGCCGGGCACGCCCTTTCGATCGATCCCTTCGATGAGCCGAATGTTGCCGAGTCGAAGGCGAACACGCTCAAGGTGCTGGGCTCCCTTCCGCTTCCCACACTGGAGTCCTCCGCGCCTGAGGACATGATGGCCCTCATCGCTGCACAGGTTCGCCCGCACGACTACGTGTCGCTTCAGGCCTATCTGCCATTCGGCCAGGATGACGAGCTCGAGGTGCTACGGCGCAAGGTACGCGACGCGAACGACCAGCTGGCCGTCACCGCCGGCTATGGGCCGCGATTCCTGCACTCGACCGGCCAGCTCCACAAAGGAGGCCCGAACAGCGTCATTGCTGTCCAGCTGGTCCCCTCGAGGCCGTCGGCACAGCTGTCGATCCCCGGTGAGCCATACGACTTCCCCACTCTCATCAACGCGCAGTCGATCGGCGACCACGAGAGCCTCGTGGCCCACGGCAGGCGGGTGATCCGGGTCGAGCTCGACCGGCTGGCCGAGATCGAATGAGCGGGGCCTCCGACCCGCCGGACTCCAAGGAAGGAATCGGACGATGAAGATAGGCATGGTCGGGCTCGGGAAGATGGGCGCCAACATGACCCGGCGATTGATCGAGAAGGGTCACCAAGTCGTGGGCTTCGACCTCGGAGCCGACGCGCGGGCGGCGGTCGCTTCCTACGGAGCGGACACGGCCTCGAGCCTCGCGGAGCTGGCCGGGAAGCTCTCGGCGCCTCGCGTGGCCTGGGTGATGGTGCCCGCGGGCAAGCCGACCGAGGACACGGTCGCGTCCTTGGGTCAGTTCTTCGAGGCTGGTGACCTCGTGATCGACGGCGGCAACTCGAACTTCAAGGAGGCCGTCCCCTACGCCGCAGGGCTGGCCGAGCGCGGTGTCCACTTCGTGGACGCCGGCACTTCCGGCGGTATCTGGGGCCTGGAGAACGGCTACTGCATCATGGTCGGAGGCAGTCCCGAGGCGGTCTCGATCGCGGAGCCGATCTTCTTGGCCTTGGCACCTGAGGGCGGCTACGCGCACGTCGGCCCAGTCGGTGCGGGCCACTTCGTGAAGATGGTGCACAACGGCATCGAGTACGGGCTCATGGAGGCCTATGCCGAAGGCTTCGAGATCATGTCCAAGGCCGACGAGTTCGACCTCGACCTGCACGAGATCGCCTCGATCTGGCGCTATGGCTCAGTGGTCAGATCGTGGTTGCTCGACCTCGCGGAGCTGGCGCTTCGACCCGGTGCCGGTTTCGAGGACATCGAGCCGTACGTCGTCGACTCCGGGGAGGGGCGCTGGACCATAGAAGCTGCGCTGGAGCGAGACGTGCCGGTGCCGGTGATCGCGGTCTCGCTGTTCCGGCGCTTTGAGAGCCGCGAGAAGGACTCCTACGGCCTGCGGTTGCTTGCCGCCTTGCGGAACCAGTTCGGGGGCCACGCCGTTGTGCGCGCGGGCGAGAAGCCGCCCTCGTGACCGCGCAACGGTCCCAGGCCAAGACCCCGCCGCTCGCGCTCGTGATCTTCGGCGCGTCGGGCGATCTGACCGCGCGCAAGCTGCTGCCGGCACTGGCGTCGCTGGCGGGCAACGGGTCGCTGGCCGACGGCTTCGTGCTCGTCGGGATCGCCAGGACCAAGTGGTCGGACGACGAGTTCCGCGATCACTGCCTCGAGGCCGTGCCCGACGCCAAGCCCGCCTGGGGCGAGCTCGTGAGGCGCTTCCGGTACGTGAGCGGCAACTACGACGATGGCGCGACCTTTTCCCAGATCTCCGCGGTCCTTGCCGATCTCGATGAACCGAACGCAGGCGGCGGGACCGCGGGCAACAGGCTCTTCTACCTCGCCACCGTCCCGGCCCTGTTCGGGGAGGTCGCCCGCGGCCTCGCCCGCCATGACTTGAACCGCCCGGGCCCTGGGGGCAGGTTCGCGCGGCTCGTGATCGAGAAGCCCTTCGGCCGGGACCTCGAGACCGCGAAGGCTCTCGACGAGACCCTGCACGAGTGCTTCGACGAGCCTCAGATCTATCGGATCGACCATTACATGGGCAAGGAGACCGTGCAGAACGTGCTGGCGCTGCGTTTTGCCAACTCGATCTTCGAGCCCGTCTGGAACCGGCGCTATGTGGGTCATGTGCACGTCACGGTTGGCGAGTCTCTCGGCGTGGAGCACCGGGGCTCGTTCTACGAGAGTGCCGGGGCGTTGCGCGACATCGTGCAGAACCACGTGATGCAGGTCCTCGCTCTCACTTTGATGGAGCCGTCGGCCACCATGGACCCGACCTCGATCAGGGACGAGAAGGTGAAGCTGCTCCGCTCGATCATGGCCCCGCGTCCCGACGAGGTGGGGAGAGCGGTCGTGCGCGCGCAGTACACCGCAGGCACGATCGACGGCGAGCCCGTTCTCGGATACCGGGAGGAGGACGGCGTCGACCCCCACTCGACGACAGAGACCTTCGTCGCCATGAGGCTCTCGGTCGACAACTGGCGTTGGGCCGGCGTGCCCGTGTTCATCCGCACCGGCAAACGGTTGGCCAAACGGTCGACCGAGGTCGTCATGGTCTTCCAGCGGCCCCCGCATCTCCCCTTTGCAGGCAAGCTCACTCGTGGGCTCCAGCCCAACGCGCTCATCTTGCGCATCCAGCCCGACGAAGGCATCACTCTTCGCTTTGGGGCCAAAGTGCCTGGTCAGGACTACCGCGTGCGTACCGTGGCGATGGAGTTCTCCTACAAGGACGCATTCGGGACCGATCCGCCCGAAGCCTACGAACGGCTCCTGCTCGACGCGATGATCGGTGACCCGACACTGTTCATCCGCACCGACGAGGTGGAACAGGCCTGGCGGCTTCTCGAACCGCTCCAGGAGGCGTTCTCGGAGGGGTACCCCCACCTCTCGCTCTACAACGCGGGCACCTGGGGGCCGCTCGAGGCAGCACGGCTCTTGGAGCCCGACGGGTACGAGTGGGTGAATCCCTGAGTGCTGCCCGACGGTGAGCCCAGTGTTCCCGACGGTGAGCCCAGCGTNNGTTCCCAACGGCGAGCTGCACGTCGTGGACGACGTGCCCGCCGCCTTCGTCGACCTGGTGGTCCGACAGGTCGGCATCGAGCTCGCCGATCGCAGCCGGGTGCGCGACGAACCGTTCAGCCTCGTGCTCTCGGGTGGCTCAACGGCCCGCGAGTGCTACGAACGGCTGGCCCTCAGAACCGGGCTCGACTGGGCCCACATCGAGTGCCTCGTCGGTGACGAGCGCTGCGTGCCGGCCGAGGACCCGGACGCGAACCAGCGGATGATCCGCGAAGCGCTCATTGAGCGCGTCGAGCCGCACCC
>PMVZ01000051.1:3402-4179 GCA_003166375.1 Acidimicrobiaceae bacterium | reverse complement strand
TGATGGGCAACAAACTAATCTCAACCATAAGCCGCTTTAGGCTAGCTCATACTAGGCTATGTTCGTGTCAAACCGCCATCCCGCGCTACCCGGCGAGCTAACCGGAAACAACCGTGTAAGAACCTGACATGCCGGGATCGCAAGGTCGTGTTCCTCTGTTCCATAAAGATGGCGGGGGGCCCCGACCCGGCCGAAACATCTGGACCGAGCGGGAGCCCGGGAGCCGAGAACCACCCTGTGGGGATGTGCGAACGATTTAGGCCGTCGGGCTCAATTTTGGTTCGTGAAGACCCCGATATCGATCCGTGCTCCGTCGCGGAGGAAAACTGGGATCCGTTCCAAAGGAGCGTCGGCTGTCACCATGGCGCCGCCCAGCACACTCGCTCCCGTCCAGGTGTCTGTCCATTTCGCCCCGGCAGGCAGATACACGGACCGACCGTCCGCTCCTTGCTCCAGCACCGGAGCCACCAGTAGGTCTGGGCCGAACATGAACTGGTCGTCAACGTCCCAGCACCTCTCATCATGTGAGAACTCGAGGAGCAACGGCCGCATGATAGGTACGCCCGTCTTGCTCGTTTCTCTTGCCACCGAGTGCAGGTAAGGCCGCAGGCGTTCGCGAAGGAAGATGTAGTCCCTCAGGACCGAGTAAGCCTGCTCACCGAAAGACCAGATCTCATTAGGGCCGCCCGTCATGTCCGCGCTCATCGCAGCGTTGGGGAGGCGGTCCCCATGGAGGCGGAACAGCGGGCAGAAAGCCCCGTACTCGAACCAACGCAC
>PMVZ01000051.1:0-3383 GCA_003166375.1 Acidimicrobiaceae bacterium | reverse complement strand
TCGTAGAACCCGCGAGCATGCTCACGGGGATAGAGGTTTGCAACTTCGAGACCGGGCCCCGCCGCGAAGTTCAAGCTCGCGGGGTAGTTTGGCTGCATCTCGGGTTCGCAGGCGTCGAGCCAGAAGACCCGGATCCCCGCCTTGTAGTAGTTCTTCTCGACCTGCTCCCAGATATACTCGCGGGCTACGGGATTCGTGGAATCGTAAATGGAAACCCCGATCCAGGACTTCACGCCCCGTTCCGGCCAGGTCACGTGCACCGGCGCGCTCTGCTCGCTCGAAATCAACAGGCCACGATCCAACATAGGCTTGTAGTTGACCGAAAGTGGGCTAATAGAAGGCCAGACTGAAACCATGAGCTCGGTGCCCATCGATTTGAGCTCATTCACCATTGCAGCCGGGTCGGGCCATTCGCCAGAATAGAAGCCCCAGTCGCCCAAGTACTCCCAGTGGAAGAAGTCGCTCACGATCACTGCCAGCGGGATCCCTCGGCGGTCGTATTCCCGGGCTACTTCCAGCAGTTCCTCTTGAGTGCGGTAGCGAAGCTTGCTCTGCCAGAAGCCGCTTGCCCAAGAAGGCAGCTCGGGTGTGTGCCCAGTGGCGTCGGCATAATGCGAGAGGATCTCTGCGGGCTCGTCGTCGACGGTCACCCAGTAGTCGATTTGGCGCGCGCTATCGGCGACCCAGCGAGTCCCGTTGTTGGCAAGCTCAACCCGCCCTACTGCTGGAGAGTTCCATAGGAACCCATATCCCCTGCTCGAGACCATGAAGGGCACCGAAACCTCGGCATTTCGCTGGACCAGGTCCATGACAAGGCCCTTCTGATCGAACCGGCCGTGGAGGTGCTGACCGAGACCGTAAAGCTTCTCTCCGTCGTAGGCTTTGAAGCGCTGCTCTATGCGGTAGTGCCCGTTGCCATTCGCCACGAACAGCCTCGGCCCTGGCCACCAAAAATGCGCTTTCTGCTCGGAAAGCAGCTCGCGGTCGTCGTCGGAGCGCCAGAAGCTGACCAGCCCGTCTGGGGAGATCTGAGCCCTGAGCCTCCCGTTGACGAGGGTCGCCCCGTCACCCGTCGCGCCAGCTGACGGGGCTGGGCGAGGCGTGATGAGCGCGCCTGGGAGCTCCTCTGCTAACTGGGCTTGGCTGGCGCGCACTCTGATCGAGTCTTCGCCCCAAGCCTCCAAGCGCAAGCGCTCATGGCCCGAGGAGTACTCGAGCGCTGCTCCGGTATCGTCGAGCATTCTGGTACCTTTCTGGATCCTGTCGTCTAACTTCAGCCTTTGAGCGCACCGGCCCTGAGCCCGCCGAGCACACAGCGCTGCCCGAAGGCACGGCGAACGAAGGCCCGCACTCGGTTCTAACACTCTCACTGACGATCGGCAGCTCCTATGCGAACTGGGTCAACCAGCTCTTGTTCGCCGCGAACATGTCGTCGGTCAACTTCCATATTTCGTCCAGGGAACAAACCGCGGCAGTCAGCGGATCAAGTGCCATCGCCTGGTAGATGGCCTCCCTGTCGCGCTCGAGGTGGCCCTTGACGACAAGCTCCTGCACGGCGATGTTGCTCCGGTTCAAGGAGGCCAGCTGAGGTGGAAGGGCTCCCACCGCACAGGGGTGCACGCCGCCCCGGTCCACCAGACAGGGGACCTCGACGCAAGCCCCGGCGGGCAGGTTGGTGATGAGATCTTCGTTGGGCACGTTCCCGTTGATGAGAACGGCAGAGCCTGTCTCCGCTGCCTGGATGATGAGAGCGCCGTACTCCTCCGAACGCCGGATCTCGATGGGCTCGGTGCCGGCGATCTGCCGGGCAACCTCCTGCTCGTAGGCGGGCTCTTTGAGCCGCATGCTGGCGAAGTAGCCGCCCGTCTGTCCGTAACCGAACCACGCCGAATAGTCGGAGCTTGCCGATTCAAAGCTTTCCACCAAAGAGGCGAGGAGATCGGGCCGCTTGCGAAAGTAAGGGAGGTACTCGGACGCGTGCCCGCTCGACTCGGTCACGAAGTAGCCGAACCTGCGCATAAGCTCGAACCGCACGGGCTCCAAGGCGATCGTCTCGGGGTCGTCGAGCTGTGAGCGCAGGCGGGGGTAGAGGTCGGTGCCATGGTGCGCCAGCGTGAGGAACCAGGCCTGGTGGTTGATCCCGGCCACCCAGTAGGTGAGCTCCTCCGCGGGGACCTCGCAGTACCCGGCAAGCAGGCGCGCCGTCTGTTGGACGGAGTGGCAAAGTCCCACGGCCCGCAAACCCGATAGCGCTGTCCGCCAGGTGAGGATGGCCATTGGGTTCGAGTACTGCAGAACGAGTGCCCTCGGGCAGAGCTCCGCCATGTCCTCTATGAGGCCGTCGAAGACCGCCAGGTGTCGCAGACCGCGGAAGATCCCACCGGGCCCCAAGGTGTCACCCACGCACTGGCTCACCCCGTAACGTTCCGGGATGCCTATGTCGGCTTCCCGCTGGTCGTTCCCACCTACCTGGATCGTGACGACCACGTAGTCGGCCCCTTTGAGGGCCTGGCGACGATCCCTTGTGCCGGAGACACACACCGGTGACCCGGCCGTCTCGGCCATGCGGCTGACAAGCTTGAGGGCACACGAGAGCCTGTCGCCGTCGATATCCATGAGCACGATCTCGCTGTCTTGAAGCTCCGGGAACGTGAGGATGTCCCGCGTGAGGTTCCTCGTGAACACCACACTTCCCGCTCCGATGAAGACAACTCGCACGCAAGCTCCCCTCGTTAGGTCAGCGCGCGCAGAGGCTGCACGAACGGGTTACCCCTTCGTGGCGCCGGTGAGCATCCCGGTGACCAACGCACGTTGGGCAAAGAGGAAAACGATGAATACCGGCGCGATCGCTACGAGTGTGGCCATCGCCAGCTCCGGCCGGAGTACCGGGCTCACACCGCCACCGAGCGACGGGTTGAACGCGGCTGTACTTTCCAGGAGGTACTGCAAGCCGACCGGGAGCGGGTACTGGCGGTCGCGGCAGAACATCACGCAGGGCAGGATGAAATTGGTCCAGTCGGGCCAACTGTCGCCTCCGCCAGCCCTATTCCTTTGTCGATCCAGCGAGCATGCCGGCCACAAGGGTCCGCTGCGCGAACAGGAATACGATCAGTACCGGTGCGATTGCGATGATCGTCGCCATCGCCATCTCGGGCCTATAGATGACCGCTTGTCCGCCAGTCGCCGCGACCGGGTTTATCGACGGCGAGCTGCCCAGCAGGATCGGCAGGCCCACCTGCAGCGGGTACTGCGAGTTGTCATAGGTCATCACAAACGGAAGGTAGTAGTTGTTCCAGTTCGCGACGAACGAAAAGAAGGCGCCGAGCGCCACGATCGGCGTCGCGAGCGGCAAGGCAATACGCCGGAACACGCCCCATTCGCCG
>PMVZ01000047.1 GCA_003166375.1 Acidimicrobiaceae bacterium | reverse complement strand
TCGCCTCGATGAATCGTGTAGCCCCTCGTCACAACGAGGATGCGATCGCCGATCTGTAGCGTCGGCATCATCGAGCCTGACAAGACGTAGAACGCCCGGGTGACGGTCGTCAGCGTGGTCGCTGTGCTCGCAGCCGTAGCGGTGGGCGCAGTTGCCGACCCTGACGAACTCCCGCAAGCGGCCAAGGCTGCCACTGCCACGGCCAGAACGATGAGGCGCTTCATTGGGATCTCCCTGGCGGGGATCATAGCTAGCAGGCGATCGGCTGCTCAGTGATCCGACGAGGCCCGGGCACCGTCCTGAGGCGCCGAGCGGGCTCCAGTCGTAGCGGGCGCTCGCGATCCTTGGTCAGCTCGTCCGAGCGCCAAGGGAGCTACGGCGACGCGAAAGTCCTGGTCGCAGATCGCCGTAGAGGCTATGGAATCGTCGGCAAGGGTGTCAGTACCGGGTGAAGTTCCTGCGTGGAAGGCGTACTCTCGACTCCCAAGTGACCTGGGGAGGTCCGACATGCGAATGGTTCTCCGTCCTCTCATTGCAGCAGCGGTTCTTGCTGCACTCGCCGTTCCCTCGTTGGCAAGTGCTGCAAGCACTGCCGGCACCCCTGTTCGCCACGTTGCCGCCGAAGGCGGGGAGGGCATGACGTGGTTCGTCACGGTCCACAACGCCAAGACGTGCTCGTGGTCGTCGTCGCCGAAGATCGCGGGATTCGACGGCACGGTGAAGTGCTCGCACGGGAGGATCTTGCGCCAGTTCACCATCCGGGCCAACCCAGCGGCCCACGTCAGGTGGTACGCGCTCAGCCTGACGGCTCACGGAGCTCACATCAGAGTTTCTCACTTGAGGATCGTGGAGGCCGCGGCGTTCATCACGCGCACGACGCTGGCGCTCGGGTACTACCTCACGCAACAGGGCCTACCGCTCGTCGCTCAGGTCAAGACCCTGGGCGGCACCGTTGTCACGGCGGGAACGATGAGATTCCAGTTCGTGGTCAACGGGTCCAAGAGGGTCGACTTGCTCGCCACCCTCAGCGCTGGTTGTATCGCCAGCCTTGAGGACTCTGTGCTGGCACTCCACATCACGTCGAGCAACAACGCGTCGGCCGACTGCACAGGAGGTGGGACCGTCCCGCTCGTTCGTGGGCGCGGCCTGACCGTCCACCTCTCTGCCATCTACTCGGGCACCCCTGGCTACCTGCCCAGCGTGTCGCCGACGCTCGCGATCCCGGCGACGGCGATCGTGGGTTTAGGGAGGACCACGCCCTGAACGGTGCTGCAGCAGCACGTGACGGTCCCGGCGCGTGATGGGGGTGCCGGAACCCATTGAGCTCTGAGCAGGGCCCCAGAGGGTCTAGTCCTAGGCTCCCCCTATGGCTCTCGAACTCACCAGCGCGAGAGCCGCTTCACCTGTGTCTCTTGCATCGAATTGTTGCCGTTGCTCTTGGGTATCTCCCTCCGAGGGTAGACCGGCATGCCGACTGTAGGGGACCTCGAAGCGGTCATCGGCCGTCTCGCTTGGTCGTGGAAGCATTTGAAGAGATTCAAAAACGCCGTCTCCGATAGGAGTGTGGGTTACCACTGGGTGCCCCTGCCGAAGGTGGAGTCGCAGTCCGGCAGCTATGTCGATTACATCGTCGACGAAGCGACACGGCTCCCAGACAACTTGCAGTTCATCATCGGGGACTGCATCCACAGCCTTCGCGCGAGCCTCGATAACTTGATTTACTTGCTCTGCCCAACGCCACATGCCGAATTCATGATCTGCAAAACCGCGGACCAGTGGAAACGAGATGTGTGGAAGATCAAGTCGCTCCCGAAAGGACCCTGCACAGTTCTGTATGACCTTCAGCCGTTCCATCTGAAGAACGGAGGGGATCCCGAGTTGAACCCACTGTGGATCCTCAACGGCCTCTGGAATGGTGACAAACACAGGGCTCCGCATATTGCTCACGGGGTCACGCAACTTGCGCGCATCGACACTGGCGAATCTCGCGCGGACATCTGGCCCATATTCAGCACTGGCGCATTGGATTCTGGCTCGAAAATATGCAGGGTGTGGATTTTTTCCGAACCGGAACCAGAACTGATACCCGTGTTTTCCTTCGACATAGTCTTTGACAGCGCTGGGCCAGCTCGCGGGTTGCCAGTTTTTGACACTCTTCTCAACCTGCACCACCGAGTCAGAGCAGTAGTGGAGAAGTTTCGACCGTTCTTCGACTGAGCCGGTTAGTCCTCCCCGCCGTCCAGGGCGGTCCAAGCGTTCCTGTTCGCCGGTATCACAACGGTGGACTCGCCCTCCAGGTGGACGATCAGATCCTCCGGGTTCCTCAGGGAGTACGCGCCAACCCGGACCCCACGATCGGGTGGCCAGGTCAAGTCGATCGCTAGTCCAATAATCAGGATCGGGCTGCACCCCCTCACGCAGACGTACGTCATTCTCATCGGATCGGCGGAGCTGAGGCGCGCCCGGTTCAGCCTCTGCGACTGATTGCAGATTGGACACCTCGTCTCCACCATTGCATCCGTCACCGGAGCGTG
>PMVZ01000207.1 GCA_003166375.1 Acidimicrobiaceae bacterium | reverse complement strand
AGACGATGGGGCCGTGCGTGGCGTGGTCCTGAAGCAGTGGCTCGCGTTGCAGGGCTCCGGCTGGCATCACGGCCAGCGAAGCTTGATCATGTTAGTCGCCGAGTGCCCCCCACGACGACGAGCACCGTTCCCGGACAACTTGACATGATTCAATAGGGAGCGAACCACTGAGCGCGGTCGCGGCGAGCGCGAGGGATTCGCTGAGCGGAGCTGGCCGGCGCCTGGAACCGCCGAGGGTGCAGACTGGCGGCATGGATCGCTCAACCGCCTTGGATTCCCTCGACTTGGAATCCAGCCGCTTTCTCGTAGCCGTTTCCAACGATGCAGCGTCACTCGACACCCCGTTGCCCACCTGTCCAGGGTGGGATGTGGCACAGCTAGTGAACCATCTTGGAGTCACCTACAGCCGGGTTGCCCTTGTCGTCTCCGGGCGACGAACCGAGGCTCCGGACCACAGGCAGCTACCGACCGTCCCCGACGGCGAAGCGCGTCTCGGTTGGTTCGCGGAGCAGCGGACGGCCGTGCTCGCCGCCCTCGAGACCGCCGACGACGACACCCCGGTATGGAACTGGACCGAGGACAGCCCGGGCCCGACGAGTTTCTGGTCCCGCCGCCTGACGCACGAGACGCTCATCCACCGCGTCGATGTCGAGTTGGCGCAGGGCTTCGAGCCAGCTCACGCGTATCCCGAAGTGGCAACCGACACGGTCACGGAGTTCTTCGAGCTCTTCTACCCCCGGTTCGAGTCCCAGATCCTCGCGGCCGGACTCGGTGACTCCATGCACCTTCATGCCACCGATGTCGCGGGCGCGGAATGGACGCTGAACCCAAGCGCCAGCGGCTCCGCGATCACCCGTGAACACGCGAAGGCCGGCGTGGCGCTCCGGGGTACCGCCTTTGAGTTGGCTTGCTGGACCTGGGGCCGCCTACCGACCGAGCGGCTCGAGATTCTCGGTGATAGACAGATCGCAGACCGTTTCCGGGAGGTTGTCCGCCTCTGACGCCTGCCGGTCGCGAAACGAGCGGCCTTCCGGCCGCTCGCAGCTCGGGGGGGAGGACTCGAACCCCCAATTACAGGGCCAGAACCTGCCGTGTTGCCGATTACACCACCCCCGAATGGGCGGCGTCATCGTAACAGGCGCGACCCCCGAACACGCGGGAGGCCAGGGCCACTGCGAACTCGTGTGCGGCGAACGGACCGTAGAGCCGTCGGTCATGCCGACAAGGGCGCTTAGGCGCTCGGGACCTCGCGCCTCGACGCGGCCAGTCGCTCGATCGCGGTGTCAAGACGCTCCAGTGACCGAGCGCGCCCCAGCACTTCGAGCGACTCGAACAAGGGCAGGCCGACGCCCCGCCCTAGGACAGCCGCCCGGATCGGCGCCTGCACCTTGCCGAGTTTGCGTCCCCGTCTGTCTCCCAGCTCGGAGATCTCAGCCTTGAGCGGTGCCGCCTCGAAGACGCAGCTCTCGAGCCGTTCGCGGGCCTCCTCGAGGATCGAGCCCGCGTCCGGATCCCGGGAGATCGCCTTCTCGAACGACTCGTCCTCGATCGCGAACTCGGGTGCAAAAAGGAACTCGACAAGACTTGCCGCCTCTGACAAAGTGGCCGCCCGTTCTTGGACCAGCGGGGCGAGCCTTGCGAATTCTGTCGACGAAAAATCGGCCGCCACCTGCGCCGGAGCGTCTTCTGCCGCCCAGCGGCGGCAGCGCTCGATGAAGCTCTCGACCGCAAGTTCGCGGAGGTAGACGCCGTTGAAGTGCAGCAGCTTCGTCTCGTCGAAGAAGGCGGGTGAGTGGTTGACGTTGCTGAGGTCGAACTCGGTGACCAGGTCTCCGAGACTGAAGAACTCGCGACCATCCCCCGGGCTCCACCCGAGCAGTGCGAGGTAGTTCACCATCGCCTCGGGCAGGAAGCCTTGCGCTCGATAGTCCTCGATGGCGACGCGGTCGCGTCGCTTCGAAATCTTCTGCCTCTTCTCGTTCACGAGCACCGGCAGGTGGGCGTAGGTGGGCAGCGGGAGCGCGCCGGTCCCGAGCGCTTCCCAGAGGAGCACCGCCTTGGGTGTCGTCGGGAGATGCTCCTCGGCCCGGATGACGTGGCTGATTTGCATTTCCCGGTCGTCGACGACGCCGGCGAGAACGAAGAGCGGGTTGCCGTTCGACTTCGCGACCACGAAGTCGTCGATCGTCGAGTTCGCAAAACGGACCTCTCCGCGAATCACGTCGTTCACGACCGTCACGCCCTCCCGGGGAACCTTGAACCGCAAGGCGCGCCCCTGCTGACGCTCGAGGCCCCGGTCGCGACAGAAACTGTCGTAACCCGGCGTCGCGTTGGCCTTCGTCCGCTCCAGCACTATCTCGCGCGTGCAGTCGCAGGCATACAGGTAGCCGTTCGACCAAAGATCGTCGAGAGCCGCCTGGTAGTGCTGCCCGCGCTGAGACTGACGGTAGGGGCCCTCGTCCCAGTCGATCCCAAGCCATGTCAGCGCAGAAGCGATCCCACCGACCCACTCCTCTTTGTTGCGCTCAGCGTCGGTGTCCTCGATCCGGAGAACGAATGCTCCGTTGTGGCGCCTCGCGAAGCACCAGTTGTAGAGCGCCGTGCGAGCACCTCCGACGTGGAAGTAACCGGTAGGCGACGGCGCGATCCGGACGCGGACCGGACGCGGACCGGTCGTCTCTCCGATCACGTCGCTAGCCACCCGAGCGAGGTTACCGCCGCCCGAGCAGCTGGCCATCCGAGTGCCAAGCGAGGTACCGGTCCCGCCGACACGAGGGACAAGGTCCGTGGTGGGAACGCGAGGTGAAGCCGCGTTGCACCGGCCGCGACGCGCCGGTGGCGCGTTTAGACCTGGAGCGCCCGCGTTTGCTAGACCGAACTCATGCGATTGGGAATACCGAGCGAGACAACGCCCGGCGAGCGTCGGGTCGCGCTCGTCCCCAGCGTCGTCCCAAGGATCACTGCCCTAGGCGTGGACATCGCCATGCAAACCGGTGCCGGTGCCTCCTCGCTGCTTGCCGACGAGGCCTACACCGCTGCGGGTGTCACCTTGGTGGACGCTCCGACGCTTTTCGCCACATCGGGCTTCATCTGCAAGGTGCAGCCGCTGACGCTGGAGGAGGTCGGCCTCATGAACGAGGGCTCCGGCGTCGTGAGCTACCTGCAGCCTACGGCAGACCTCGACCTCGTCCGTGCGCTTGTGGATCGCCGGATCTCCGCGTTCAGCCTGGACCTGCTGCCTCGAATCTCCCGGGCGCAGTCGATGGACGTGCTCTCGTCCCAGGCGCTGGTCTCGGGCTACCGCGCAGTGCTGCTGGCAGCCGAGCAGCTCCCGAAGTTCTTCCCCCTCTACATGACCGCAGCTGGAACGGTGCCGCCCGCCAAGGTGCTCGTTCTCGGCGCCGGCGTCGCCGGGCTCCAGGCGATCGCGACGGCGCGCCGCCTCGGTGCGAACGTCCGCGCATACGACGTCCGCACCGCCGCCCGCGCAGAGGTGAAGAGCCTCGGTGCCGCTTTCGTCGAGCTCGATCTCGAGGCCCAGGAGGGCGAGGGCGGGTACGCGCGAGAGCAGTCAGAGGACTTCCTGCGCCGCCAGCGTGAGCTCATCGGCAAGGAGGTCGCCGCGGCCGACGTCGTGATCACGACCGCGGCGATCCCCGGGCGCAAGGCGCCGGTGCTCGTCACCGGGGAGATGGTGCACGAGATGGCCCTGGGCAGCGTCATCGTCGACCTTGCGGCCGAGTCGGGTGGCAACTGCGAGCTCAGCCGCCCAGGGGAGACCCTCGACGAAGGCGGCGTCACGATCATCGGGGTGAAGAACCTCCCGAGCTCGATGCCCCTGCACGCGAGCTTCCTCTACTCGCGCAACATCGCCGAGTTCCTGACACTCGTCATCAAGGCGGGAGCCTTCGCCCCGGACTTCGACGACGAGATCGTCGCCGGCACGTGCGTCACCCACGGGGGCGAGGTCCGCCATGGGCCCACCGCCGACCTGCTCGAAGGAGGGACGCAATGAACGGCGGGGACATCCTCTCGCTCATCACCGTGTTTGTACTTTCGGCCTTCGTGGGCTTCGAGGTGATCGCCAAGGTGCCGAGCACCCTGCACACGCCGTTGATGTCGGGCACGAACGCGATCCACGGCGTCGTGCTCGTCGGTGCGATGCTCGTCCTCGGCACGGCGAGCGGCACGGCCCAGATGGCGCTCGGCTTCGTCGCTGTGGTGTTGGCCACCTTGAACGTCGTCGGCGGGTTCGTCGTCACCGACCGGATGCTCGAGATGTTCAAGGTCCGTAAGCCGGCCAAGGTCTCAGCGGAGTCGGCCAGCGCGGTTGCGCCCAGCACGGAAGGGGGCCCGAAGTGAGCCTCGGGACGGGCATCCGCCTCGCTGACCTGATCGCGGCGATCTGCTTCATCCTGGCGCTGCGCGGCCTCACGGGGCCGAAGACCGCCCGCTACGGGAACCTCCTCGGCGCCGGTGGTATGGCGCTCGCCGTCGCGATCACCTTTGCGACCAACGGACTGACCCACTTCCTGCTGATCGTTGGCGCAATGCTGATCGGGGCGGTCATCGCGGTGCCCGCGGCACGCCTGGTCAAGATGACCGCGATGCCGCAGATGGTGGCGGCCTTCAACGGGGTCGGCGGCGGCGCAGCTGCGCTGATCGCGCTCTCCACGTTCCTCAGGGCCCCGGCCGGCTCGCTCGCCGTCTACCAGGTCGTCGAGGTCCTCCTGGGCGTGGTCATCGGTTGCGTCTCGTTCTCCGGAAGCTGCATCGCCTTCGCGAAGCTCCAAGAGATCATGACCGGCAGGGCCATCACCTACCCTGGCCAGCAGGTCTGGAACGGCATTGTCGGCGTCGCCATCCTCGGGCTCGGGGTCACGGTCTGCGTCAGTTCCTTCAACTGGCTCGTCGCGATCGTGCTCGTCCTCGCTCTGGCCTTCGGCGTCGCGTTCGTCCTGCCGGTGGGCGGGGCGGACGTGCCCGTCCTCATCTCGTTGCTGAACTCGTTCACCGGTCTCGCTGTCGCGGCAAGCGGCTTCGTGCTTCACTCGGTCGTGCTCGTCGTTGCGGGCACGCTCGTCGGCGCCTCGGGCACGCTCCTCACCCAGATGATGAGCCGGGCGATGGGACGCTCGCTCCCGAACATCCTCTTCAGCGCCTTCGGTTCGGTCATCACGGCCACAGGAGGCGCCGAGGGCGACACGACTAGAAGCGTCCGGTCCGCGAGTGCCGAAGACGTTGCCATCTTGCTCGCGTACGCGAACAAGGTGATCATCGTCCCGGGCTACGGACTTGCAGTCGCGCAGGCTCAGCACACGATTCGCGAGCTTGCCGACCTGCTCGAGTCGCGCGGGGTCGAGGTCATCTACGCCATCCACCCCGTCGCGGGCCGTATGCCGGGCCACATGAACGTCCTGTTGGCAGAGGCCAACGTCCCCTATGAGCAGTTGAAGGAAATGGACGAGGCGAACCCGGAGTTCCAGTCCGCCGATGTGGCGCTGGTGGTCGGCGCGAACGACGTCGTCAACCCGGCAGCCAAGAACAATCCGGACAGCCCGATCTACGGGATGCCGATCCTTGCGGTCGACGAAGCCCGCAACATCGTGTTCATGAAGCGCTCGATGCGCCCAGGCTTTGCCGGCATCGACAACGAGCTTCTCTTCGACCCGAAGACCACAATGTTGTTCGGTGATGCCAAGGACTCTCTGACGAAGGTCGTGGCCGCGGTCAAGGCTCTCTGACCGCAGGCTTGTACCGCCCCGTTGAAGATCGCCATCGACTACCTGCTCCAAGAGTGGCTCCATAGCCTTACCACTGCAAGAGGGCGCGCCTTCCTGCTCAAATGAGCGTATGGGAGTAAACGAGGACCGCTACGGCGAGCGGACCGGCGGTGAGACGCAGGTCGATCGAGCAAACGCGGAATCACTTGTACACGCGGCACGCGCCCAAGGCGTCACCGACCCCCGTGTGCTCGAGGCGCTGCGAACCGTGCGCCGCGCCTCGTTCGTTCCCATAGAAATGCGCAACGAGGTCGGCTACGACTACGCGATCCCGATCGGGCAGGCCCAGACGACGTCACAGCCGTCGCTGATCGGGCTGATGATCGAGGCCTTGGACCTCGGGCCTCAGGACACGGTCCTCGAGATCGGCACCGGGTATGGCTACCAGGCGGCGTTGCTCGCCAAGCTCGCCCACCGCGTGTTCAGCGTCGAGCGCATATCCGAGCTGGCGCAGGCTGCCCGTCGCAACCTGAAGGCGGAAGGCGTCCTGAACGCCGAGATCGTCACCGGCGACGGCACGCTCGGGCTTCCCGGCTTCGCTCCCTTCGACGGCATCGTGGTCGCGGCCGCTTTCCTCCGCGTCCCGGTTCCGCTCGCGGCCCAGCTCGCTCCCGGAGGCAAGCTCGTCATGCCCGTCGGGAACGGGGGCGGCGATCTCGTGAAGGTCTACGAAGCACGAGACGGCAAGCTGGTGGAACTACGGGTGCTGTGCGGAGCCCGTTTCGTGCCCTTGCTCGGCAAGAACGGATTCGAGGTCCGATAGGTCCTTCACCGGTTCGCGATATGGGGCCCCCGGCGGGCTCAGTTCGGCCCAGGCTCTGCCAGCCGAGATTGCCCGTTGCGCAGCAGATCTCCCGGGGCTTGCCCGCCCCCACCGCGAGGTGGACCCGGCTCGTCCGCGATACGGGCGAAAACAAGCAGCCCCTGGTTCGTAGGCCTCGTCGAGAGGACAATGACCTCCACCCCTGTCCGACCGACCATTTCCTCGGCGTCGTTGACCACGACCATGTCGCCGTCGGGCAGGAAACCAATCGCTTGCTGCGGCTGGCGACCTGCTCGGATGAGGTCGACTCTCAGATGCTCGCCGGGAATGTGGTCTGGTGAAAGGTCGCTAACAAGGCGACGAAGGTCCAGCACACGGGCGCCGGCCTCTTCCCGGCGGCGGGTCATCTCGACAGAGCAGGTGACGACCCGAGCGTCGAGACGGTCGGCTAGTACGGCGACCTTGTCTTCGATCGAAGCTGCACCGGGGACGTCGCCCTGCACGAAGGTGACCCTGACCCCGAGGTTCCTGAGCTCACCGATCGCCTCGAGCCCTCGCCGCGCGCGTCGGGCCGCGACCGGGTCTGGGCCCTCGGCAAGCGTGGCAAGCTCGTCGGCCACAGGTTCGGGGATCAACAGCTCGGGACCGAACAGGCCGATCTGCCCCATTACCAGGAATGACCGGTCCATAACTGCAGAAGTGTCCGCCAGATCACCCCCGACGGGAACGTCCTGGCGCGACGTCGTGAGGTGGCGCGTGACGCCGAGAGCGTCGGCAAGCTGGCGACCCTTGGCCATGCCCAACTTCAAACCAAGCGTGCCGAGCACCCAGGCCACCGCCGCGGCGATCAGGAAATCGAAGTCCTCCCGGACGAAGACGAACAGCGGGATGCAGACGATGACGCCGATCAGGAGGCCCAAGCTGCCGAACAACATCCCGGAGAGCAGCTCGGGGGCTGGGACGTCACGAAGCGATCGGGTCGCCTCACGCATTCCTCCGGCCGTCAGGCGACCGACGACGCCGCCGACCACGTAACCGACCAGGACACCGATGGCCGCTCCAGTGGAGCGTCCCAGCGCTGTGGCGGCGTAGTGGTTGCCGGCCGCGAGGCCAACGAGCGCGCCACAGACTGCGACGAGCAAGCGGAAGACCTCGACGAAGACCATCCCGCAGAGCGTAGGAGCATTCTCCGGGTAAGAGCACACCAGCTGGTTACCTGGCAGCGGAGGGGACGACGACGCGTCGGGATCGACGGGAACTACGCTCGGGCCGTCATGGCCTCACCGCGGCGTCCCACCGCCGCTCGCCTCGCCCTTTCCGTGTTCGCGAGCGTGCTCGGCGCGCTCGGCTGTGCAAGCTGCGGGCTCTTCGGCACGGGGCCAACCATCACAACCCAGGCGCCGAGCCCGGCCCAGCTCCTCATTCCCGTCGAGCGGGCCGCAGTGACCAAAGCAGAGGCGGCGGTGGCAGTTGACCTGCCGACCGTTCCGGGCCGTCCCGCCCCGACGCTCCGAGCGGGCGCCTTCCTCCGGCCCCTCCGCGCCCACCAGGTCGTCGGCTTCCTCCCCTACTGGGAAGTCGGCAGCTTCACGCCTGACTACCAGGCCCTGACGGCGCTCGCCTACTGGGCGGTGGGTCTTGGCACCGGTGGCTCGATTGCTCAGAGCGGGGAGGGCTACTCGACTCTCACGAGTGCTGCTCTCGGACTTGACATCAGCCAGGCTCACGCTGCGGGCGACCGTGTGCTGCTCACGGTCTTCTCAGAGAACCCTTCAGTTCTCCACTCGATCGCCGCACATCCCTCGACAGCGGGGCCTCGGCTCGCCAGGAACGTCGCGGCACTCCTTTCTTCCGGGGACTTTGACGGCATCGATCTCGACCTCGAGGGCAACAGCACGGCGGATCGAGGCGGATTCGTTCGCTTCGTGGCATCGTTCTCGAGAACGTTGAAGTCACTAAGGCCCAGATGGTCGATCATGTTGGACACCTATCCGACGTCTGCCTTGGACCCGTCGGACTTCTTCGACGTCAAGGCGCTCGCCAGATACGTCGACGAGCTCTTCGTCATGGCCTACGACATGCAGCAGCCTGACGTGGCTTCGGCGACCGCTCCGTTGACGAACGCCCCGTGGAGCGACGCCATAACGCTCGCCGAGTACGCCTCCGTCGTGCCCGCACGGCAGATCGTGCTCGGCATCCCGCTCTACGGCTACGACTTCCCGGCCACGAGCCGATTCGACGGGGCCGCAACCACGGGGCCTCCGCTCGCTGTCACCTACTCGGACATCGTGGCTGCGGGTCACGCGCCGAAATGGGACCCCGTGACCGAGACTCCCTGGACTGTGTTCAAGAGAAACGGGAAGTGGCACCAGACCTGGTTCGACGATCCGGTCTCGATCGCCCTCAAGTCGGCGCTCGCCGCCCAGTTCGACTGCGCAGGCGTCGGCATCTGGGAGCTTGGGATGTCAGGTAACGACGCGTCCATAACTGACGCACTGCTCGGTGGGAGCACACCGCTGAAGCTTCCGCTCGCCAAGCGGTGACGCGACGAGCGGCTCGGTGTGCTCAGCTCTCCTCGCCGCTCCCTGCTGTGATCAATGCGATACGGCGAACGAGGCGAGACTTGCGCCGCGATGCCTGGTTGGCGTGGATAACGCCCTTGGCTGCGGCCTTGTCGATCCGCTTCACGGCCTCGCGGAGGCGCTCAGCCGAGTCCTCGGCGCCCGTCTCGGCGGCAAGAAGAGCGCTCTTCGTGCGCGTCTTCAGTTCCGAGCGCACGGCCTTGTTGCTGACGCGGCGACGCTCGTTCTGACGGTTCCGCTTGATCTGACTCTTGATATTCGCCATTCGTCCCTCGACGCGTACGGACAGGAGGAACAGAGCCTCCGGGATCAACGAGAGTACCAGCTGACCGATCCGGACGGCACACCGTGGCCGAGATGGCACGATGGAAGGTGTGGTCGCCCCGGAGGTCATTCGCAACTTTTCGATCATCAGCCACGTCGACCATGGGAAGTCGACCTTGTCGGACCGCATCTTGGAGCTGACCTTTGCGGTCGACCCCCGGGACATGAGAGCCCAGTTCCTCGACTCGATGGACATCGAGCGCGAGCGCGGCATCTCCATCAAGGCGCAGAACGTGCGCGTTCACTGGCGGGACTACGTGCTCCAGCTGATCGACACCCCCGGCCACGTCGACTTCGGCTACGAGGTATCGAGGAGCCTTGCCGCCTGCGAGGGGGTCGTGCTCCTCGTTGACGCATCGCAGGGCATCGAGGCCCAAACCCTCGCCAACTGCTATCTAGCACTCGAACACGATCTCGAGATCGTCGCGGCCCTGAACAAGATCGACCTGCCGGCCGCGGATCCGGACCGGTACGCCGACGAGATCGAGCGTGTGCTCGGCCTTCCTGGCGACCAGATTCTGAGGATCTCCGCCAAGACAGGCGCCGGTGTCGTCGAGCTGCTCGACGAGGTCGTCCGCCGGATCCCGGCCCCGAAGGGTGATCCGGGCGATCCGCTCCGTGCGTTGCTGTTCGATTCCTACTACGACCAGTACCGGGGGGTCGTCAGCGCGGTACGAGTGGTGGACGGGACGATGCGCTCGGGCGCCAAGTTACGTTTCCTGCAAACAGGAGCCACGCACGAGGTCGAAGAGGTGGGCATCCGTACGCCGGCACTGGTGGAGGTCGACGAGCTCGGCCCGGGCGAGGTCGGCTACCTCATAGCGGGCATCAAGGACGTCGGTGAAGCGCGCGTAGGCGAGACCGTCACCGAGGCCTCACGCCCCGCGTCAACACCGCTCGAGGGCTACCAGAACCCGAAGCCGATGGTGTTCTGCGGCATCTACCCGATCGACGGCGACGAGTTCCCCGACCTGCGTGACGCGCTCGAGAAGCTCAAGCTGAACGACTCGAGCGTGACCTACGAACCCGAGACGAGCGCCGCGCTCGGTTTCGGGTTCCGCTGCGGATTCCTCGGGTTGCTGCACATGGAGATCGTCCGCGAACGGCTCGAGCGCGAGTTCGGCCTCTCTCTGATCGCCACGGCCCCATCGGTCGAGTACATAGCCCACCTCACCAACGGCGGGATCCTGCCGGTCGACAATCCCTCGGCGATGCCAGAGCCGCAGTTCATCGACCACATTGAGGAGCCGCTGCTGAAGCTCACGATCATCGGCCCAGCCGAGTACACAGGGACGATCATGGACCTCTGCCAGACGCGTCGGGGCCGGATGCAGAAGATGGACTACCTCTCGTCCGATCGCGTCGAGCTCATCTACGAGCTCCCCCTCGCGGAGGTCGTCCTCGATTTCTTCGACGTGCTGAAGAGCCGGACCAAAGGTTACGCGAGCCTCGACTACGAGCCTGCAGGGACCCAGACGGACAACCTCGTCAAGGTCGATGTTCTTCTTGCAGGCCAGCCGGTCGACGCCTTCTCGACGATCGTGCACCGCTCGAAGGCCGACGACTACGGGCGCAAGATGACCGCCAAGCTGCGCGAGCTCATCCCCCGGCAGCTCTTCGACGTGCCTATCCAGGCAGCGATCGGAGGACGCATCGTCGCCCGCGAGACGGTCAAGGCCAAGCGCAAGGACGTTCTCGCCAAGTGCTACGGCGGCGACATCACGCGGAAGCGCAAGCTCCTCGAGAAGCAGAAGGAGGGCAAGAAACGGATGAAGTCGATCGGGCGCGTCGAGATCCCCCAGGAGGCTTTCATCAGCGCGCTGACGCTTGAGGAATGACCGCGCGCCGCGGCGCGGAGTGCGGCTCGCTCACCGGGAGCACCCGCATCGGACAAGCCGCCGGAGGTGGCACTGCCATCGCATGAGGACGCCCCAAGTAGAATCCCGCACAAGGAGCCCTTGAGATGCCTACGCGCAATGACCACGACCAGCTCGACGACCGCAAAGCGGCGATCTTGAAGTCCGTAGTCACCGGCTACGTCGAGACAGCTCAGCCGGTGGGATCCTCGCAGGTCGCGCGCGATCCCGTCATCGAAGTCTCACCTGCGACGGTCAGGGCCGACATGGCAGCGCTCGAGCGGGAGGGGTACCTGACCCATCCGCACACCAGCGCCGGACGGATTCCGACGGACAAGGGCTACCGGTTCTTCGTCGATCACCTCGGCAACCCGCAGCCTCTCGCTCGCGCCGAGCACGAGCAGGTACAGGTCTTTTTCTCGAAGGCACATGGCGAGCTGGAGCGGGTGCTCCAGGACACCTCGCGTTTGCTCGCCCAGCTCACCGACTGCGCCGGAGTCGTCGTGAGCCCTGCCCATCAGGCGCTCGTAGTCCGCTCGGCCGTGATCGCACGGCTCTCGGCGCACACCGCGATGGCGGTGGCGGTTCTCTCGAACGGCGTCGTGGAAAAGCGGACGATCGCCATCTGTGAGGATGTCCCCGACACCGTGCTGTCGGCGTCCAGCATCGCGTTGCAGCAACGTCTTTCCGGTAGCTCGCTCGGGCTTGTCCCTTCTGAGATGCCGAGTGGCGATCCCGACGTTGACAACCTGGTCAGGGTCTGCGTGGGTGCCCTCGAAGACGGGAGGGCGACTGGAGGCGACGACCAGGTCTTCGTGGGCGGTGCCGCGTTCATGGCCGAACGTTTCGATGCGATCGACCAGGTCCGGGCCGTCCTCGGGATCCTCGAGCAGTCCTACGTCGTCGTGACGCTGCTGCGCGAAGTGCTCGCCCACGGACAGTCGGTCTCGATCGGTTCGGAGCACGCCGGCATCGAGTCCCTCGCCGAGTGCTCGCTCGTCGTCGCTCCTTACGAGTCGGACGGCGTCGCTGTTGGGACCATCGGAGTGCTCGGGCCGACCCGGATGGACTATGAGCACGCTCTCGCCGCGGTCGCAGTCGTGGGTGAGCGGCTCACGCGAGAGCTCCGCGGGGGATAGCGGTGTCGATGACCCAGGACTTCTACGAGTTGCTAGGCGTCCCGCGTTCCGCGTCTGAGGACGAGCTCAAGCGGGCGTACCGCCGGCTCGCCCGTGAGCTGCATCCCGACGCGAACCCCGGGGACGCGGAGTCCGAGGCCCGCTTCAAGCAGATCACCGTCGCCTACGAGACCTTGCGTGATCCTGAGCGGCGCCGGCGATACGACATGTTCGGGCCCGAGGCCGTCAGGGGAACAGGTGCGGGCGCGGGCGCGGGCGATACGTTCGGCTTTGGCGGCGGCCTCGGGGACCTGTTCGACGTCTTCTTCAATCAGGGCTTCGGGGCGAGCGGACAGCGCGGAGCTCGTCGTCAGGGCGCCGACGCCGAGATCGTGCTGCAGATCGGGCTCGCAGAAGCCGTCTTCGGCACCCGTCGTGACGTGAGCCTCAAGGCACCGGTGCCTTGCACGACCTGCGAAGGCAGCGGCGCCCGCGCAGGAACGACCGCTAGCACCTGCCCGGACTGCCGTGGCTCGGGCCAGATCCAACGCGTACGCCAGTCGATCCTCGGGCAGATGATGACGGCGACACCGTGTGGACGCTGCAACGGCCAGGGAAAGGTCGTGACCTCTCCCTGCCCCGACTGCCGTGGCGAAGGCAGGAGACTGGACGACCGGACCCTCACCGTCGACATTCCTGCGGGCGTCGACGACGGCGCGACCCTGCGCATCGCAGGCGCAGGTGCCGCAGCACTGCGGGGCGGCGCGTCCGGGGACCTGTATGTGCATCTCCGCGTCGAGGCGGACAGCCGCTTCGAACGGTCGGGCACGGATCTGGTCACGACGCTGCACCTGTCGGTCGCCCAAGCCGCCCTCGGCACAGAGATCGAGCTGGACACGCTCGACGGTCCCTATCTCCTCTCGGTCCCGGCAGGGGTGCAGACCGGCCGCGTCCTCAAGGTCGCCGGCCACGGTGTCCCGCGCCTTCGCGGCGGGCGACGCGGTGACCTTCTAGCAAGTGTCTTCGTCGACACGCCTCTCAAGCTGTCGAAGGAAGAGGACGAGCTCCTGCGCAAGCTCGCGGCCCTCCGTGGCGAGCAGGTCCAGCCGCCGGACCCGGGCCTGTTGTCCCGGCTCCGCTCCGCTTTCGGCTGAGCGTGGCCGTCTGCGCCCCCGACGCGGAGCTCCGGGCCGCCGCGGCGCTGGTGTTCGTGGAGGACCTGGGTTGCCTTGACCTCTGCGACGACGACGCCTACCACCTCGGCGAAGTCCTGCGCCTGAAGCCGGGCGAGGCCGTTGCCGCGGCCGACGGGGCTGGTGCATGGAGGATCTGCGCGTTCACTTCGCTGGCAGCTGCGCCCCGCGGCCGGGAGGGGGGGCGCGCTGTCAAGGCCGGCCGTTTCGGACTCGAAGCTGCCGGCCCGGTCCACCTCGTGGAACGCCCGGCGCCGAAGCTCGAGGTCGGCTTCTCGTGGGCCAAGGCGGAGCGGACCGAATGGGCGGTCGCCAAGCTGGTCGAGCTCGGCCTGGACCTCCTGACACCGCTTGTGGCAGACCGGACGATCGTGCGCCCTGACCGGGACGGGACCGTCCGCCGCGAAGGCCGGCTGCGCAAGATAGCCCGGGAGGCGGCGATGCAGTCCCGCAGGCCCTTCCTCCCAGAGATCGGCACCAGCCGGACGGTGGAGGAGGTCCTCGGACGCTCACCGGTATCGGACATCGCGCTGGCCGAGCCGGGCGGCAGTCCGATCTCGCTTGCGACTCCAGTCGTGCTGGTCGGTCCGGAAGGTGGTTGGTCAGACCGTGAGCTCGCTCTGGTCGGCAACAAAGTCTCACTCGGAGATGGCGTTCTGCGGGTCGAGACCGCCGCACTTGCCGCGGGCACCCTCTTGACGGCGCTACGGAGCATGGCCCTCGTACCACCGTCGTGAGGGGATCCAAGGCCCGGTCGCGGGTCCGCCAATTAAGTTTTCTTGCAGGATGTCGCCCTAACGAGCAACACTTAAGGGGTGGGTCCTGGCTCGGTGGTCACCGGCAAGGGCCTGGCGTTCTGGCACAGCCTAAGCGGAGCTCATTTCGGGTTGACGGTGTCCGAGCGCAAGAGCGTGTCGACACCGACCGGAGAGTGACGGGAATGACCCCAAGCCAGATAGAAGGAGTCGACCCGGAGTACGCGGTCGCCGTGGGTGCTCGGCTGCGCACTGTGAGACGCCAGAAGCGACTTTCCCTTCAAGCGGTCGAGAAGGCCTCGAGGCTTGAATTCAAGGCGTCGGTGCTTGGCGCCTACGAACGAGGTGAGCGCACGATCTCGGTGCCGCGGCTTCAGAGGCTGGCGAGGCTGTACCGCGTGCCCGTCGACCAATTGCTCCCGCCCGATGCGGCGGAGCCTCCCAGTGCCGGCCGTGGCGTGGCGTTCCACAGCAACGGCGACAACCCGGACACCCCGGGCAAGCCTTTCAAGATCGCTGTGGACCTGATCCGCCTCTCGGAGGTGCAGGGCCCAGAACGTGAGCTGCTCCGGCGGTTCCTCGCCTCGGTGCAAGTTCAGCGCCAGGACTTCAACGGCGAGGTCCTGACGATCCGGTCCGAGGACCTGCGGGTCATGGCCTCGATGCTGGGGCAGAACCTCACGACCCTCCTCAAACGTTTGGAAGAGCTCGGCTTGCTTCGTGCGTGAGCCCAGCGCCGATGCCGGCCGCACGCTCGGCGTGTACGTGCACGTGCCGTTTTGCGCTCGCCGCTGTGACTACTGCGCCTTTGCCACATGGGCGGGCCTGCACCACCTCTCGGAGGCGTACGTCGACGCGTGCCTGTCCCAGCTCAATCGTGCCTATGACAAGGGCCTCGGCCCCGCGGCCACGGTCTTCTTCGGCGGAGGAACCCCCTCCCAGCTCCCCGGCAACGATCTCGCCCGGTTGCTCGACGGCGTCCGCCGCCAGGAGGGAGCCGAGGTGACCGTCGAGTGCAATCCGGAGGACGTCACCGTCGGGCTCCTGCGTACCTACGCCGCGGCGGGCGTGAACCGCGTCTCGCTCGGAGTGCAGTCGCTCGCGGCACATGTTCTCACCAGCCTCGGGCGCCGGCACAGCTCCGAGACCGTGCCACGTGCGGTTGCTGCGATAGGAGAGGTCGGCTTCAGCTCCTTCAGCGTCGATCTCATCTACGGCGCCAGAGGGGAGACCGATGACGACTGGATGGCCACGCTCGAGGGAGTGCTCGGTCTCGACCCGTCGCCCCCTCACGTGAGCGCCTACGCTCTCCAGGCTGAGCCCGGCACGGCGTTGTGGCGCGACCCTGATCGCCACCCTGACGATGACGTCCAAGCCCGGCGCTACGAAATGGCCGACGAGGTGCTCGAGACTGCCGGCCTGCCCTGGTACGAGATCTCGAACTGGTCGCGCCCCGGCCACGAGTGTCGTCACAACCAGAACTACTGGCGTCAGGGGGAGTACCTCGGCGTGGGCTGCGCGGCCCACAGCCATCTCGACGGTCGCAGGTTCTGGAACATCCGCACCCCCGAGCGCTACATGGCGGCGATCGCTTCCGACCATTCGCCGGTCGCCGGCGAGGAACGCCTCGACTCCGATCAGCGCCTGCTCGAGTCCCTCGAGCTGGCAGTGCGCACCCGCGAGGGCGTCGACGCGACCGCACTGCCCGACGACGGGACACTGGTGGGGCTCGTGGCACGCGACGCCTGCCGTGCGGTGCTCACTCTTCGCGGTCGGCTGCTCGCAAACGAAGTCGCGTGCCGGCTCCGGGCACCGACCCCCATCGCCCAGGACGATGCCGAGCACCTCTGCCCTGACCCGATCCGAGTCGACGGTCGCTAGGAATCGGCGATGCCTGTGACCGACTGCCTCTTCTGCGCCATCGTGGCCGGTGTGCTCCCCTCGACCGAGGTGCTCTCCACCGATCTCGTCTACGCCTTCCGGGACCTGCACCCTGTTGCGCCGACGCACGTCCTCGTCGTTCCGAGAGAGCACATCGTCGATGCCGCGCACATCACTGCTGACCACGGGGAACTGCTCGCGGAGATGTTCGACGTCGCCCGGCAGGTCGCGCGAGCTGACGGCCTTGCCGAACGTGGCTCTCGCCTCGTGCTGAACGTGGGCGCGGACTCCGGCAACAGCGTTCCCCACCTGCACCTCCACTTACTCGGTGGCCGCCGGCTCGGCTGGCCACCCGGCTGAGCGAGGTGCCTGGTACCCTTCGTACGAGAGCCAAGTGTCGTCCACCCAGGTCAAGATCCTCGTCCCCGGGAACCACCTCATGGTGGGCCTGCTGGGCCAACGTGATGAGTTGCTTCGTACCGTCGAAGAGGCGTTCGACGGCACGCGGATCCACGTCCGCGGCAACGAGATCACCGTCGAGGGTCCCGAAGCCGAGCGAGTGGGGCGCCTGTTCGAAGAGCTCGTTGCGCTGCTCGAAAGAGGCCACTGGCTTGATCCGACGAACGTGGGGCACACCATCGAGATGGTGAAGGAGGACGTGCGGCCGTCGGAAGTTCTGACAGCCGAGGTCGGCCGATCCGCACGGGGCCGCAAGGTGCACCCCAAGACGGCCGGCCAGAAGCGCTATGTCGACGCCATCACCGCCAACACGATCACGTTCGGGATCGGCCCTGCGGGCACGGGCAAGTCGTACCTCGCAGTCGCTCTCGCGGTGCAGGCCCTCCAGGCAAAGGAGGTAGCGCGCATCATCCTGACGCGCCCGGCGGTCGAGGCCGGGGAAAGGCTCGGGTTCCTACCGGGCGACCTGATGGCCAAGGTCGACCCGTACCTGCGCCCGCTCTACGACGCTCTCTACGACATGCTCGAGCCCGAAGGGACCCAGCGGCTTCTCGAACGGGGGGCGATCGAAGTGGCCCCGCTCGCCTTCATGCGAGGCCGCACGCTCAACGGAAGCTTTGTGATCCTCGACGAGGCTCAGAACACAACTCCGGAACAGATGAAGATGTTCCTGACCAGGATCGGCTTCGGCACAAAAGTGGTCGTGACCGGCGACGTGACCCAGATCGACATCGCAGGTGGCCGTTCCGGGTTGCTCGACCTCGAGGAGCTGCTCGGCGAGATCGAAGGGATCTCGTTCATCCGTCTCGGGCAAGGCGATGTCGTTCGCCACCGCATCGTTCGAGAGATCGTCACCGCTTACGACCGCTCCGCCCAGGCCCGGATCATTGGTTCAGGGGCCGCTCGCTCTGGCGTGCCTGCCGTTCCCGCCAAGAGCACCGAAAGCCCCGACGCCGGCAACGGGACCCACGAGAACGCGCCACCGCCTGCCTACCGCACTCCGCCGTATCGGCCGCTGCAGTGAGCGCCCAGGTCTTCGCTGCCGACGAGCAGTCCGATCGACCGGTCGATCTCGCCCGCTGGGTGGCCTTCGCCGAGCGGGTGCTTGCCGACCGTGGCATCGGCGACGAGGCCGAGCTGTCGCTGATGTTCGTCGACGAGACGGCCATCGCCGGCCTCAACGAAAGGTTCCTAGGCCGCAAAGGGCCGACAGACGTGCTGTCGTTCCCGATCGAGGACGAGCTGATAGGCCCAGGCCATGTCCCGGACCAGGAGGCCAGCGGGCCAGGCCGCGGACCCACGGAGTTTGAGGACATGCCCCTTCTCATCGGCGACGTCGTCATCTGCCCGGAGGTGGCCTGGCGGCAGGCACCCGAGCACGCAGGGGCTTACGAGGATGAGCTCGCCCTGCTGCTCGTGCATGGAATCCTGCACCTGCTCGGCATGGATCACGAGGAGGACGCCGAAGCCGCGATGATGGAGGCGCTCGAACAGCAGCTGCTCGCCGCCCACCATCGCGAACCGGGCACGAGCCCATGATCCTGGCCTCGACCCGAAGCTTCACCGGCGCCGACGGCGCCCTGCTCGTGGCAGTCTTCATCCTGATTGCGGGCTCGGCCGTTCTTTCCCTCGCCGAGACCGGCCTCACCCGAACCTCACGTGCGCGCGCCAAGTCGCTCGACGACGCCGGCCAGCGGGGCGCACGATCGCTTCGCCGGCTCGTCGAGGAGCCCGAGGCCTTCCTCGCGCCGATCCTGCTGCTCGTCCTGCTCTGCCAGCTCGTCGCCGCCACGCTCGTCGGCGTCATAGCGGCACAGGTGTTCGGCCCCATAGGTGTCGCGGTCGCCACCGCGTTCGAGGTCGTCGTGATCTTCGTGTTCTCCGAAGCCGTGCCCAAACAGTGGGCGGTGAGACACTCCGATCGCGCTGCCCTCCTGGCGGCACCGCTCGTCACGATGCTCGTCAAGTTGCCGCTGACGCGTGTCGTGTCCGGCGCACTCATCGGCCTCGCGCGTCTGATCACGCCTGGCGGCCACACCGCTTCAACCGCGCCGGACGTCACCGAGTCGGAGTTGCTGGCGTTCGCCGACGTCGCAGCCCTGGACGAGGCCATCGAAAGTGACGAGAGGGTGCTCATCCACTCGATCATCGAGTTCGGCGACACGATCGTCCGGGAGGTCATGGTGCCGCGGCCCGACGTTGTCGCGGTGGAGGACTCCGTCGAGGCCGGAGCGGTGCTCGAGCGGGCCATCGAGGCCGGCTACAGCCGCATCCCGGTGTTCAACCAGAGTCTTGACGACGTGATCGGGATCGCGTTCACCAAGGACCTGATCCGTGCGGCGCGCAGTGGCAAGGAGCACAGCCCGGTGAGCCAGGTGTGCCGGCCGGCGAACTACGTTCCCGAGACCAAACGTGTCGCCCCGCTCATGCGTGAGATGCAAGCCGGCCAGTTCCATCTCGCCATCGTCATCGACGAGTATGGCGGCACCGCTGGCGTCGTGACGCTCGAGGACCTCATCGAGGAGCTTGTCGGCGAGATCGTCGACGAGTTCGACGTCGACGATCCTTTGATCGTGCCCCTCGGCGGCGGCCAGTTTCGCGTCTCGGGCAAGATGGATGTGGACGAGGTGAACGAGCTCTTGGGTGCGGACCTGCCCGCCGGGGACTGGGACAGCATTGGCGGACTCGTGCTGGCCGTCAGCGGCCACCTTCCTTCCGAAGGCGAGTCGGTCGAGGTGGACGGACATCTCCTGGTCGCCGAGAAGCTGCAGGGCCGGCGCATCGGCAGCGTCCGGATCGTCCGGCTCCACGGCCCTGCGCTGCACACCGGCCCCAAGAACCCGGACCAGGAATGGCTGGCCGAGCGCGCCCAAAGGGTCGCCGAACGGGAGGAACGCTCAGGTGACCGGAGTGATCGGGGCGACCGCGAGGTCCGCCCCGAGCGGTCCGAGCCCAGCGATGACACGGCAGGGGCCGAAGGCGAGGGCCGCCGGTGAACGGTGGCCATCGATGACCACGTCCGGGGTACCCGCTAACGGGGACCGCCCGGGCTCGGACGCCGAGCCCGGATTCCGCTCCGGCTTCGTAGCCCTCGTCGGCCGGCCGAACGTCGGCAAGTCGACGCTGCTCAACCAGATCCTCGGGAGGAAGATCGCCATCACCGCGGCGACGCCCCATACCACCCGGACCCGCGTCCGTGGCGTCCTCGATCGGCCTGACGGCCAGATCGTCTTCACGGACACGCCTGGTGTGCACCGGCCGCACACGGCCCTCGGAGACCGCCTCAACCAGACTGCGGCGTCGACGTTCGACGACGTCGACTGCTGTGTTCTCCTGCTCGAGGCCAGCGCTCCGATCGGTGCGGGCGATCGCTACATCGCCAAGCGACTGCGCCCCGACACCGTGATCGCGCTCAACAAGGTCGATCGCGTGGACGACGCCAAAGTGCTCCAGCAGCTGGCGTTCGCCGCGGCCGAGCTTGGGCTCACCGGCGCCGAGTACTTCCCCGTCTCGGCGAAGACCGGTGAGGGCGTTCCCGCACTCGTCGAGTACCTGGCCGCCCGGATGCCCGAGGGACCGCGCTACTTCCCTGCGGGCATGGTGAGCGATGTCCCTGAGGCCTTCTACGTCGCTGAGCTCGTACGCGAGCAACTGCTGAGAAATGCCGAGGAAGAGCTCCCGCATTCGATCGCGTGCCGGGTGACCGAATGGGAATGGCCGAGGATCCGTTGCGAGATCCTCGTGGAGCGCGAATCACAAAAGGGCATCGTCATCGGGAAACGTGGTCGGGTGCTCAAGGCGGCGGGCACGGCCGTGCGCCAACAGCTCGAGCCCGGCGCCTACCTCGAGCTGTTCGTGAAGGTCGAGAAGGGCTGGCAGCGCCATCCGGACGTGATCGAGCGCCTCGGCTATTGAGGCCGGGCCGAACTAGCGACGGGCTCCGGTGAACAGCACGGCTGCACGCTCTTCCGGGCCGATCAGGCCTCGCCGGCAGAGCTGAGCCAGACCGGCCAGCCCCGCCGAGCCGGTTGGGTCCACCTCGATGCCGGTCGCCTCGACACCGATGCCATTGGCTTGCGCGATCTCGTCCTCGTTCACTACGAGCGCTTGCCCACCGGTCATCAGCATCGCTTCGACGACTGCAACCCAGTCGTAGGTCTCGTCGTCGAGGATGCCATGGGCCAGGCTGTGAGGCACGGTCTCCCAGGGCCACATGAACTCCGATCTGTGCGCGGCGGCGTACTGCACGGCCGCGTGGACCTCCTCTCGTCCGGGCTTGGCCGGCAGGCGACCGGCAACCAGCTCGAATGCCCGAGCGAGCGGCCAAGCGCCGGCCGTCTGCACCGTGTGCACCCGAGGCATTCCCGCTAGCACTCCGAAGGCAGCCGACTCGGACAAGCCTTGTGCCACGGCACTGGCGAGCGCGCCGCCGCCGACCTGGACCATAACGTGATCCAGACGTCCTTGCCCGGCCAGCGCGGCGGCCATCTCATAGCCGAGAGTCTCGCCTCCCTCTATCGCCAGCCCGTTCTCGTTCCCCTGGCACGTGAAAGGCAGAGCACCGTCGGCGATCGCCGCCTGGAGGCTGTGATAGCTCGGGTCGCCGACGACGCCGACCTCGCGCGGGCACACCGTGATCTCGGCTCCGAGCGCCCGTAACCGGCCGAGCACCGCAGGCTCGGCGTCTGTCGGTACGAACACCAGCAGCCGCCTGTGCCCGGCGGCTGCTACGACTGCGGCTGCCAGGGCTGCGTTACCGCAGCTTGCGATCGCAAGCGGCGGGAGCGGGCCTTCGGTCATGCCCAGCAACCGGACCACCTCGAGATGTATGAGGAGCCCGAACATGTGCCGAGCCTTGTGTGAGCCGGCGACGTTGCGCGTCTCGTCCTTCACCCAGATGCAAGCACGTGTCTCGAGAGGATCGGTCAGCGCCGGGGCGGCTGTGAACGGCGTCACGACAAAGCCGTGGCCGTCGACCCTCGCCACCTCGTTGTCCAGATCACGCACGAGATCGACATAGGCCTGGTCGCTCATGCCGTGGGCAGTGGCGAGGTGATAAGCGTGAAAAAGACCGCGCCAGCGCACGAACGGGTTCGGCTCCGAGCTATCGAGCGGGAAGGCCAGCCGGCTGACATCGAGCACTCGACGAAGGACGTGGTCCCCGTCGTCACCGCTGCGCGGGCAACGGAACGGGTAGGGCTCCGAGGCGTCGATGACCGAGCCACAACCTCCACAGACAATCGAGCTGGCCAGTTCCGGCGAGGAACTGGGCGAGAAGGCGTGAGTGGTCAGCCCCTGCGCGTCTTGGCGTGGTTCGGTAGGCAGCTCCATAGTTGACTGAGCAGTCTACGGCTGCCGGTCGCGACGGCCCGCAGGCGAGAAGCGCCCCGTCCATCGCTACGACCACCGGCTTTGCCGCGCTGATCGACCTAAGACGCTGGGAGGGCGCGGGTGGCCTCGGCGTGGATCCCGCGGAGAAAGGCTTCGGCCTCCGCCCGGTCCCTGGTCCGTCGCATCGGAGGCAACGCCTTGACCAACGTCGGCCCGTAGGAGGCCTTCGCGAGACGCGGGTCGAGGACGGCGACCACCCCCCGGTCGGTGGCGGTCCTGATCAGGCGTCCGGCGCCCTGGGCGAGCAGCGTCGCCGCCCGCGGAAGGTCGACCTGCTGGAACCCTGCCCGGCCGGCCGCCTCCCGACGGGCCGCCATCAAGGGATCGTCCGGCCGAGGAAACGGGATCCGGTCGATGATGACGAGCGTGAGTGCCGGCCCCGGGACGTCGACGCCCTGCCAGAAGCTCATCGTCGCGAACAGGCACGCAGCCGACTGAGAGCTGAGTGCCTCGAGCAGTGCCGCCTTCGGAAGCTCTCCCTGCACCAGCACGGGCCATGGGAGCCTGCCGGCGAGCACTTCGGCGGCGAGGGTCATGGCGCGTCGACTGGTGAACAAGGCGAGCGTCCGGCCACCTGCCGCGAGGACGAGCGCCTCGATCTCGTCGTGGATCGCCGGCTCGGCTTCGGGACGACGGCGATCAGGGAGCGACGCCGCGCAGTACAAGAGCCCGTGCGCCTTGTAGGCGAAGGGACTGCCGACGTCGAGCTCGGCTGTGGAGTCGGAGGGCGCGCCCATTCGGACGGCGAGGCCGCGCGGCAGTGTCGCGCTCGTCAGCACAACCGGCATTGCCGAGAACACCTGGGCGGACATCGTCTCGCTCACATCGAGAGGTGCCGAGTGCATTGCCGGCCGGATCCCACCGGTGACCCAGACCACCTCATCGCCACCTGCCGAGATGCATGCAGCCAGCTCCTCACGGCAGCGGTCGACTCCGAGGAGAGCCCTCAGACAGCGCTGAGCCGCGTCACCGCCCAGGGCGGCGCCTGCACCCCCCTGTCCTCCAACTCCTCCCGGTCCTCCAGAGGCGTCTGAGGCACGACGCAGCTCCACGCCCAGCCGCTCGAGCCGATCGACCATGAGCGTCACCTGTTCGCCGATCTCGCCGCCCAGACCGGGAGGCAAGCGACGGTCCTCGCCCTCGGCAAGCAACTCCTCGAAACGGGCCGCCACGCCGAGGACCGACTCGACCGCTCGGGCCGGTGCCGTGTCATCTCCTCGCTGAGCCCGGCGGCCGGCCGCAGTGAGCGCTCCCCGTGCTGAAGACGCGAGCGCACGCAGGCGTCCGGGGCTGACGTCCACCCCAAGCGAGGCCGCAAGGACGTCCTCGAGCTCATGGGCCTCGTCGACGACGAGCGCGTCGTGCTCAGGCAGCACCTCTCCCCCGCATCGCAGATCAGCGCCGAGGAGATGAAGGTTCACGACGACAATGTCCGCGGCAGCCGCCCTCGCACGGGCTGACTCTGCGAAGCACTCGCTCGCCGACGGGCAACGACGAGCACCGGGGCATTCGTCGGCCGTGACGCTCACGCTCGACCACGCCGGGATCGACGGCTCGAATTCGAGCTCAGCACGGTCCCCGCTGGCGGTCGATCCGGCCCAAGCCGCCAGGCGCCGCACTTCCTCGCCGATCTGCCGTGCTGCTACAGCTCGTGCGGAGCTGCTCTGCCGTGCGCCACGGCCAGCCTCTGACAGATCTGCGCCGAACGCCTCCACGTCCAGCGGCACATCGAGCGCCTCGGCGAACGGCGCGTCGAGCTGCTGCTGCTCGCCGAGGCGCTCCAGCTCGTAGAGACGCTGCCGACAGAGATAGTTCGACCGCCCTTTGAGCACTGCCCACTTCACGGGCTGGCCTAGGCCCCGGGCTATGAGCGGGAGGTCCTTGTTCGCGAGCTGGTCTTGCAAGGCCTTGGTGGCCGTCGCGACGACGACGCGCTTGTGGGAGCTGACGGCCGGCACGAGATAGGCGAGAGACTTGCCGGTGCCGGTCCCGGCTGCCACGGCGACGTGGCCGCCCGAGGCGAGCACCTTCGCCACTGCCTCGGCCATCTCGACCTGTCCCTCACGCACCTCGCCAGCCGGAAGGGTCGCCACGACCCGTCGCAACAGCTCGGCGACACTCGGTTCGGCCACATGGGGACGCTACCGGAAGGCTGGTCGCTCGGCTCTGGGCAACGGGTTCAGGACTTGGCCCTGCCTCTGAGGACGCTTCCGCCAAGAAACACGATGACGATCAGCGGCAGCACGACAACTGCCACATCGCCGTGGTGGTGAAGAGCCAGCGCGGCACCGACGAAGATGAGCGTCCCGACGAACAGCTCAGGTGCGTCACCGATCAGGAAGTCCTTCCAGAACCTTCCAAACGCACCCAGCGCCCGGATGACCGCGGTCATCGGGAGGGACCTGTGTTTGCTGTCGCCGCCTCCCGGGAAGGCGCGATCCTCCGCATCAAGAACGAGAGGACAGCAGCGGTCAATGCGAACACCCCGACGAGCACGAGGATCATGAGGTCGCTGCCGGGCCAGTGAAGCCCGGATCCCTCGCCGACCCAGAAGACGCCGAAGCTCGTCAACATGATGCCCACGGCCAGCTTCATCGCGTTCTCCGGGACTTCCGAAAGCTGGCGCGCCACGAAATAGCCGACGGTGCCGACGACGACCGCAGCCGCACCGGCCGCAGCCGCGGCGAGTGCCAGATGACCCGAGCTCGCCCCGAGGGTGATCACGATCAGCACGACCTCCATGCCCTCGAGGAAGACGCCCTTGAAAGCAACGGTGAAACCGGTGGCGTCACGACGTCCGTGCTTCCACGAGCGAGCCGCGGCGCTGCCGGTTGTCGCTTCAGCCCCGTTCGAGAGGTCCGCAACCGCCTTCGCGTAGATCGCGTCCTCGTCGTGCAGCGCCTTGTGACCGCTCGCCCTCAGCACAGCCTTCCGCAGCCAGTCGAGGCCAAGCACGAGCAGGAGGGCGCCGATGACAACGCGCAGGACGTCGATGGGAACAAGCCGGGCGAGCGGGACTCCCACGGCGATGACCAGCGTGGCGAGCACAAGCGCGGCGACAACGGTTCCCTCGAGCGCCGAACGCCACCCTCGGGTCACACCCGCCGCGGCGACGATCGTCAGCGCCTCGACCATCTCGACGGCACTGGCGCCGAACACTGCGAGGGCGAGCACCACGGTCGAAGTCGTCATCGTGACCTCACCTCAGCGCCTCACCGCCCGCCGAGCCTACNNTCATCGGAGGCCTGAGCCAGCTGGCACCAGGCCTTGATCGCGCCGAGAACCTCGGCCCGCGGACCACAGACCGCGAGCCGCTCGACATTGCGCAGATGGGAAACGCGGCCTACTTTCTGGCCTGTCAAGTCATGGATGCCGATCTGAGCACCCACGTATCGTCTCGAGTCGAACTCGAGGAGCTCGACGTGCCCGCGCCCGGCACACATCTCGATCAGGTCGTCGCGGCCGAGCCAAGACTCGTCATTGCACGACACGACGACGACGGTCGCGTCGATCGTGCCGACGATCTCGGCGAGGGCGACCGGCATCGTCTGCCTCGAATTGAAATCGCTGCGAGTGGCGGCGCTCCTGGAGTCGGCCCGCTTGCAGGCAACCCCATAGTGGTCGGGCGCGTCCCAGCGGATCAGGGTCTCCCAGACGTGGTAGTTGGTGAAGTAGCGGTGCTGGTTGTAAGGAGGGTCGAGATACGCGAAGTCGACAGGGCCGATCGACGCGACCGCTTCCCGAGCGTCAGCACGGATAGAGCGACCCGGCCCGGCCAGCAGAGCGGGGACTCTGAGCGAGAGTGGGAGGAACGACCTCGGTGCCCACTGCTTGAGGTAGGCCATCTGCAAGCCCGTCGTCGAGTCCACGCGATCGGCCGCCTCGAGCAAGCTCGTGAGCACGATCGGGTACAGCCAACTTGCCCGGTGACGCTCCTCGATGGCGTCACGTATGGCATCGACGCGCTCGCCGTTCTCGGGTCGCAAGTAGCGGGACTTCTCGCAAAAGACCTCGGTGAAGTAGCCCCTCCGGCCCGGGAGCGCGTTGAGCTCGACGATCGCCTCCGCGAGCTCGGCTTGGTCCACCGCTGTTGCATCGGCGCTGATGTAGCACTGCGCGAGCACCTCTGAGTAGGTGGCCGTGTCGACTGCGGTGACGAACGCTCCCTGGCGCTTCAGCTCCTGGGCCACGCGAGTCGTGCCCGTGAACAGGTCGGCCGCGGTAGAAGCGCCACAACCGGAGGCGAGGGCGGAGATCGTCTGGACGAGGCGTCGTTTCGAACCGAGGTACTTGATCACACGCCGGATCCCTGGGCGAAGTCGTTCGGGCACATTAGCTGGTTCGGGTCCTCGTGCTCGAGTCGGTCGCTGAGCTCAGGTGGCGGCCCGCAATTTGCTGTCTTCGAGCGGATCAGCTCTTCGAAGCGCCCGCGTTCGACCACGCAGACTTCGAGCACTTTGTTGAACCTCGGTTCCAACTCGGTCTCGTCGCGCGTCACGCCCCTGCCGAACGGGAACTCCCAAACCTCACGCTGAGCGAACACCTCCGCCAGCGCGTCCAGGTCCGAAGGACGCCACCTGCGGAGCAGCAGCCGGGCGGTGAGAAGTTCCTCGGGGATCCTCGGGTCCGCCACTCTCCGGAGCATAACGGTCGGTACGCATGAGGCTCGGAGACAAAGCCCACAGGCCACACACCTCGAGCGATGCAATACTCGGCTGGTGACTTCGTCCGCATCGGTGGAACTAGGCGGCCCGCTTCGGATCGAAGACGTCGTCGAGATCGCGAGAGGCGCTGGCGCGACGCTGAGCGACGACGTCCTGCGGAGGGTCGATGCTTCTCGGCACGTCGTCGTCGCGGCTGTCGAAGCAGGGTCGGTCGTCTACGGTGTGACGACCGGTTTCGGGGGCTTGGCGAACGTGCGGCTCACGCCCGATCACTCCACGGCTCTCCAGCACGGGCTACTTCGGTCACATGCGGTGGCTGTCGGCAACGAGCTCTCTGCCGAAGAGGTCCGCGCCATGCTCGCGCTGCGAGCGCACGTACTGGCGCTCGGCCACTCGGGGGTCCGACGCGATGTCGTGCTGCGTTTCGTCGAGATGCTCGAGAGGGACGTTCTTCCCGTGGTGCCCGAGCAAGGGTCGCTCGGCGCGTCGGGTGATCTCGCGCCGCTCGCACATCTCGCGCTGCCCGTCATCGGTGAAGGTGAGGTTCGGCTGAAAGGCGAGCGGCTCCCGGCGATCGAGGCCCTTCGTCGGTGTGGCCTCGAACCGCTGGTACTGGAAGCCAAGGAAGGTCTCGCCCTCATCAACGGCACACAGGGCATGACCGCCATCGGAGTGCTGGCGGCTTGGAGAGCGGGCCGGCTCGCCAAGATCGCTGATATCTCGACCGCGCTCACCATCGAAGCCATCCTCGGCACCGACCGTGCATTCGACCCTCGGGTCGTGGGGCTCCGCCCGCATCCGGGTCAGCTGGCGTCGGCTCGGAACCTGATGCGACTCCTGGCAGGCAGCGACATACTGTCGTCTCACCGCAAGAGCGACCACATCGTGCAGGACGCGTATTCGATCCGTTGCGCTCCCCAGGTCCATGGCGCGTTCCGCGACGTTGTTCGCCACAGCGTGGAGACCCTCGAGATCGAGCTGGCCTCGGTCTCCGACAATCCCGTCGTGCTGACCGAGACCGGCGAGATCCTCTCCGGCGGGAACTTCCACGGCCAGCCGGTGGCGCTCGCCTGCGACTCACTGGCTGCTGCGACCGTGGGGCTCGCTTCGATCTCCGAGCGCAGGCTGTTCCGGCTCCTCGACCCGAACACCTCGAACGGTCTTCCGGCGTTCCTCGTCGGCGAGGCCGGCGTCAACTCGGGGTTCATGGTGTGTCAGTACACCGCCGCGTCACTGGTATCGGAGATGAAGAGCCTGGCGCACCCGGCGGCCGTCGACTCGATCACGTCCTCGGCCGGCCAGGAGGACCACGTCAGCATGGGAATGATCGCTGCCCGCCATGCACGGGAGTGCCTTTACGATGCCGAGGCGGCGATCGCGATGGAAGTGCTCGCCGCCGCCCAGGCTTGCGACCTACGGGCCCCCCTGCTCGCCGCGCCGGCCAGCCGGGCGGCCATCGCGTCGCTGCGCCGGACCGTACCCACACTCGTCCATGACCGGGCGCTCAAGCCCGATGTCGACGCGACGATCGCGCTCCTCCGCTCCGGAGAGCTGATCGCAGCGGTGGAGTCGAAGATAGGACCGCTCGAGTAAGCCCCGCCGGAGCAAGCGACGAGCGGCCCGGGAGCGCCGGGGGGACTCTCTTCATGAGGCGGGCAGGGCTCCGGCAGGAACCGGGAGTAACTTCGGCGTGATGGCCGTCGCTAACCTCGATCCCACTCGGATACCAAGGCACGTCGCTTGTGTGATGGACGGCAACGGTCGCTGGGCGCGCCAGCGTGGGCTGCCGCGCACCGAGGGTCACGCCGCGGGTGAAGAGGCGCTGTTCGACACGGTCGAGGGAGCGCTGGAGCTCGGAGTCGACTGGCTGACGATGTTCGCGTTCTCGACGGAGAACTGGCGACGGCCGCCCGACGAGGTGCGCTATCTCATGCATTTCAACGAGGGGATCCTCACGCGCCATCGCGACGACCTGAACAGCAAGGGCGTGCGCATACGCTTCGCCGGCCGTCGGGACTGGCGCGTCCCGCGGCGCCTCATCCGGCACATGGACGAGTCGATCGCCCTCACCGCGGCGAACCGGCGATTGACCCTCACGATCTGCTTCAACTACGGCGGCCGAGCAGAGATCATCGACGCGGTCCGCCAGCTCGTCGCCGACGGCATTCCCCCGGACAAGATCGACGAGAAAGCTCTCCGCTCCCGTCTTTACTGGCCCGACATGCCCGATCCCGACGTCGTGATCCGCACCTCGGGTGAGTTCCGCATCTCCAACTTCCTGCTCTGGGAGCTTCCCTACTCCGAGCTCGTCTTCACCGACGTCCTCTGGCCCGACTTCCGCCGCACGAACCTGTTCGACGCCATCGGTGAGTACCAGCGGCGTGACCGACGCTATGGAGGGCTCGAAAGGTGAGCGACGAGTCGCGCGTAAGGTTCCGGGTCCGCGACCACATAGGAGTCATCTCGGGCCTGTTTCTCGGCGGCGTCGCGTTTCTCTCCGTCTTGGCGCTTGCGATCATGGGTGACGAACAGGCCGTCACATTGCTGGTCGTGATCGTCGTGGGGATCGGCCTCATCGCGCTCGGAACGCGGATGAGGGGCTGATCTACGAGGTGGCCACTTACCGCGACGAAGGTGTGGTGCTGCGAACGATGCGGCTCGGGGAAGCAGACCGGATCGTGACCCTCGCGACCCCCGAGCACGGCAAGGTCCGAGCCGTGGCAAAGGGAATCCGCAAGACCAAGNNGCCGGCTCAGCGGCCGCCTCGAGCCCCTCACGTATGTGAACATGATGTGCTGGCGAGGGCGAGAGCTCGACGTCGTCAGCCAGGTCGAAGCCATCGAGCATTTCAAGGCCATCCGTGGGGACCTCGAACGAGTCCCGGTCGCGATGACAATGCTCGAGGTCGTGGATCACGTCGCGCTCGAGAGGCATCCCATGCCGGAGATGTTCCGGATGCTCGTGGGTGCGCTGCGGACCTTGGAGGAGCGCCTTTCGCCTGCACTCCTCGGTTCGTTTCTCTGGAAGCTCCTCGCACTGGAGGGAGTCGGCCCCTCAATCGACCAGTGTGCCGGGTGCGGCTCGGAGGGTGAGCTGGTCGCATTCGACGCCGGAGAAGGTGGGTTTCTTTGCCATTCCTGCCGCCGTGGCCAGGCCGTCGGCGCCGAGACGGTGAACCTGATCCGGCAGGTTCTCAGCGGAGGTCTCCGCGCCGCACTCGACCAGCCGCCGAGCCGCGCGACAGCGGAGGCAGAGCGCTTGGCAATGCTCGCGACCGAGTACCACCTGGATCGGAGGGTGCGCTCAGCGCATCGGGGCGCGGAGATCGCGACGGCCGGTTGGCAAGGCTGGTCGAACACGAGCAATTCGGACGCTGCTCACGCCGGGCTGGACCCGGGCGCCGGGCCGGACCCGGGCGCCCCCGATTGAGCATCCACACCTATGCGTGAGCTGCTGCGCGCTCATACTCGACATGGCAGCACACGCGTGGGCCAAGAGCGGCAAGATTCACCTAGCTCCCGCGAAACGGCGCACGCGTCGACCCGGAGCAGAGGGAACACCTGTCGCGTGCAAGTAACCTGCCGCCATGCCGACATCTTTTGAGCCCGCTGCCAATACCGGGCTGTTCGACGCCGTTGTCAACCTGTGCAAGCGGCGTGGCTTCGTCTTCCCTTCAGCCGAGATCTATGGCGGCATCCGCTCTACCTACGACTACGGCCCGCTGGGAGCTCTCATGCTCCGCAACGTCCGCGAGGCTTGGTGGCGAGCGATGGTCCAAGAGCGCGACGACGTCGTGCCGATCGATGCCGCGATCCTCACCAACCCCAAGGTCTGGGAGGCGTCCGGCCACCTGGCGACTTTCACCGACCCCCTGGTCGACTGCCGCAACTGCAAAGAGCGGTGGCGCGCGGACCAGATCGAGGACGCGTGCCCTAACTGCGGTTCCAAGGACCTGACCGAGGCACGGCCGTTCAACCTCATGTTCAAGACCTACGTCGGGCCGGTCGAAGCCGACTCTTCGGTCGCCTACCTCCGGCCCGAGACGGCTCAGGGCATGTTCGTGAACTTCCTCAACGTCCTCACCACAATGAGGCGCAAGCCACCGTTCGGGATCGCCCAGATCGGCCGGGCATTCAGAAACGAGATCACACCCGGCAACTTCGTGTTCCGCACACGGGAGTTCGAGCTGATGGAGCTGGAGTTCTTCGTCCCACCTGCGGACAGCCCGCGTTGGCATCGGTACTGGTGCGACGAACGGCTCGCCTGGTACACGCGCTACGGCATCGCGAGCGAGAAGTTGCGCCTCCGCCCGCACGAGAAGGAGGAGCTCTCCCACTACTCCGCCGGGACGACAGACGTCGAGTTCTTCTTTCCGTGGGGCTGGGGTGAGCTGGAGGGCATCGCCAACAGGACCGACTTCGACCTGCGTGCTCACCAGGAGAGCTCGGGCACGTCCCTCGAGTACTTCGACCAGCCGACGGGCGAGAGCTACCTCCCCCACGTCGTCGAGCCGGCAGCCGGCGCGACTCGAGCGATGATGGCGTTCCTGTTGGCAGCCTACGACGAGGACGAGATCGGTGGCGAGCGGCGAGCGGTGCTCCGCCTGCACCCACGGCTGGCTCCCTACCAAGTCGCCGTGCTCCCCCTGTCGAAGAAGGACACACTCGCCCCTCTCTCGCGAGACGTCCTGCACCGGCTTCAGCGCTACTTCATGTGCGAACTCGACGAGACCCAGTCGATCGGCCGGCGCTACCGACGCCAGGACGAGATCGGCACCCCCTATTGCGTGACGATCGACTTCGAGAGCCTCGAGGACCGGCAGGTGACAGTCCGCGATCGTGACTCGACCGAACAGACGAGACTCCCTGTCGAGGACCTCGTTGCCCACCTTCTCGGACGACTGGACATCTGAGCGGCTCTGGCCTCTGACGGGGCAGCAAGACGGACTTCGGCGCCCCCGCCAGGCGGCGGAACGCCTCGTTTTGGGCCATCACCCAGGTCTCGTTTAGGCTCAGCCTGCCGCGACAACTCCTAGGAGGTTCCCCATGAGCTACGTGTACGACTTCGACCACGCGCATCCCCGTGCGCCCATGGAGCTCAAGGACCTCCTAGGTGGGAAAGGCGCCAACCTGGCCGAGATGACCTCGGTGCTGGGCCTGCCTGTGCCACACGGCTTCACGATCTCGACAGACGCCTGTCGTGGGTACATGTCAACGGGATGGCCCGCCGAGCTCGACACTGAGCTGGCTGAGCACCTCACAAGGCTCGAGGAGCGCATGGGACGCCGGCTCGGCGACCCGGACGACCCGTTGCTGGTCTCGGTCCGCTCGGGAGCGAAGTTCTCGATGCCGGGCATGATGGACACCGTCTTGAACCTCGGCCTCAACGACCGGTCGGTCGAAGGCCTCGCCAAGCAGACCAGTGACGAGCGGTTCGCGTTCGACTCCTATCGGCGTTTCGTGCAGATGTACGGCCGTATCGTCCTCGGAGTCCCGGGCGATGAGCTGGACGGGCCTCTAGAGGCCCTGAAGGAGCGCACAGGTGCCTCGGACGCCGAGTTGCCGGCGGCAGCGCTGCAAGGGCTCGTAGAGGAACTGAAGAGCGTTGTGGAGCGCGCGACGGGAAGCCCCTTCCCACAGGAGCCGGTCGACCAGCTTCGCGGCGCGATCGAAGCCGTGTTCGCCTCGTGGAACGGGGCGAGAGCCGTCGCCTACCGGTTGCGCGAGCACATTCCGAACGACCTCGGCACGGCGGTGAACGTGCAGGCCATGGTCTTCGGGAACCGCGACGAGAAGTCAGGCACGGGTGTCGGCTTCACACGCGATCCGGCCACCGGGGCCAAGGGCGCCTACGGCGACTTTCTCATCAACGCCCAGGGCGAGGACGTGGTCGCCGGGATCCGCAACACCGAACCGCTCTCTGCGCTGGGGAGCCGGTTCCCTTCGATCTACGAGGAGCTGATGGAGATCTTCTCCAGGCTGGAAGCTCACTACCGGGACATGTGCGACACGGAGTTCACTATCGAGCAGGGCAAGCTCTGGATGCTGCAGACCCGGGTCGGCAAGCGCACCGGCCGGGCCGCGCTTCGCATGGCAGTCGACATGGTCGACGATCCGGCCATCGCGCTCACTCACGCTGAGGCGCTGCAGAGGACGACCGCCGACCACATCGAGGCAGTGCTGCACCCGCAGTTCGCAGATAACTCCTCTCCAGTTCTGGCCAAAGGGCTCGCCGCTTCGCCCGGCGCCGCGGTCGGAACCGTGTGCTTCACGGCCGATGATGCCGCGGCTGCCGCTGCCAACGGTGAGCACGTGATCCTCGTGCGCAACGAGACCTCGCCCGAGGACGTGCACGGCATGCTCGCTGCCGAAGGCATCCTGACCGCCAGGGGCGGCCTGGTGAGCCACGCTGCCGTCGTCGCCCGCGGCTGGGGCAAGCCGGCGGTGGTCGGCGCCGAAGCCCTACGGATCAGCGCATCCGACAAGCTCTTCCGAGTCGGAGACACCGTCGTCCGGGAGGGCGACGTGATCTCGATCGACGGCTCGGAAGGCACCGTCGTCGTCGGTGCCGTGCCCCTCATCGCGGCCGAGGCGCCCCCTGAGCTGACAAAGCTGCTCAGCTGGGCCGACGAGGTCCGCTCGGGCCGTCTGGGGGTTCGTGCCAACGCGGACACCGGCGACGACGCGGCGAATGCTCGCCATCTCGGAGCCGAGGGGATCGGCCTGTGCCGGACCGAGCACATGTTCTTTGGAGACGACCGCCTGCCGATCATGAGGCGGATGATCCTCGCGTCGACTGCAGACGAGGAGACCGCGGCGCTCGAGGAGCTGCGAGCTGCACAGAAGGCGGACTTCCTCGGTATCCTCGAGGCGATGGACGGATTGCCCGTCATCGTCCGCGGGCTCGACCCGCCACTGCACGAGTTCCTCCCCGACGTCGAATCCCTCCTCGTGAAGCAGGCAAAGGAAGGCCTCACCGACGACGAGAAGAAACTCCTCGAGGCAGCCATGTCATGGCGTGAGGCCAACCCGATGATCGGTGTGCGTGGTGTGCGGCTCGGGGTCTTGAAGCCCGGCCTTTACGCAATGCAGGTGCGCGCCCTCATGGAGGCCGCCTACGAACGAGCGGAGGCGGGCGGCCACCCGATCGTGGAGATCATGATCCCTCTCACTGTCTCCCGCGAGGAGATGGCGCTCGCCCGCTCCTGGGTTGTCCAGGCGCTGCAGGACGCGGCGCCCTCAAAGGACAAGGGCGGAGACAACAAGACCGCCGAGAGGATCGAGGTCGCCATCGGCACGATGATCGAGACTCCACGGGCTGCGCTGCTCGCGGACCAGATCGCCGAGGTGGCGGACTTCTTCTCGTTCGGGACGAACGACCTCACCCAGATGACCTTCGGCTTCAGCCGCGACGACGTCGAGGGCAGGATGATGTCCGCTTACCTGAGCCAAGGCCTGCTCAGCGCGAACCCGTTCGAGAACGTCGACGTCGCCGGCGTGGGCGAGCTGGTTCGCATCGCTGTCGAGCGCGGGCGCGCCGCTCGCCCGGGCCTCAAGATCGGTGTCTGCGGAGAGCACGGTGGCGACCCGTTCTCGATCGACTTCTTCGCAAGGGCAGGCCTCGACTACGTCAGCTGCTCGCCGTTCCGGGTGCCGGTCGCGCGACTCGCAGCGGCCCACGCGGTGCTCGCGATCGACGCTGAGAAGGCGAAGCAAGCCTCCGCGTAGAGACAGGTCGGCTCCAGCCAACCGGAACGCTGCCTCCTGGGCGCGCCCGCGCACGCGCCGCGGTACCGTCCAAGAGATGGCGATTCCCGACGAGGACGTGGCTGCGGTTCGCTCCGCAACCGACATCCTTGCCCTGATAGGTGAGTACGCGCCGCTCAAGCGGGTTGGGCGGCGCTACGTCGGTCTGTGCCCGTTTCATGCTGAGAAGACGGGATCGTTCTCGGTCAACGCCGAAGAGGGCCTCTACTACTGCTTCGGGTGCCAGGTCTCCGGGGACGCGATCACCTTCTTGCGCAGCATCGAAGGCTGCGACTTCGTCGAAGCGGTGGAGCGCCTGGCGGCACGAGCCGGGATCGCGATCCGCCACGACACCGGCGGCAAGGATCAGCCCGACCGCGAAGGGCGAAAGGCGCTGCTCGGCGTCATGGAACAGGCGGTCGCGTTCTACCACGAGGAGCTGCTGAGCCAACCGGACGCGAAACGCGCACGGCAGTACTTGCGGTCGCGGGGCTACGAGGGTGAGACCGTGCGCCAATTCGGCCTGGGCTGGGCACCCGAGGCGGGCAGGTCGCTGGTGGGAGCGGTCCGGGCCCCCGCCGATCTGCTCGTCAAGGCAGGACTCGCCCACCAGGGCGAGCACGGGCTGCGTGATGCCTTCCGGGGCCGGGTCATCTTCCCGATCTTCGACCCGACCGGCAAGGCGATTGGACTGGGCGGCCGGATCCTCCCCGGTGCCGGCGAGGGGGCCGGCCCGAAGTACCGCAACTCGCCCGAGACACCGATCTACTCCAAAAGGCGCACCCTCTACGGCCTCAACTGGGCCAAACAGGCCGCCGTTCAAACCGGCGAAGTCATCATTTGCGAGGGCTACACCGACGTCATCGGCTTCTTCGCTGCCGGCTTGCCGCGAGCGGTGGCCACTTGCGGGACCGCACTCACCGAGGAGCATTTCCGTCTCCTCGGGCGATTCGCGAAACGGGTCGTCCTCGCGTTCGATGCCGACGCTGCCGGCCAGTCCGCTGCTGCCCGCTTTTATGAATGGGAGAAACGTCACGAGCTGGAGGTCGCCGTTGCCGCCCTGCCCCCGGGCAGTGATCCGGCAGACATCGCAATGCGCGAGCCGCAGGCTTTGAAGTACGCGGTGGAGAACGCGAAGACGTTTCTCCGCTTCAGGGTGGATCGGGCGCTGGCCTCGAGCGAGCTCAAGACCGGTGAAGGCCGGGCCCACGCGGCCGAAGCTGCTCTCGCGATGGTCGCCGAGCACCCTAACGAACTGGTTCGCGATCAATTCCTCGTCAGGGTGTCGGATCTGACCAGACAAGACCCGGAGCGACTGCGTCCACGCTTGGAGGCGCTCGTCCGGGCCTTCAAGGAGTCGAGTCGCAAGACTACCGACGAGGCCGGCCGGGCCGTTGGCGGCAGACGGGGTCAACCACCAGACGAGGAACCTCCATGGGAACCTGACCCCGAAGGCGGCTGGGAGCAGCCACCGGTCAGTACACGACCTGCCGGGGATGGCTCTAGCTCTCGGCGGGAATCGGGCCCCGTTCCCCCGGGCGAGCGCGCCGGCCGGGACGCGCTCGTGCTCGCGGTTCACGAGCCTCAAGCCATGGCTGGGCGGCTCAACGCGGCGATGTTCGCCGACCCGCTCCAGCGCGCTGCGCTCAGGGCGCTCACGGACTCGACAAGCCTGCATGACGCTATAGAGAATGCAGACGACGAAGTGGCAGACCTGCTTCGCCAACTCGCGGTGTCCGAGCCCGACGCGGACCCGGATCAGACCGTGACCGCCTTGGCCCGCTCCGCCGCCCAGGTGGCGCTCCACGAGATCAAGGCCGAGGCCCGCCAGGCCAACGCCGAGGACGACGCGACCCGGCTCGCTGCGGCTGGTGCCGCCATTACCTGGTTGAAGTCCGAGCTGGAGCTCATGCAGGAGCCGGGAACGGCCGATAGGACTTCACCTGCCGTGAGTGAGGCTGCGAATCGATTGGTAGCGTGGCTGTTGCAGCGCTATCTGGAGGCAAGATGACCGGCACGACCGAACAGGCCCCCGAGTCGGGAGTCACAGGCTCCACAGCTGGCACCGGCGCGACCAACGGCGCCGCGGGGGTCGGCGAGCCTGCACCAGCCGAGCCACCCCTGGCAGAGCTCGACCGCATCGAAGCCGACGCGCTGTTGCACGACGGCGCTGGCGGGAACGGCGCGACACTCCCCAGGCCTCGCCCTCGTGTCGTCTCGATGCCGATGTCACTCGGGGGCGGGAACGGCGATGCCCAGGCAACTGACCCCGTTCGCGCCTACTTGAAGGAGATCGGGCGCGTATCGCTGCTGTCGCCCGAGCTCGAGGTTCTCTGTGCGCGGAAGATCGAGGCCGGCCAGGAGGCGGCTGCAGAACTGGCCGCCCGGAGGGCGTCAGGGACCTTCGACAAGATTCCCTTCGAGGAGCGCCGAGCCGCCGAAAGGGCGATCCACGAAGGCTCGGAAGCCAAGGATCTCCTCATCGAGGCAAACCTGCGACTAGTGGTCTCGATCGCGAAGCGTTATCGCAATCGCGGCATGGCGTTCTTGGACCTCATCCAGGAAGGCAATCTCGGGCTCATGCGCGCCGTCGAGAAATTCGACTATCGCCGCGGCTTCAAGTTCTCCACGTACGCTACGTGGTGGATTCGCCAGGCCATCACCCGGGCAGTCGCCGACCAGGCCCGCACGATCCGGATCCCGGTCCACATGGTCGAGACGATCAACAAGATCGTGCGCACCCAGCGCCAACTGTCCCAGGAGCTCGGCCGTGAGCCAACGGTCGAGGAGGTCTCAGCTCGGACACAGTTCGCCGTCGAAAGGGTGCGCGAGCTCCAGCGGATCAGCCAGGACACGATCTCCCTGGAACAACCGATCAGCGAGGAGGAGGACTTCAGCCTCTCGGACCTCATCGAAGATCACACTGCCGAGGTGCCGGTCGACGCAGCCACGCGAATGCTGCTGAACGAGGCGGTGAAACGGGCCCTTTCCGAATTGAGCGAGCGCGAGCAAGAAGTGGTGAGGCTTCGTTTCGGCCTGGACGATGGCCGGATCCGGACCCTCGAGGAGGTAGGGCAGATCTTCGGGGTCACCCGGGAGCGTATTCGCCAGATCGAGATGAAGACGCTCGCGAAGCTGCGTCACCCAATGGTGTCGCGCCCGCTTCGGGACTACGTGGAAGGCGACTGAAGCCGAGCGATCGGACTCAGCTCCTTCTTGTCGCCTCCGCGCGTTCAGGCGAGATGGCGCCCTCGAAAAGAGCGATCACTCGTTCGCGTGCAAGGTTCCCGGCCGGGCCGCGCAGCAGGTCGCTTGCTCTTTCCCGAGCCAGGTCGCCCAGCGCGAGTACCTTTTCGGCCTTCAGCTCAGCCGCGCGCACATTCGGGCCGCTGTACCGTAGCCAGTCCGACGTTGGGGAAGCGAGCTGGCCGCGGCTCACAGTCGGTGCCCGGAGCCGACGCGCCTTCTGAGTCAGGTAATAGCCAGCTGCGCACCCCACGACGAACCCGGTCCTGAACCGCATCCGCCTTTCTTACATCGCACGTGGGAGCTTCGCCAGTGCGAGGTGCCCACGGGTCGTCGACCGAGAGGCCACACGTCCGTCGCGATCTTCGAAGTGACGTCCGCCGCAGCGTCCGGCCGGGTGTCTGACGAGGCCATCGGGCAGGCGCGTCGACGACCGTCAGCCCGTATAGGCTTCGCGCTGACTTCCGGGGTAGCTCAATCGGCAGAGCACGCGACTGTTAATCGTGTGGTTGAGAGTTCGAGTCTCTCCCCCGGAGCTGCACACCGGGACTGCAAGGTCTTGCGACGGCAAGCGCATCGTCGAGTGCCCTGGCCTCGAAGCTGCGACGAGCAGGCTCGCTATCGGTTTGCCCGCGGCTGGGGCACATAAGTGCCGTCACCCCGGAGTGTGAGGTCGTGTGCCCAGGTCAGCACGTGGTACGGACCGACAGCTGCTACGCGTTGCGGCGGCCCAAAGGATGCCTTAGCTGACTGGGCGTCGACGCCTGCCCAGGGTGCGGTCGCGTTGTAGACGAGGAACTCGAAGCCTCCCCCGTACCAGGACGAGCTCGACAGCCTCGTGTATCGGACGAGATGCTGACTGCCGGCAAGGGCGACGACCGGGCGGACAACAACTCCGTCGGAGGACTCGACCGTCACAATCGACGCGCTCCAGTAGTCGCCGATGCCTTTGGTGAGATGGTGCTGCTTCAGATAGGCAGCCAAGCTCACGGCGGGTTGCGTCGGAGACGGAGTCGTGAGGGTGTTCACGAAGGTCGTCGCGTAGCCAAGGACCGCGAGACCGGCGACTCCGGCGAGAGCAACTCTCGCCCATCCATCCTTCGCACGTTCCGCGATTCTTCCCGCGAGGCGAGCACCGAGGGTCGAGCCGAAGATCACCGCCGCTGTAAGGTAACGGCCGAAAGGGGCCACCGACGAGAAGGAGAACCACACGAAGGTGGCGCAGCCGCCGAGGAAGCCGAAAACGAGCACGTCCTCGAACCAGGCGGTCTCCCGGCGATCCGAGCCAGCGACCTCGTCTGATGCCGGTGCCTCTTCGCCGGTCAGGATCGAGCGGACGATCGAGCGGACGATCGCGACAAGCCCCACAACGACCGCCGCCACGCCCAGGCCCAGCCCGACCACATGTGCAACCCCGAGGACCGGTGGCACTCCCGGCGAACCGAACGGCTGAGACCCGACACCCTCCAAAGCCGCTCCCCAGGTGGCGACGTGAATGATGTTGTGAAACATCTGATGGAAGTCCGCCCGAGGATTCGCCGGGCCGATCGTGTAGGTACCGATCGCCCAAGCGATCCGGCGCACAGCTTCGGCGAGCACGAGGCTGCCCAGCGCGGCTGTGAGCGCAGGAGCACCCGTTCTCCATCGCCGAGCCCGGAGCGCGGCAGCTATCCCCGCCAGGCCAATCGGTGCTACCCCAAGGATCCCGGTCAGAAGGTCTCCGAGCAAGCCGGCCGCGAGGAAACAAACCGCCAGCAGCCAACCCCAGCCGAAACGGGCCCTTCTCAAAGCCACGAAGGCGACAAGGCACCAAAGCGTTGTCGTCACATGGAATGGGCCAATGAGGAAGAACTGAGCGAAGGCATGCGTCGGCAAACCGAGAAGCACTACGACAGTTCCTGCCGCGAGAAAGCCGGTCCATCGACCTCGACCGCGCTGCGCGATCCATGCGCCGACCCCGATGACGCCGACAGCAATGATCGCCGGCACAAGGTGCAGTAGTTGCGGATGGACCCCACCAATGAGGACGGCAACTGCGTAAACCGGCGCGTCAACCAACCAGAACGAGTCGAGGGAGAGGGCCCAGTGGGTAAGAGTGAGATTCCCGATCAAGGCCTTTCCCTCGAGAACCACACTGGCCCCGTCCGAGCTCCCGGGATAGGAATGCACAGACGACAGATAGAGCAGGCCGACGAGCACGAGCGAACCCACCGCACATGCGCACCAAAGGACGAGACGCCAGTCGGACCGGTCCCCTAGGTGACCGTCATCGCCTCCATGTCGCACGGGCGGATGTTAACCAATCGCCGGCCATGTCCCTAGCCGGAGCACAAGCCGACCGTGTCCACCCTTCTGGGCATCGCGCCAGTCGCGGGGGCCTGACACAGGGCGAGCCGGAGCCGGGTCGCACCGTCGAGACGGAGCGGCCTAACCCGGTTGCAGAGCCAACAGGGCGCGAGCCACTCAACGGCTTCGCGCTCGCTGTCCTCGGCGTAGCATCCGAGGGCACAGTTAGGGCAAGTAGTGGCGCGTCAAACCACGGTTCCAGGAAGGGCCCGTAGCTCAGTGGTCAGAGCAGGGGACTCATAATCCCTTGGTCGCAGGTTCGATCCCTGCCGGGCCCACCGATTAAACCACAGCTCGGAGGACAATTCTTTAGAAGGCACTCCGACCTGCTAAGGTCCCACCCAACATTCCACCCAACAATGTTCCGAGGAAGCGAGTGGCGGGAAGCCTGCGGCTGGTGAAGGCGCCCGACGTTTACGAACTGCGCGTCTACGTCGGTCGCGACCCGTCCGGACGGGTTAAGCACCGCTACGAGCGCTTCATCGGCAACAAGCGTTCCGCACAGCGCGCTCTCGCCGCTCTCGTAAGCGAAGTCGAGCAAGACAAGGAAAATAAGGCCGATCCCGAAAACATCTGGGCGTCGAGCACCACTTTGAACGCCGCCTTCGACGCATGGAAGCTGAACGGTTGGCAGGACCTCTCGCCATCGACGACGCGCCGCTACGAGAGCATCTGGCAGGTTCACGTCGAGCACTCGATCGGGCGTCGCAAGATCTCCGAGCTCAGCGCCTATGACTTCGAGCGCTTCTTCCGCAAGCTCAAGGCCGATGGCCTTGCAGAGGCCAGCGTGCGACAGACGCGGGCGATCTTGAACCGCACCTGCCGTCTCGCCCGGCGCTGGAGTGGAGGAGTTCTTCCGAACCCTGTCGCCGAGACAGAGCTGCCGAGCTGGTCGATGGACGCGGACCGCGTCGTGCGGGCGCCCGAGGCCACCGAGGTCGCAGCATTGCTTCGCGCGTGCGCCGAGGAGGACCCACGGGTGGCGGCGTTCGTCCGCGTCGTGACGGCAACCGGGGTGAGAAGGGGCGAAGCCTGCGCGCTCCGTTGGTACGACGTCGATTTCGCCGCCAGGACGATCACGATCGACGAGTCGATCGTGACCTCGCGTGGCGGGGCGATCGTGAAGGGCCCGAAGACGGGAGCGAGTGTCCGTCGCCTCAGCATCGACACCGGCACGGTCGAGGTCCTTGCCGTTCTGCAAGACGAACAAAGGCAGCTCGCCGAGATGTGTGAGACCACGCTGGAACACAAGAGCTTCGTCTTCTCCTTCGAGCCGGGCGGTACGACGCCCCCTTATCCCGACGTGATGAGCCACGCCTTCGCAAGCCTGCGGAACAGGGCCAAGGTGGCAAGTGACGTCCATCTGCACTCGCTCTGTCATTTCCAGGCCACCGTCCTCGACTCGGTCGTCTCCGAACGCCAGAAGCAAGCCCGCCTCGGCTGGGCGACGGTGCACATGGCCCGCCACTACACAGACGCCGTGACCGAGGAGGACCAGAAGGCTGCTGAGTTCGTGGGCCGCCTGCTCGACGATTGTCGGCCACAAGTCGGGCAAGACTCACGCAAGAAGGCGTGATCGTCGTGGGCGGGTCCATCTGACGATCCCCCGTCTCCCGCAAGGCGCTCCAGCGCCGCGCGCGGGATACGGATCTGCTTTCCGATCCGGGTCACGGCGAGGGGACACGATCCGGACTTGATCGCGGAGTACAGAGTGGACCGCCCCATGCCGAGGATCTCGGCCGCCTCGGTGACGGTGAACAGAAGTGGGCTCACACTCCTTCTGGTCACGGCGCGACCAAGTTGGCGGGCCTTGCAGGTCCGCGCCGTCGAAGGCGACTCGGGCAGTCATGGCGTCCCTCCTCTCGGAGTGATCCCGATGAGCCCTCCTATATAGGACGCACTTGGAGATCCAGGCTAATGGAACTGGATCAGCTTTCTCATGAGCAAAGCTGATCCCCGAGCCATCGGAAGGTGAGCACTACTCCAGGCAGGGCGACCGAGCCCTATACATAGATCGTGCCCCTTCCGGTCGGCGAGGAGTGCCAAAACGGCTGGTGCAGAGAGCGGCATCTTCCTCGTCCTGGCCGGCATCTTGCTCGGGCTTACGGTGCTTGCCGTCAGGAGATGGCGAACCTAGCCGGACGGGGTTAAGAGGGACTACTGATAGCTGATGGCCAGACCGCAGGAGTAGGCGACGAGGTCGTCACCCGTCAGAACAACCGGCTCGTCACGACCGGCAGGACCTGGGTGAAAAACGGCGACCGCTGGTTGGTGACCGCCACCAACCCTGACGGGAGCATGGCGCTGCGCCGTGGGAACGGTGGCGGCGAGGTCTCGCTTCCCGCCGATTACGTCGCTCAGCACGTGGAGCTCGCTTACGCCACGACCGCGTATCGCAGCCAGGGCCGAACAACAGACACCGCGCATGCCCTCGTCGCCCCGGCGACGACTCGAGAAGTGCTCTACGTCTCCGCGACAAGAGGCCGCGAGTCCAACAGCCTCTATGTCGACACATCGTTCGATCCCGACCCGGCCACCGGTCACGAACCTGCGATCTCACAACGGACCGCTCGAGACGTGCTCGCCGGCGTGTTGACGAACCAAGGTTCGGACCTCTCCGCGCACGAGAGCATCGAGAGGGCACAACTCCAGGCGGAGGACTTCAAGGTCCTGGCCGCCGAGTACGAGACCTTGGCCCAAGTCGCTCAAGAGCATCGCTTCGAGGAGTTGCTGGGCCACTCAGGACTCGGAGGTGAACGCCTCGAGGAGATCCGCCAAAGCCCTGCCTACGGCCCACTGTTCGCAGCTGTCCGAGACGCTGAGGCGCACGGTCTCGACGTGCAAGAGACCTTGCCCAGGCTCGTGGCAGCTCGTTCGTTCGATGACGCCGACGACCTTGCGGCGGTGATCCGCGGCCGAGTCGACCGATGGGCACAGGCCGCCGGATCCAGACGGCGGGCGGGCAAGAACCTCATCGCAGGCCTGATCCCACAAGCGGTGGGTGTCACCGACACCGACATGGCCCGGGGTCTGCAAGAGCGAGCCGAGGCGTTGCAACGCCGGGCACGCGAGCTCGCCGAACGTGCCATTGATCAGAACCCGCTCTGGCTGCGGCAGCTCGGTGCCCGACCTTGCGACCCGCTCTCCGCAGAACGCTGGATCGAGGCCGTGAAGACGATCGCCGCGTACCGGGAACGGTGGAGCATCAACGACGACCCCCGACCCCTCGGCTCGAAAGCTACGGCGAGGAGCATCGAAGCGCTCAACCAGCGCCGCCTCGCCCAGGCTGCTGTCAACACGGCAATGAGGCTCACCCACGCGACGCGAAGGCAGCGCCCTGAGGTGACATCTGTCGCTGTCGGTATCACTCTGAACCGAGGGCCGGAACTGTAAGGACGGGCAGCCGCGAAATGCTCGGGTCAGTCGCAAAAAGTTATGGACGGCGCACCGGGATTCGCTCCGCCAGCTCGTCGCCCGTTAGGTCGGAGTAGGCCGCTACTGCGACCCGCCTTGCCGATCAGTTCCATCTCATGTTCACCTGAAGACCGTGTCCGGGGGT
>PMVZ01000274.1 GCA_003166375.1 Acidimicrobiaceae bacterium | reverse complement strand
CAACGCCAGCGCCACCTTGGAAGTACTCGGCTGAGCGCAGCAAGGATCGCTCGGTCTGCGGGTCGGTAGCGCACGCGGCCATGGAGCTGCCGCTTGAGCAAGCGGACCTCGTGGCGAAGCACCATCAGCTCGATGTCCTTGTCCAAAGCTGTCCGTCGGCGGGATCCCAGCATCTCAAGAACGCGGCACGCGACGAGATAGCAGAGACGGAGGCCCATGGCAGATGATGGTTGACGGCGCCGAAGAGAGCCAGCTCAAGGGCCCGATCGACCTTTTGGCGCCCTACACCAGCTCCTTCACTCCGGCCAGCCCGCCGGCCCGTCCGGCCAGCTCCATGGCGACCACGCGCGAATGCCCGGTACCGAAGACGTAGATGTCGCCCCCGGCCATCAGCCTGCCGGCCAGGAGCTCGCCCGCCCGACCCAAAACCGGCAGTTGTTCGTTCGCCAGTCGCTCCAACACGTGAGCAGCAACGGCAAAGACGTCAGTGGCACTGACACCCTCGCGGCCACTCAACGCCCTGTCACCCCCAGGTCTGGTAGCACTGTCCAAGCCAGGTGCCGCACCGTTGCGCAAAGAGCCCCTTCCTCTTCAGCTAAGAAGCAAACCACAACAATTACTGCCACGTTCAGCCGGCTCCGGCGGTCGGGGCCGTCGGTGGCCGTAGCCGGGTAACAAACTTGTACCGGTCCCCGCGATAGAACGAGAGGGCGAACTCAACGGGACGCCCGCAGGTGTCGCGGCTGTGGCGGGAGAGCAGGAGCATCGGGTAGCCAACGGTGGTATCCAGGAGCTCAGCCTCCCGAGGCGCCGCCGGCACTGTCTCGATCGTCTCTTCCGCCTCGGCTAGGTGCACGCCATACTCGCTAGCCAGCAAGGCGTAAAGCGAGACGGAGTCGCCCATCCGCTTGGCCAGGCCCGGGAACCGAGCGGCATCCAGGTGGGTGGTCTCGATGGCCGTGGGCTCCTCGTTCGCCATCCGCAGGCGCTCGATGCGCAGGACGCGCGCCCGCAAGCGCACGTCGAGGCGCGAGGCCATCTCCTCGTCGGCACGGACCTGGCTCACGGACAGCAACAGCGAGCGCGGGACGAGCCCCAGGCGGCGCATGTCCTCGGTGTAGCTCGTCAGCTGGAGCCGCTGAGCCATCTTGGGCAGCGCGGCAAAAGTACCGCGGCCGCGCCTCCGCACCAGGCGCCCCTCGATCGCCAGTTCTCGAAGTGCCTGGCGGATGGTGGTCCGACTGGTCGAAAATCGCTCGGCCAAGGCGCGCTCGGCCGGCAACGGCTCGCCGGGGGCCAGCTGCGCCAAGATGTGCGCCAGGTGGCCCTTTACGACGTAGTACTTCGGGTACTGCCTGCTCAATTGCTCGTCAGTACCGGTGGGCACCGGCGCAGGACCGGCCGTGGCCGACCTCATGTTTGCCTCCTTGCCGGCGAGCTGCCGGCTGTTTCAGTGAGCTTCCGAGGTGGCTAGGAACCCACTGGACATGGGAAGAGGATTGCGCGAATATCATTGGTCTAGACCACATTGGTCTAGGCCACAAAGGTCGGCGCCACAAGAGCCAGAAGACCTGAATGGAGCTCAAAATTTGTGGGGAGGTGCCTGAAGGGTGCACAAACTCATCTCCTCCTGAAGGGTGCCACCTGACGATCGGTCAGCCTCCGTGGCCATGGCGCTCACTTCAATGACGGACTGATCGGCGCGCCGGTCCGCGGAGAGATGTGCAGCGAGAACATGGCCGCATTCCAACCCGGTGAATCCGATGGCGCCGGTTGTGCGGACCTCGCCGACGGGCGGTTCGCGATCGAAAGGTTCAGGCGGCCTTCCGGTAGTACTCGTGGATGAGCCCGCCGAGGCGATCGCGGCGTCCGATCTCGCCCGGCTCCGGGCTCAGTGCTCTGAGGCGTGCCGACCCGCCCGGGGTTCGAGCCCGAGGCTGCGGTGCGGGCGCTCCTCGTTGTAGTGCTTCACGTAGGTCGTGAGCAGCTGCTCGAGATGGCGTCGCCCGAGGTGTAGGGCACCAAAACCTCGATCGCGCTGAAGGCATTCAGTGTGGGAACGCCGGCGTTTGGTCCGGGGAAATTCCGAGGCCTCGAAGCTCGCCCTGGATGCGGACACAACCCCAGCGCCGGTTCTCTCGGGGCGAGCCAGACGATGAGCTCGACGATCTCATCGCCGAGCGGGGGACGTCCAGGACCTCGCTGGGCTCGCCAACGCTTCCACTTGCGACGCGAGAGCTCCCGATGCTAGCGGAGCAGGGTATCGGGCGTGACGAGAAAACAACGCCAGCGCCACCTTGGAAGTACTCGGCTGAGCGCGCGAGCATCGCTCGGTCTGCGGGTCGNNCCATGGAGCTGCCGCTTGAGCACGCGGACCTCGTGGCGCAGCACCATCAGCTCGATGTCCTTGTCCACACCGGCACTGGCTCACCTCGCAGCGAGCCGCGCTCCGAGGTCTTGGAACTTCCCCGGACCAAACGCCGGCGTTCCCACACTGAATGCCTTCAGCGCGATCGAGGTTTTGGTGCCCTACAGCTCTGTTGGCTCAACGGTGACGGCAGACGGGCGCGGCGCAGATCAGCTGCTTCTGTAGCCTCGAGTTCCGTGCGTGTCCTGGCCGCGTGCTCCCTTGGCGGTGCCGGTCATTCCAGCGTCGCGTTCACCTACGACCGCTACAGGCATCTCTTCCCTGAGGTGGACGAGTGGGCCGCTACGAAACTCGACGCGATCCGCATGGGTGGCCTCGCCCGAGCAACAGAGGGCTAAACCCGTGCGACGGTGATTCGTGTCGGAGACTCACGACCTCTAGAGCGCCACAACCAAACCGTTCGGCTTTACCTCGACAAGNNTCCCAGTGTGGCGTCCGACGAGCCTTGCCGCGTAGCATCGCAATGATGATGGACCGGCATGTCTCGTTTGAATCTTGCTTCAACTTCCGTGATCTCGGTGGTTACTTGACGACTGATGGGCGAACGGTCCGATGGGGTTGCGTCTTCCGCTCGGGCTCGTTGCGGCTGACCCCGGCGGATTTTGCTGTGCTTCAACGCCTTCGCGTCCGTACGGTCATCGACCTGCGCTCGACCAGGGAGCTCGAGAGCGAAGGGAGATCCGGCTACCTTGGTGAGCTGGACTATCACCACGTGCCGCTGTTCGAACAGGAAGCGTTGCCCTTCCGACCGTTCGAAGTCGGTCGCCCCGATCCACCGCAGGGCGAGATGTACTTGAGCATCGCTGTTGCGTGCGGCGATTCGGTCGCCAGGTGCCTGAGGACCATTGCGGAGTGCGACCATGCTGTCGTCTTCCACTGCGCAGCCGGCAGGGATCGTACGGGAATCGTCGCCGCGATACTGCTTGCATCGCTCGGCGTTCCGGACGAGACGATCGTGACCGACTACGCGCTCAGCGATCGAGCACTTGAGCCCTGGTTGACGTGGGCGAAAGTGAATGACACCAAGGTTGCCGCGGACATCGAGGCGCTGCCGAACTCGCTCTTGACCGCGTCACCGCAGAGCCTGATCTTTCTCCTCGAAGGCGTTCGGAGCAGTTACGGGTCAATCGAGAAGTACCTCGTTGGAATCGGCGTCGGCGCTGACGTGGTCGGAGCCCTGCGCAGCCGGTTGCTGGAATAGCGAGGTCGAAGGATGCGAGCCGTTCGACTGCTTCGGTTCGGCGCTTGCTGCTGAGTCTCACGCGCATCCGCCTGGTTGACTCGTTTTAGGCGCTTTTTAGGCGCACGCCATCGGAGCCGCTTCGTCGGCAGAACGAAAGGTCAGGTGAGAGGTGCTAGTGGGCTCACAACAAGGGGCGTCCACGCAGCACACCTGGGGTGAAATGCCTTACCGCAGCACCGACATGGGCGCGCGCTTCGAGGGTCCGGTCGCCACGTGAACTGAAGTTGTCCGACAGCGGTGGAGCTATGCCGCCTTCTCGATGAGGCTGACCGCGTAACCGAGCGCTTCGATCCGCCGTGCGAGTCGCTTCGCCTCGACAGCTGGATCATGACGGCGCTCGAAGTAGTCCGCGCCCGGGTCGTCGTACAAGGCACCCGTGCTCAGCAGATGCCAGACCGCAAAGAGCATCGAGTTCGCGCCTCGTCGGCGTGCGATGCGCGTGTACTGCGCCGAGAGGTAGGTGCCCTTCGTGCGCGCTGCGGCACGGGCCGATTCGATGAGCGCACGTCGCAGCCACTGCGCACCCTTCAGGGTGCCCGCCGGTCGTCGCTTTCCTGCGGACTCGTGGCTCGCCGGCGCGCCGAGTCGTGACCTCCTCGGTGAGTGCGGCGATCGCGCGGTCGAGAAGGTCGATGTGGTCGATGATCTGACGACAGACGATCGCGTGATGAGAACCGAAGTGACCCGACAGCGCCTCTTCGAGGTTCGCGATCTTCGCGCGCATCCTGCCCTTGGCCAGCTGGGCGAGGACAGCGGGGTCCCGGACCCCACTGATGAGGGCCTCGATGATCTCTCGAGAGGACGCGCTCCACGCCCTCGATGCCACCGAGGTGAGCTTGATGCCCGC